>NZ_CP019605.1:322289-644578 GCF_001997295.1 Tessaracoccus flavus
GGATCGAAGGTGCACCGTCGGGGTTCGCGGACTACGTCGTCGCCCGCTTCGCGGATGAGGATTCCGCCGGGTGCTTGCTGTCCGCTATGACGGTCACGTCGGTGCATCCCGCGGGCTACGTCTATGGCTCGGAGAACGGCAGCTGTGGGGGCAGTGCCACGCTCTACGCCGAGGTGGGCGGCGTGTGGGGTGTGGCACTCGCGATGCAGGCGATGCCGGAGTGCTCCGCCCTGCGTGAGGCCGGAATCCCCGAGGGCTTGGGAATCCGGTGCGGACATGAGACGGGCGACCGGGAGTACTGAACCCTCGGTCGCCCCGCGGCTCGGTAGCCAAGCCTCATCTCATCCCGAAATGGCGGCTCCCCCCAACCAGCCACCGCCGCCGGCACAGCGCCAGCCTATCCGCCGCCCGGTTCACTGCTTCCTGTGGTTCCTGGGGTTTGAGCTGGTAGACGCCAACCGCTGTGAGCCAACGCCAGTGGTTAGCGGGAGACGCCAACCGCGCGAGGGAAACGCCAACCGCGCGAGGGAAACGCCAACCGGGGGAGGGAAACGCCAACCACGAGCAGCAAACGCCGACAGACAAGGCCGAACGCCGCCGAGACACAGCGACGCCCGCGAGATTTCGCTGGCGTCGCTGAGTCTGGCGGGCGAGGTGCAATCTCGATTGGCGTTCGGTGTTGTCGGTTGGCGCCGGCCGGTCCGCGGCGTCGACCCTCTCGGTCTGCGTCGGGGTGTTCCGGGACTACGTCCCTCCAACCCCTTCCTTGGCCTCGGAAATGGACAAGCGCCCAGTCCCTGGAAAGCAGAAAGTCGAGAGCGATGAGCGCTTGCCCATTTCTCTCGACCTGCGTCGGGGTGTTCCGGGACTACGTCCCTCCAACCCCTTCCTCGTCCTCGGAAGTGAACAAGCTCCCAGTCCCCAGAAAAACAACAAGTCCGAGGAAGGGAGCTTGCTCACTTCTCTCGGACTTCGTCGGGGTGTTCCGGGACTACGTCCCTCCAACCCCTTCCTCGTCCTCGGAAGTGAACAAGCTCCCATTCCCCAGAAAAACAACAAGTCCGAGGAAGGGAGCTTGCTCACTTCTCTCGGACTTCGTCGGGGTGACAGGATTTGAACCTGCGGCCTCGTCGTCCCGAACGACGCGCGCTACCAAGCTGCGCCACACCCCGATGGCCCTGTGGGCCAACGGAAATGTTAGCCGACGCGGAGGCAAACCGCGAAACCGGTGCGGCTCAGCTGGACGGGACCAGCGTCAGCAGCGTCACCTCTGGTCGGCACGCGAAGCGGTAGGGAGCCGCGGGCGAGGTTCCCACACCTGCGGAGACGTGCAGGTGCGCGGTGTGACTACCGACGGTGTGCGTCGAGAGACCCTTGACGCGGCGGGTGTCGAGATCGCAGTTCGTGATGAGCGCCCCGTAGCCGGGGACACAGACCTGACCGCCGTGCGTGTGGCCGGCGAAGATCAGGTCCATGCCGTCGCTCGTCATCGCGTCGAGCAGGCGGAGATAAGGGGCGTGCGTGACGCCAACGTTGAGGTCCGCAGCATCATCAGCGGGTCCAGCGACATCCTCGTAGCGGTCCCTGCCGAGATGGGCGTCGTCAGTCCCACGGAGCGCGATGCGGTACCCGTTCACGTTCAACGTCTCGCGACGATGAGTCAGGTCCACCCACCCGTGCTCGGAGAAGCGGTCCCTCAGTTCCCGCCAGGGAAGATCCGGTTCGCGCTTACCGCCGCCGGTTGACTTGCCGTGGACGAGGTACGACAGCGGGTTGCGCATAATCGGCGAGTAGTAGTCATTGGAGCCGAACACGAACGCGCCCGGCACCCGCAACAAGTCGGACCAGGCATCGGCCAGCACCTCGACCGACCGGGCTTCGGAGATGTTGTCACCTGTGTTGATGACGAGGTCCGGGCCCAACTCCGCCAGGGACGAGACGAAGCTGAGCTTCGCCTCCTGGTCCGCCATCAGATGCACGTCGGAAACGTGGAGCACCTTCAGCGGCTGCCCACCCGGCGGAAGGAGGGGGGCCTCCAAGCGCCGGACGGTGAAGAGGTTCGCCTCGACGAGTCCCCAGCCGAAGCCGGCGGACGCCGCCACTGCCGCCGTCGCCGCTCCCTTAGCGATGGTCCCGAGCATCAGTCGTCGGACTCTTCCTCAGCGGGCGGGTCTGCTGGCGGATCGGCGGGAGGCGCCGGCGGAGCCGGCTCTGCGGGCGGGGGCGCGGGTGCCGGCTCAGGCTTGGGTTCAGGCTTCGGCTTCGGTTTCGGGGCGGGGCCCAGGGACACGCGCATCCTGATCGTGGAGAACTTCACCGCCATGTCGCTCGGCGTGATGCCGAGGAAGGTGCCGCGGCGACGGTTTGAGTGAACACGCACCCGTTCGGTGGTGAAGCCGGCTGCCTCGAGAACCTCCTTGGCCTCGTTGTAGCCCATCCCCCGCACGCTCGGCACGGGGACCTCGACGCCTTCCAGGATTTCGTCGGTGGGCTCGATGAACTCAGTCCTGGGGAGGTCCGCCACGGCGGCGCTCATCGCTCCGCGCCACATCAAGCCGGCATCGCCGCCACCCGATCCCTCAATCCGGTAACCGCTCGGCAGTGTCAGTCGACGCAGGGAGCGGGGGAACTTTCCTTCCCAGAACGGGTGGGTCTTGTCCGCGGCGAGCATCGCCACTCCGGCCATCTCCGGCGTGTATCCGGCGTACCAGAGCGCCTCGTAGTTGTCGATGGTGCCGGTCTTGCCCGCCTGGGGACGACCATCGCGGAGAGCGGCCGGGCGACCCGTGCCGTTCTCGGCCACACCCTGGAGGAGGTAGTTGACGCCGTCGGCAATCTCGGGACGAATAACCTGCTGACAGTTGGCCGAGGGGACCTCGAGTTCGGCGCCGTCCTTCGTCTGAACGCCCTGAAGGATGATCGGGTCGCAATGGATGCCACGGTTGGCGAACGTCGCGTACGCCTCCGCCAGCGACAGCGGGGTCACCTCGGCGGTGCCGATGACGAAGGAGGGGATGCTGGAGTACGTCTCCACCAGATCCTGGCCCGTCGCCATCTTGACGCCCGCCTTGGCCGCCATCTGCACCGTGGCACAGACGCCTGCGTCCTGGATCAGCTGACCGAAGTAGGTGTTTACCGAATTCTCGGTGGCTTCGCGCATGTCGATGCGCCCGTAGCCGCGGTTGCCCTGGTTGCCGAGTTTCCACTCGCCGTAGAGGGGGAAGGTCCCCTCACAGTTGCGGAAGGTTTCACCGGTGAGATCGATGCTGGAGGGGGCGTCGTACTCCTTGTCGGGGGTCATCCCCACATCGAGTGCCGCAGCCAGGGCGAAAGTCTTGAAGGTCGAGCCGGCCTGGTAACCCTCGGCTCCACCCATCGAGCGCTCGACGTTGTAGTTGTACCAGGTCTCCCCGGCGGTGGCGTCGGTGCCCATGACCGGGCGGGACTGCGCCATGGCGACGATGAGGCCGGTCTTCGGCTGCAGCATTGTGACGGCGCCCAGCACCTGGTCGGTGGGGGCCACCTGGTTGGCGACGGCCGCCTCAGCAGCGGCCTGTGCCTCCGAGTTGATGAGAGTGGTGATAGTCAGGCCGCCCCGGTTGAGCAGGTTCTCGCGCTCCTCGACCGTCGCCCCCATGCTCGGCATCTTGTCCGACAGGAGGGTGAGCCTCACGTAGTCGCACAGGAACGGATACTCGGAGGCGATACAGCCGTTGGGCATGTTGACGACCTTCGACTGATCGAACGGGATCTGCTTTGTCTCGTCCGCGACCTCTTGGCTGATGATGCCGAGCTCGGCCATCCGGTTGATCACCACGTTGCGACGGTTGATCGCCTGATCCGTGCGCTTGACGGGGTTCGTGGCGACCGGGTTCTGAACGAGGCCGGCGAGCATGGCCGCCTGATCGAGGGTGAGTTCCTTCGCCGACGTGCCGAAGTAGTGCTGGGCGGCGGCCTCGACGCCGTAGGCGCCGTCGCCGTAGTACGCGATGTTCAGGTAGCGCTCGAGGATCTCGTCCTTGGTCAGGCGCTCTTCCAGCGCCATGGCGTACCGGGCCTCGATGATCTTGCGCTCGATCGTGACCTCGGTGGCGGCTCGGGCGGCCTCCTTGTCGCCCGCCGCGATCGCGATGTCCTGGCGAACGAGCTTCACGTACTGCTGAGTGAGGCTCGAGGCGCCCTGCGTGTCCCCCGAGATGGTCTTGAAGAAAGCCCTCACAAAGCCCTTGAAGTCGATGGCTCCGTGCTCGTAGAAGCGGTGGTCCTCGATGGCGATCTGCGCATCCTGCATGACGGGTGCGATCTCAGACAAAGGGACGTAGATGCGGTTCTCGTCGTAGAACGTGGCGAGCACCTCGCCATTGGCCATCAGGATCCGCGAGCGCTCCGACTGGGGTGGGGTTTCCAGCTCGGTCGGCAGTTGCTCGAGCGAGTCGGCCGCGAGCTTCGCGCCGCCCCCCGCGAGCGCAGCGAACGGCACCGCGAGGCCTGAGAGCAGGAGCCCCGACAGCAGGCTGACAGCCAAGAACATCAACAGGGAGTAAGTCTTGGAGCTGAGGGAGACAGACTTCATGTCGCCAATCCTACGTGACGAGCCCTAAAACCCCGCCGTTCAGTTAATCTGAAGAATTTCTTAGGGCAGACCCCCTGTTGCAATGGTCGACCTATGCGCTAGCGTCATGGACACCTGACAAACACTGCGCAAAGGAGGGCAGCAAATGTCACTCGCCGAGGTGAGCGAATGGACGCTGCGAGCGAAGTGCCGCGACATGGCGGACGCATTATTTCCTGAGGGCAAGGACCAGAAACGAGCACGCTCGGTCTGCGCCGGGTGCCCCGTCCGATCCGAATGTCTGGCCGAGGCGCTGGACAACCGCATCGAGTGGGGCGTGTGGGGAGGCATGACCGAACGCGAGCGTCGGGCGCTGCTCCGCTCACGGCCAGACATCACGTCATGGCACGACGTACTCATCAATTACAACGACGAGGGGGACGCGTCCATCGCAGTCCTTCCGGCGGGGAGGCACTGACCGGACCGACGACGAGGCTCGAGGCGCGCGGAGTCCCGCGCGCCTCTTTCTTTCCCTCGATGAAATGTCCCACTTGACCCGACACCAGTGGTCGAGTCAGGTAGCCCGTCGAACGGTCTGTGGCTGGCTGAGCCGTGAGACTCAGCAGTAGAACGCTGAGGGGCGCGCAGACGCCAACAGACAGACCGAAACGCCAACGGTCATCCCCACACGCCGACGACCTCCAGGGACGCCCGCGAGATATCAGGGGCGTCGCTGAGTCCCGCGGGCGACGTCGGCTGCTCGTTGGCGTTAGGCCCTGGCCGTTGGCGTCGGGGTGCGCGGCGTTGGCGTCAGAGCGTGCCGCAGGGACGGCTCGAAGGCCGTCAGTCGCGGAGGAAGCGGGCGGGGACGTCTACGACCCGGAACCGGTCCCAGTCAGTGGCCCAGCCGCCGAGATCGAGTCCCCAGTCGACGAGGTGACCCGTGAGGCCCCAGATGAACTGCTCTCCCAGCACGAACGCGGGGCCCTCGAACCCGAGGGGGTGGCGGCCCATCACGCGGGCGTCCGGGGCGGCGAGCTCGGACACCCGGTAGGAGTGCACGGCGCCCGTCTCGGCCGGATCCACGGCCTCGAGCGGGTGACCGCCGGGCCACACCGCAACGACGGTGGTGACGTCGTAGCGTGACGCTGGCACCCAGAGGGCCGGAAGTTCACCGAGGATCGTCACGTGTTCGCTGGCCAGGCCGATCTCCTCGTTCGCCTCGCGCAGCGCAGTGAACTGCAGCGAGGGATCGGTGTCGTCGGCCGCCCCGCCGGGCAGCGCGATCTGGCCCGCATGCCGACGCATGGTTTCCGCCCGGGTCACGAACGTGAGCGATGGGTCGGGCTCGTCGGTGAAGAGCATCAGGACCGCCGCGGACCGCTCTCCCTTGGGCCGGCGATCGATCCCAATCTGCCGCGTGACCGGCCCGGCGACGAGCGCAGCGCTCAGCCGGGCAAAGGTGTCGGGATGCCTCACTCCACCCCCAGATACTCGGAGGCGAGCTCGCGCAGCTGCGCCGTGGACTCGAACGGGCCGGCATGAACCCCGGCGATGCTGCCGTCCTCGCTGACGAAGTAGGTGGTGGGCAGGCCCGGCACGCGGAGTTGGGACTGAAGCGTCTTGTCCTGGTCGATGACGTGCGGGTAGATCCAGCCCACCAGCCCGGCGAACTCGACCGCCCAGTCCAGCTTCGGGTCGTTGTAGTTGACCCCGACGAAGTTCACCCCGTCGAGCTCAGCCAGTCCCTCGCGCAGGAAGGGGGCCTCCTCGCGGCACGGAGCGCACCACTGGGCCCAGAGGTTGACGATGGTTGGTTCCCGTGGAAGCCCCGCAAGGTTGACCTCCTGGTCGGTGCCGAGGCAAGCCAGTGCAGTGGCCGGGAGGCCTCCGGAAATGGCGTCGGCGGCCGGATCGGTGTCAGGGCACTCCGGGAGGCCGTACTGAACTCGGAGCGACGCGAGGTCGGCCGCATCGCTGGAGGTGGGTGGGCTCGAGGCACCTGGATCGGGCGTCGGCGAACACGCCGCGGCCAGGACGGACGCGGCGACGGCAGCGGCCAAGGCAACTCGTCGAATCATCGCGAGTCAGCGTACCCGCCCCGATCTTCGGGCTCAGCCTCTCGGCTCGCGGATCAGCGCTGCGGCCTTTGCCGGGTCCTGCTCGCCGAGGTGGCTGCTCGGACACAGGTCTCGGACCGGACACGCGCCGCACGCAGGACGCCGGGCGTGGCAGCACCTGCGGCCGTGCCAGATCAGGCGGTGTGACACCATGACCCAGTCCTCGGGTGGGAAAAGGGCAGCGACGGCGCGCTCGACGTCGTCGGGCTTGGTGCTGTCCACCCAGCCGAAGCGGTTGGCGAGTCGGATGAAATGCGTGTCGGGCGTCAAGCCGGGGACGTCGAACGCGTTTCCCAGCACAACGTTCGCCGTCTTGCGGCCAACCCCTGGGAGCGTCACCAGGTCGTCCAGGTTGGCGGGCACCTCGCCGTCGAAATCGTCGACGATGCGCCGGCTGAGGCCGATGATGGCGGTCGCTTTGGTGCGGTAGAAGCCCACGGGGCCGATCAGCTCCTCGACCGCAGCCTGCTCGGCCTCGGCGAGCGCGAGAGGTGTCGGGTAGCGGGCGAAGAGTGCGGGCGTGACGGAGTTCACCCGGCGGTCGGTCGACTGCGCCGACAGGACAGTCGCGACGAGGAGTTCGAACGGGCTGCGGAAGTCCAGTTCGCAGCGTGCGTCAGGGTAAGCGGCGGCCAGCCCCTCGTGGATGGCCTCAGCCGAGCTCATCCGCTTCCACGATCAGCTCGATCTCGACGGGCGCGTCGAGCGGAAGCACCGAGACCCCCACCGCGCTGCGCACGTGCGCGCCGCTCGGCCCGAACAGATCGCCCAGGAGGTTTGACGCCCCGTTCGCGACGGCGGGCTGCTGCGTGAATCCGCTGTCGCTCGCGACGTAGACGACCACCTTGACGATGCTTCGGATCCGATCGATGCCCCCCGCCACATCCGAGACGGCGGCCAGCGCATTGAGCGTGGCTGTCCGAGCCGCGTCGACGCCGTCGTCGACGGAAAGTGCCTCGCCGAGCTTGCCGGTGGCGACCAGTGCGCCGTCGACGGTGGGTAACTGCCCCGAGGTCCAGATCTGACTCCCGACGCGGGCGGCCGGAACGTAGGCCGCGACCGGCCTCGCGACCGGCGGCAGCTGCAGCCCCAACTCAGCGAGGCGTGCGGAGACCGTCATCACTCTCCGGGGATGGGACGCTTGAAGTAGCCCACCAGGGTGTCGGGGTTGGGGCCGGGGGCCAGCTGCACGAGCTCCCAACCCTCCGAGCCGAAGTTGTTCAGAATCTGCTGCGCCACGTGCGACAGGATCGGCGCGACGAAGTACTCCCACTTGATCATGGGTCAAGCCTGCCAGTTGGCGCCAACATCGGCCACTGGGAGGTCTACGGGCGCCCGAAGGTGTTGTGCAGATCGGCGTCGCGGAACTGCGGGAGGTCGTCGGCGCGCACCACCACCTCCGCGTGGGGCTTGCGCGCTGCGACGGCGTTCGTGACGGCGTCGATCGTCGCCTTTGCTTCCGCGATCGTCGCGTCGGGCTTCTTCACCTGCTTGAACTTGCCCTTGCCCATGATGAACAGGACGACGGCGACGATGAGGCTGAACAGCATGCTCGCGACGAAGCCCAGGGTGATCGCCGTCCAAGGCTGCAGCGACGTCAGGGCGTTCAGAAGCAACCCGACTGCCAGGGCAATGATGATGACGAGCATCCAGACGACATGGAACAAGAAGACCGCAGCCCCGGCGAACAGGCCCGATCCGATGCCGGCGGCTTTGGCTGCGGGCTTGATTTCGGCCGCTGCGAGCTCCGACTCCTTCGAGACGAACTCGGAGATGGCGTCCTTGATGTCAACCAGTGTGTGGCGTGGCTCAATTGGCATGGTGTTCCTTTCGGTATGTGCCAGCCTAGACGCTGGCGGCGGCGAGCGTCGAGACTCGGCTCAGAGCGGGATGTTGAGCCCGCTGTCGGGAAAGTGCACTGGGCCCGTCAACTCCTCGTGGCTGACCCAGGCACGCCAGCACAGCAACTGGAATGGCAACCGCAGACTCTCTCCCGGGCGGACGGCGCCGTCGTAGAGCTCTCCCACCTGGCCCAGCAGTTGCGCGAGCTGCTTCTCGTCGAGGTTGCGGGCCAGGGGCTGCGCCCTGACGAGTGCGGCGAGGTCGTCCCGGGTGACGGTCTGCCAGACCCGGAACGCGCGCTGGTCGACCTCGGGGAAGTACTTCGAGTTGTCGAGAGCCTTGAGGCTCTCGTGGCCGTAGTCGCCCTTCATCGCCATCGGGTCGAAGCGACGGAGCAGGGCCGCCAGGCGGCGCACCCAGGGAACCGAGTCATCCCGAATGAGGTACGAGGCGCTGAGGCAGCCGCCGGGGCGCAGCACACGGGCGAGCTGGGGGAGGGCGGCGTCGAGATCGTAGTGATGGAGCCGTTGATGGCAGTAGACGACCTCGAACTGGATCGGGTCCGTCGGCACCGCCTCGGGACGCGCCAGGAGCGGCGTGACGCGATCCACGTGGCTCAGCTTGGCCGCCGTCGCCGCGTCGTCGGTGATCGCCACGACGGTATGGCCCGCGGCGCTCAGCCGCCTCGGCAGCGCAGTGTCACCGACCAGCGCCAGCATGCGGGCGCCATGCCACACTGTGAGCCAATCGAGGGCTTCGGCGGGCAGCGCGTTGCGGCTCATGAGGTCCTCTCTGCAAATCGTGGTGGGCCCTCAGCCTAGCCGCGACCGCGTTCGCGCAGGTGCACGGCTCCGCAGGGACGTTATCCACAGCCCCGAAGAGGATCGGCAAATCAGGGGTCTGCGGACCGCTAATGCGGGCATGGACGACATCAACGCGCGGGTGCTCTTGTGCGCCAGGGATCCAGCGGTGATCGAGGCGGTCGAGGTGATAGCAGCGGCGCTTGAGGTCCCCCTCTGCGTGGCTGGCGACTCCTCGACGGTGCGTAGCGGGTGGAAGAGCTCGTCGTTGCGCCTCGTCTCGGTGGAGGTCGCCTCCAGATGGAGTTCGGTGCCCCCCGGGCGGGCATTTCTCGTTGGCACATCCGTGGCTGAACTCGCCCGCTGTTCGGCCGAACTCTCACTTCCCGTCCTTCCGCTCCCCGACCGGAGTGGCCGGCTCGCGGACGCGCTGGTGTCAGCGGCGCGCCCGGCGGTTCGAGGTGCTCTGGTGCTCGGCCTGGTGGGCGCGTCCGGGGGGCTCGGGGTCAGCACCGTGACGGCCGGCCTCGCCCTGATCGCTGCAGCCGGCGGTCGGGCCGCCGCAGCGGTGGACCTGGCCCGGTGCAGTGGTGGGCTCGACCTCGTCTTCGGTGCTGAGACGGCGGCGGGGGTCAGATGGTCGGATCTGTCGGGGGCGCAGGGAGAGTTGGGCGACGTCCTCGGCTCGTTGCCCACCGTCGATGGCGTCGGGGTCCTGGCCAGCAGCCGTGACGACCCCCAGCAGCCGAGCAGCGGCGCCGTCGCCGCGGTGGCGACCTCGCTGACCAGGGCGGTGCAGCTCGTCGTGATCGATTCAGGCAACGAAGCGCCTCCCGTTGAGTGTGATCACGTGTTGCTCATGGTCGGCGGGGATGTCCGGTCCGTGGCCGCTGCCCGAATGCTCGCCAGCCAGACCGGCTTGTCCCCGTCGGGACTGATCGTGCGGCGGGGACCCGGACGCGCCCTCGCGCCGGGGGTTGTGAGCCGCGCTCTGGGCGTACCAGTGAAGGGTGTGGTCGGCCAGCACAACTCACTGCCTAAGCTCGCGGAGCTGGGCTTGCCTCCGACAAGTGCCCCGGCGAGGCGCTACCGGAAGGAGCTGACCGTGCTGTTGAAGGGCATCACCGATGACTGATCCTGACCTCGAGGCCCTTCAGGCGAACCTGGCGGCGCTGGGCCGACCCTTCACGCCACGTGACGTGGCGGCGGCGCTGCGGACTCTGGGTGCGGCTGTCTCCGACGCGCGCGTCCGGGAACTCCTCGATGAGCTGCGTCGCCACAGCACCGGAGCGGGGCCGCTCGACTCGCTTCTCCGGGACCCTGGAGTCTCGGACGTGGTGGTCAACGGGCCCGACGACGTGTTCGTCGACCGCGGCGTCGGACTTGAGAAGACCTCGGTGGGATTCGTCGACGACGAGCAGGTGCGCCGGCTCGCGATCAGGCTGGCTGCGGCCGCGGGGCGACGGCTGGACGATGCCTCCCCATTTGTCGACGGCAGACTGCCGGGTGGGGTCCGCGTCCATGCGGTACTGGCGCCGGTGGCGTCACCCGGCACCTGCGTGTCGCTGCGTGTCCCAGCCGCCCGGGGATTCACATTGGACGACCTGGTGGCGGCGGGATCGGTGGGGACTGAGGGGGCAGGTTTGCTGGCATCGATCGTCGCCCGCCGGGTGCCCTTCCTCATCTCCGGGGGTACCGGTTCCGGGAAGACGACCCTGCTGGCCGCACTGCTCGGGCTCGTTCCCGCCGCGGAGCGAATCGTGCTGGTCGAGGACGCCCGGGAACTGGAGCCTGCCCATCCGCACTGCGTCCGACTGGAGGGACGACCACCGAACTCGGAGGGTGCGGGAGCCATCACCCTGACCACGCTCGTGAGGCAGGCGCTTCGGATGAGACCTGACAGGGTCGTTCTGGGAGAGGCGCGAGGTGCGGAGGTCATTGACCTTCTCACGGCGCTCAACACTGGTCACGAGGGAGGCTGCGGCACCATCCATGCCAACTCGGTTGTGGACGTGCCCGCCCGGCTCGAGGCGTTGGCCTCGTTGGGAGGGCTCGGCAGGGAGGCCTGCCACGCCCAGATTGCGGCCGCGCTCCGGGTCGTGATCCATCTGCGACGCGACCACGCCGGGCGCCGCAAGGTGCAGCAGATCGGTGTGTTCCGCCGGGGTGCGGACGGACTGGTCGAGGTCGAGACGGCCGTGGTGCTCGAAGGGACGGAGCCGACCTGGGGACCCGCGGCGGAGGCCCTGCGACGGCTGGTGGAGTCGTGTTGAGCACGCTTGTTGCCGCGGTGACAGGTGCAGCCCTGTTGTCATGGTCCAGCGCCCGCCGCCCCGAAGGGCGACTCGGTAGCGTGGGGTTGACGGACTCGGCGCCGAGTACCGGCAGGTTGGACGGAGGCGCGGGCGGCGCGGAAAGCACCCGGAGTTTCCTCGCGGAGCCCCACCGCGCCGTCTGGGTGATTCCCCTCATGATGGTGATTGCAGCGGCTGTCGCAGGCGTGGAGGCTCTCGGCTGGGTGGCCGCCGCTGGGGTCGCCGGAGGCAGCATGGGATGGATCGCCATCAGCGCCGTGCGCCGACGCCGGGCCAAGCAGGCGGCCGAGCAGACCGCTCACGCCGCGCGGCTCCTTGCCTCTCTGCTGCGGGCAGGACAGATCCCCACGGTGGCTCTCGCGGAGGCTGCAACGGAGTGCCCGTCTCTGGCCCGGGCTGCCGCGGCGAGCAAACTGGGCTCCGACGTCGCCTCGGAGCTGGCCAGATCCTCCCGGTCGCCGGGTCGAGACGGAATGGGGCTGATGGCGGCGGCCTGGCGGGTGAGCGAACGCAGTGGGGCGCCCATCGCGGCGGTGCTGGCGACGGTGGCGGAGAACCTCAGGCATCGTCGGCATTTGGAGGCGCTTCTCGAAACGGAGCTCGCTGCTGCAAGGACCAGCGGGAGGATCATGGCGGCGCTGCCGTTCCTCGCTCTCGCGCTCGGCGTCCTGGGCGGAGGGGACCCGCTGGGGTTCCTGCTCCACCACGAGTTGGGCCAGTGGCTGATCCTGGCTGGAGTGGTGCTGACCGCCGGGGGTGTGGTGTGGATTGACAGGTTGGCGACAGCACGGACGTCACCGTGACGGCACTCGTGGTTCTCTGCGCCGCACTCGGGGCGTGGCTCACGATCCCCGACCCTGGCGCTCGGATCTCAAGAATCGCCAGCCGTCCCGTGCGGCACCCGCCTGGCTGGCTCCGCGACAGACCGGGCGGGATGCGCCTGCGAGACCGGATGGCGCTCGCGGTTCTCGCTGGGCTCGCAGTGGCTGGCGGCGCGGGCGGAGCCGTGGGAGTGCTGCTCGGAGTGTTCTCGGTGCCCCTCGTGTTCGGTGGTGTGTCGCTGTGGCGATCACCCAGGCCGACGGGGCGCCGCCACAGCGAGCTGCCCGATGCGCTTGACTTCCTGGCCGTGTGCCTCGAAGCGGGATTACCGGTCACTGCAGCCACAGAGACAGTGGCGGCGGTATCGCCGGAGGAGACACGGCTGACCTTGCAGGGGGTCGCCTCGCACCTCGCGCTGGGGCGTGCCGGGGCCGAGGCATGGGGGAGCCTGCGTGATGATCCGGTGTGGGGCAGGGCGGCCGCAGACATCGTGCGGTCGGAGCGATCGGGCACGGCGCTCGTAGCTGTCCTGAGGATGCATGCGGACGATGCGAGGAGGGAGCTGCGCGACGAAGCGACGAAGAAGGCTCGGACGGTCGGGGTGCGGTCGGCGGTGCCGTTGATGGTGTGTTTCCTGCCGGCGTTCGTGCTCGTCGGCGTCGTGCCGATCGTGGCGGGCTTGATGACGAAGCTGTTCTAGGAGGGTAGGCGTCCAGGGGTTAGGGCGCGGGGCTGTCAGTGCTGGGTGGCACAGTGGAGGGGTGCAATTTGATTGGCTCCTGTCGAGTGACGAGGTGACCGCGACGTCCGTGCGGAAGCCCACGACCGGGGAGCCCTCGCACTGGCCCTCGTGGCTGTCCGCCGAGGCGGCTGGGCGCTGTGCCGACGCCGGGATCGCCGCCCCCTGGAGCCATCAACGCGAGTTCGCGGACGTGCTCTTCCGCGGAGACCACGCGATCATCTGTACCCCGACCGGGTCGGGAAAGACCTTGGGATATCTGCTGCCCATCATCGCGGCGACGGCGGAGGGCGTTCTGGGCGTGTCGACCGACTCACTCAGGGCGCGCCTCACCACGCCGCGGCACACCGCTCTCTACATCGCCCCCACCAAGGCACTCGCTCACGATCAGGGGCGGGCGTCGGCTGCGCTGGGTCCCCGTGGCTGGCGCATCACCACGCTCGACGGCGACTCCGACGACGCCGAGCGGAGGTTCGCGCGGGAGCACGCGAGCTACGTACTGACCAATCCAGACATGCTCCACTATTCGGTGCTGCCCAACCATCAGCGATGGGCGGGCTTCCTCGGATCGCTGCGCTACGTCGTCGTCGACGAGGCGCACAGATACCAGGGCGTGTTCGGGGCTCACGTCGCCCAGGTCCTGCGGAGGCTCAGACGGGTAGCTGCACACTACGGAGCCCAACCGGTCTTCGCGTTGTCATCGGCGACCGCTCCCAACGCAGCAGAGTTCGGCGGCTCGCTCATCGGCGCTCCCGACGTCGAGGTGATCGCGCGGGACACCGCGCCGTCGGGGCGGAGGACGGTCGCGCTATGGCGGCCCGGTTCCAGCCTCCGCTCTGACACCGCGCTGCTGCTGGCGCGGTTGGCCGACCAGCGGGCGCAGACGATCGCTTTCGTTCCCTCGCGGCAGGGTGCGGAGCTGGTGTCGATCGCGGCGCAGGAGATCGCGACCGAACCGTCCCGGATCGCGTCGTACCGAGGCGGCTACCTCGCTCACGACCGCCGGGAGTTGGAGGCTGCTCTCCACTCCGGCGAGTTGCGGGGTCTGGCCAGCACCAACGCCCTCGAACTCGGCGTCGACGTCGCCGGCATGGATGCTGTGCTCGTCTCGGGATATCCGGGCAAGCTTTCCTCGTTCTGGCAACAGGCGGGTAGGGCTGGGCGCCGCGGCCGTGACGCGCTGGTGGTGCTGCTGGCGCGCGAGAACCCGCTGGACGCGTATCTTCTCGACCACCCGGAACTGCTGTTCGACGCCCCCGTCGAAAGGGCCGTCCTCCATCCCGAGAACCCGCGCGTGCTGGGTCCGCACCTCGCAGCGGCAGCCCAGGAACTTCCCCTGCGGCCGGACGATGACCAGTGGTTCGGCCCGCAGGCCGCCGCGATTGCGGAGGCACTCGCCGCGCAGGGCGTGCTGCGCAACAGGGGCGGACGTTACTACTGGACCCGCCCGGACCGCGCCGTCGACTTCATCTCGCTCCGCGCGATGGAGGAGCACCCCTTCGACATCATCGAGCGCGACACGGGGCGGGTGGTTGGGGTGGTCGATGCCGGGGCGGTGGACCGTACCGTGCATCCGGGCGCCGTCTACCTGCACCAGGGCGACTCGTACCTGGTGACGGAGTTGGACCGGGAGGAACGACAGGCGTTCGTGGTGAAGGACCGTCCGCGGTTCTACACCCAGCCCCAGTCCTCCTTCGACATCGAGATCGTGCAGGAACGCGGCCGAAAGCAGCTGGGCATCACCGAGGTGTGCCACGGCGATGTCCGTCTGGACTCCCAGGTGCTGGGATATCTACGGCGAGACGAGGTCACCCACGAGGTGTGGGACACGACGTCCCTGGACATGCCGCGGCACCGGATGGTCACGCAGGCCGTGTGGTGGACGGTGCCGGCTCACCTGGCCCGCCGGCTGGGGTGGGGGGAATTGGAGATGGGCGCCGCGGTGCACGCGGCCGAGCACACGGCCATCGGTCTGCTCCCGGCCTTCGCGCCCTGCGACCGATGGGACATCGGCGGTGTTTCGACGGCGCTCCACCCCGACACGGGGCTGGCCACAATCTTCGTCCACGACGGCATGGCCGGGGGAGCGGGCTTCGCGTTGCGAGGCTGGGAGGTGGCCGACCACTGGCTCCACGCCACCCTCGAGCGCCTGACCACCTGCACCTGCAGCGACGGGTGCCCCTCCTGCGTCGTCTCCCCGAAGTGCGGCAACGCCAACCAGGTGCTCAGCAAGACATCCGCCGCGGAGTTGCTGGGGCTGCTGCTCGACGATCCGTTGGGACTGCGCTGACGCTGGGGCCACCGTCGCCAGCCGGCTGACCTGAACGCCAGCGTGGGGCCGAAAACGCCAACCGGCAGGACTGAACGCCAACGCGGGCCTCCTAGACGCCAACCCAGGGGACGCGGACGCCAACAGAGAGGTGGGAACGCCAACGCCAGAGGTGGAAACACCAACGGACAAGGCCAAACGCCGACGACCCTCAGCTTCGCCCGCGATATCTCACGGGCGAAGCTGAGACTCGCGGGCATCGCCCGATGCCGGTTGGCGTTGGCGCTCCCCGTTGGCGTTCAGGTCGGCCTGTTGGCGTTGGCCCCTCGACGGGGCTCGTTTTCTCCCAAGCTGATCGGTTCAGGACGCGACCCCGGCGAGGGGGATGCGGGGTTGTCCACACCCGAACCGGGCGCCGGGAAATGCGGCACTGCCGTGGCGATTAATGCCGGTGCGTCGGCTGACAGGCAGCCGGCCCGCCGAAAGGAATAGTCATGCACCACCTCGTTCCCCTCGCCCACCGCGCCCGGGCCGCCCAACTGAGCACCAGGCTGCTGGCGCAGCGGGGCCTAACCACCGTCGAGTACGCCATCGGACTCCTGGGCGCCGCCACCGCAGCGCTGCTTCTCCTTCGCATCTTCAACGACAACCGGCTCTTCGAGACGCTCTTCAACAACGTCATCAGCATCTTCGCTCGCATGGTGAAGGGCAACGGCTGACCATGGCAGGTCGGCCCCGGGAGCGGGGGATGGTCACCATTGAACTCGCCGTCGGCATCACGTTGGCGATGGTGGTGACCGTGGTCCTGGTGGGAATCTCACTGCTCGGGGTCGCCCAGGCGGCCTGCGCGGAGTCCAGCGCCCAGCTGGCTCGCCAGGCCGCCCGTGGGGACGAGGCGCAGGTCAGTGCGGCCACGGAGAGGGCGCCGTCCGGCTCGTCGATCGAGTGGGAGTGGGGCTCGGAGGGTGTGGGGGTCGTGGTCTCGGTGGACCGGGAGCTCCCCCTCATCGGTACGGTGACGCTCAGCGCCGACGCCTGGGCGGCGTACGAGCCGGGGATCAGTCCCCCATGAGAGGGGAGCGGGGGAGCGCGGGTTCGGTGCTCCTCGCTGCGATGCTCACCGTGATCGCAACCGTGCTCCTCTCCGGGGTCCTGGTGATCAGCTGGTTCGGCGCGGTGCGCAGTGCTGACCAGGTGGCCGAACTGGCGGCACTGGCCGGCGCGAGTGCCGCGGTGACCGGGGAGGACGCCTGCCGCGCCGCCGCCGCGACGGCGGGGCGCAACGGCTTTCCCGTTCACGCCTGCGTCGTCAGGGGAGGTGGCTCGCACGTGGTGGTCGAGGTGACGGTTGCCGCTGAACTCGAAGGAGCATTTCCCGGCGCGCCGAGGCGAGTTCTCCGCGTAGCGGCCGCCGGGACGGTGGGGACCGCGTAACGCCGTCGTGGAAGATACCGTTCCCGACGCCACCCCCTCCGGTGCGCAATAGGCTGGCTCTATGACCTACATCGCTGCGGAAGATCGCTACGAATCCATGCCCTACCGCCGACTCGGCACTTCAGGCCTGAAGCTTCCGGCCATCTCACTGGGGCTCTGGCACAACTTCGGAGATGACTTCTCGATCCAAAACCAGCGCGAGATCCTGCGCCACGCCTTCGACCGGGGAGTGACGCACTTTGACCTCGCCAACAACTACGGTCCGCCCTACGGCTCCACGGAGACCAACTTCGGCAGGATCTTCGCCGACGACTTCAGGCCGTACCGCAACGAGCTCGTCATCTCGTCGAAGGCCGGATGGGACATGTGGCCAGGTCCGTACGGGTTCGGGGGTTCCCGGAAATACCTGCTGAGTTCCCTCGACGACTCTCTGCAGAGGATGGGGCTCGACTACGTCGACATCTTCTACCACCACCGCCCTGATCCCGACACGCCCATCGAAGAGACCATGGCGGCCCTCGACCAGGCTGTCCGATCGGGGAAGGCGCTCTACGCCGGCATCTCGTCCTACTCTGCGACGCTGACGCTGCAGGCGCAGAAGATCGCCCGCGATCTCGGGACTCCGCTCGTGATCCATCAACCCTCCTACTCGGTCCTCAACCGCTGGATCGAGGACGGCGAGCCCAACGTGTTGCAGGCCTGCGAGCAGGCAGGCATGGGCATCATCGCCTTCTCGCCGCTCGCCCAGGGGATGCTGACAAGCAAGTACCTCGACGGTGTCCCGGAGAACTCGCGGGCCGCCCAGGGGAAGTCTCTGGACGCTGATCTGCTGAGCGATGAGAACATCGCGCATCTGCGGGCGCTCAACGACATCGCCGGGCAGCGGGGCCAGTCCTTGGCGCAGATGGCGATCGCATGGGCTCTGCGCGACCAGGGCGGGCTTTCAGTCACCTCGGTCCTCCTCGGAGCCTCCTCCGTCAAGCAACTCGACGACAACCTCGGCGCGCTCGACAACCTCGACTTCACCGACGATGAGCTTTCGCGGATCGACGAGCACGGCGGCGTCGAGGGGGTCAACCTCTGGCAGGGGGCCACTGACTCCGTCAGCTGACATCCACCCCTTTCGGACCCCGCCAGGCATGCCTGGCGGGGTCGTCAGCTTTTCAGTAACTCATCGCGCCCGGCACGGCCTCACCGCGACCGGCCTGGATCCGCGGTTCCCTAGGGAAGTGGTTCCCTAGACTCGCCCCATGCATGTCACAGATGTCGACGCGATCCAGCTACGCAACCACCTGGACGGCGCAGGATTCACGGTGGAAGGGGTGCTGGAGCGCATCGGCGAAGCCGGGCAGGACGGGCTCCGACGTAACTGCACCGTGCCGGCCGACGTGGCGTTGAACGGCGCCACCGATCCGCTCGCCAGCCTGATCCGGCTGTTCATCCTGCAGCAGAAGGTGCCGGCGGATCAGCTTCGCGAGGTCCTCGACCTCGGGCAGCTCGGACGGGCCGGATACCTGGACGTCGGCGTCGAGGTGCGAGCCCTTGTCGATATCCGCCCCTACGGGTCGCCCGACGACGGCGCGACCGGCTGGGTGGTCGCCGACCCGACGCCCGGGCTCGACCACTCCATGGAGCCGACGCGCCCCGACTATGTCCTGGGCGTGTCCCCGGCGTCGTCGACACTGGCCCAGATCACCATGCGGAGCGAGGTCTCCTCGGCGCTTGATCTGGGCACCGGCTGCGGCGTCCAGTCGCTGCACCTGTCGCGCCACTGCGGACGCGTCGTCGCCACCGATGTCAATGGACGTGCGCTCGACCTCGCCGCGCTGACGGCCGACCTCAATCAGGTTGACGTCGATCTGCGGCTCGGGTCGCTCTATGAACCGGTGGCGGGGGAACGCTACGACCTCATCGTGTCCAACCCTCCCTTCGTCATGAGCCCACCTCGGGCCGAGGCCGAGACCTTGGCGTACCGCGAGGCCAATTTCGAGGGCGACTCGCTCGTCGAACGTCTCGTCCGAGGGGCCGGGAATCACCTCAACCCCGGCGGAAGCCTGCAGCTCCTCACGAACTGGGCTGTCCTCGACGAACCGTGGCAGGAGCGACTGGCGGCGTGGATTCCGCAGGAGTGCGACGCCTGGGTGATCGAGCGGGAACGTCTGGACGTGTACTCCTACATCGAAATGTGGTTGACCGACGCCGGGCTGGCCGGGACCCCCGGATGGCGGACTGCCTACGACGAGTGGCTCGCGTACTTCAACCGGTTGGGGATCAGGTCGGTGGGGATGGGATGGATCCTCATCACCCGCGCAGACCGTCCCGAGCCGTTCCGGAGGTTCGAGAGCTGGCCCCACGCGGTGGCCCAGCCAGTCGGTGGGGTATTCGAGAGGCACCGCGCCGCTGTCGACGCCCACCTGCTTCCCGTCGACGAACTCCTGGACACCCGCCCCCGTCTGATCGACGTCGACGAGGAGACCGTGGGGCGGCCGGGCGCCGGAGACCCGGAGCACATCGTGTTTCGGCAGAGGGTGGGCCTGCTCCGCGCGATCAGGGCCGACACCACGCTAGCCGCGGTACTGGGAGCCCTTGACGGCGATCTGACCCTCGGCCAGGTGACGGCCGCCGTGGCGCAGGTGCTGGACGAGGATCCGGCCGAAGTGGCCGCCGCGGTGATTCCCGAGGTGCGTGCCGCGCTCCTCGACCAGATGCTGGTCCTCTGACCGTGGCCATCCCGATCCCCCGCCCGGTGCGCGAGCTAAGCCCTCGCGACGGGGCCTCGTGGGACGAGAGGGGATGGCCCTACCGGATCCCTGCCGTGCGCCAGGTCCTCCGGGAGGGGCTTGCGCTCGGGCAGGCCACTGTCCTGGTGGGCGAGAACGGGTCCGGGAAGTCCACCCTCGTCGAAGCACTCGCCGAGGGCTACGGGTTGAACCCGGAGGGCGGGTCGACGGGTGCTATGCACTCCACCAGACGGACAGAGTCGGATCTGTCGGCGCAGTTGCAGGTCGTGCGCGGCGGCGGGGCCAGCAAGGGCGGCTACTTCCTCCGGGCCGAGACCATGCACAGCTTCTACTCCTACCTGGAGGACGTGGGCATGGCCTCCTTTCACACGAGGAGTCACGGGGAGGGCTTCGTCGAGCTGATCGAGACCCGCTGCTTCGGGCCCGGCGGTCCCCGGCCGGGGTTGTACCTCTTCGACGAGGTGGAGTCGGCGCTGTCGTTCAACTCAAGTCTGCGAGTGCTCGCGACCCTCATGGACCTCCTCGCCGAGCCGGGTGCCCAGATCGTCTTGGCGACGCACTCGCCGGTGCTTGCCGCGCTGCCGGGCGCCACCATCCTGGAACTCGACGGGGACGGCCTCCATGAGACCGCGTGGGGCGATCTGGAGGCGGTCATCAGTGAGCGCTATTTCCTCGCCGATCCGGAACGCTTCCTCCGGCATCTGCGCTGATGCCTGTGCAACGCGATTGACCGCACAGGCTATTGTTCGAGAAGTTTCCCGACCGGAGGGCTGATTTCATGGCATCCAAGCGTCTCGTGATCGTCGAGTCGCCCACAAAGGCGACCAAGATCGCCGGCTTCCTGGGCCGCGACTACATCGTCGAGTCCAGCCGGGGCCACGTGCGCGACCTGCCGACGTCGGCCTCCGAGGTGCCTGCCAAGTACAAGGGGCAGTCGTGGGCTCGGACGGGAGTCGACGTCGACAACGACTTCCAGCCGATCTACGTGGTGTCCGCGGACAAGAAGTCGACCATCAAGGACCTCAAAGCCAAGCTCGCGGGAGTCGATGAACTCCTGCTGGCCACCGATGGTGACCGCGAAGGCGAGGCCATCGCGTGGCACCTCATGGAGGAGCTGAAGCCCAAGGTTCCCGTCAAGCGCATGGTCTTCCACGAGATCACCAAGTCTGCGATCGAGGAGGCGGTGACGAACCCGCGCGACATCGACGTCGACCTCGTCGACGCCCAGGAGACGCGCCGCATCCTGGACCGCCTCTACGGTTACGAGGTGTCCCCGGTGCTGTGGAAGAAGGTCATGCCGAGGCTATCCGCGGGCCGAGTCCAGTCGGTCGCGACCCGCCTGGTCGTCGATCGGGAGCGCGAGCGAATCGCCTTCGTGACGGCGTCCTACTGGGATCTCGACACGGTGCTGGACGCCGGCGCGGACGCCGACCCACGCAACTTCCCCGCCCGGCTCGCGACGGTCGGGGACGCGAAGGTGGCCCAGGGCAGGGATTTCAACTCCTCCGGACAGCTGACGTCGCAGGATGCGCTGGTGCTCGACGAGGAGGCCGCGCGAACGCTCGCCGAGGCTCTGCGCGAGGCGCGCCTGGTCGTATCGTCGGTCGACTCCAAGCCCTACACGCGGCGCCCCTACGAGCCCTTCCGCACCACCACGCTCCAGCAGGAGGCCGGCCGCAAGCTCGGCTTCACGTCCGAGCGCACGATGCGGGTGGCCCAGGAGCTCTACGAGAAGGGCTTCATCACCTACATGCGAACCGACTCCGTGACGCTGGCTGGGCAGGCCATCAGGGCGGCCCGCGAACAGGTCAAGGAGCTCTACGGCGAGCGGTACCTGCCGGAGAAGCCGCGCGTCTACGCCTCCAAGGTGAAGAACGCGCAGGAGGCGCACGAGGCCATTCGCCCCGCCGGTGACACGTTCGCCCACCCGGATCAGACCGGGCTCAGCGGAGACCCGTACCGTCTGTACCAGTTGATCTGGCGCCGCACCCTTGCCTCGCAGATGGCCGACGCGAGGGGAGAGTCGCTGTCCATCCGCATCGACGCCACCCACCGCCCGGTTGCGAACGGGGCCACCACCTCAGGCCTGGTGGCATCGGGCCGGACCATCACGTTCCCCGGCTTCCTGCAGGCCTACGTGCAGGGCGTCGACGACGACTCCGCGTCCGACGACGCACAGACCAGGCTCCCGATCCTGACCAAGGGGCAGGAACTCGCGGTCGCCAAGGTCGACGCCGTCGGGCACGAGACACGCCCCCCTGCCCGCTACACCGAGCCGTCGCTCGTGGCGAAGTTGGAAGAGCTGGAGATCGGCCGCCCGTCCACGTACGCGTCGATCATCCGCACGATCACGGCGCGCGACTATGTCTTCAAGAAGGGTTCAGCGCTGGTGCCGACGTGGCTGGCGTTCGCCGTCACGCGGCTGTTGGAGGAGCACTTCAGCGAGCTGGTCGACTACGCTTTCACCGCCCAACTGGAAGACCGGCTCGACGACATCGCCGCCGGGAAGGCGGAGCGTCTGGGCGTCCTGTCCGACTTCTACCGCGGACCGGACGGAAGCGCCCACCACGGCCTCGAGACCCTCGTCACGGAGTTGGGCGACATCGATGCGCGGGCACTGTCCACCTTCCCGCTTGGCGACTCCGGGATCGACGTCCGGGTGGGCCGCTACGGCACCTATGTGGAGTCCTCCGACGGTCGCCGCGCCAACGTGCCCGAGGACATGGCACCCGACGCGCTCACCGTCGACGTGGCCGAGGAGTTGTTGAGCCGGCCGCTGGACGAAGAGCGCGAGCTCGGCGTGGATGAGTCGACCGGCACGATGATCGTGGCGAAGAACGGTCGCTACGGGCCGTACGTGACGGAGATCCTGCCGGAGGATGCGCCGAAGTCGGCTAAGCCGCGCACCGGGTCGCTCTTCAAGGACATGAGCCTCGACGACGTCGACCTGCCGATCGCCCTGCAGCTCCTGAACCTCCCACGGGTCGTCGGCAAGGATTCCGAGGGCAACGAGATCACCGCACAGAACGGGCGCTACGGCCCCTACCTCAAGCGAGGTACCGACTCCCGCTCGCTCACGGCCGAGGACCAGATCTTCACGATCACGCTCGAGGAGGCGCTGGCCATCTACGCCCAGCCCAAGACCCGTGGGCGGGCGGCGGCCGCGGCACCCTTGAAGGAGTTCGGGGAGGACCCTGCCTCCGGCAAGCCCGTCGTGCTCAAGTCGGGGCGGTTCGGCCCGTACGTGACCGACGGCGAGACCAACGCCACCCTGCGGCGGGACGACGACCCGGAGTCGGTCACTCCCGAGCGGGCCTTCGAACTGCTCGCCGAGAAGCGGGCGAAGGGCCCTGCCAAGAAGCCCGCCCGCAAGCCGGCGGCGCGAAAGTCGACGGCGAAGAAGACCACGACGTCGCGCAAGAAGACCACCTAAGACAGCCGAGTCGGCACCACTAGGCTGAGGCCATGGGCAAGAAGGTCAAGGGAGCGTTGCGGCTCGACGTGCCGTTCAGCTCGGACGCTCCCCAGCTGACGTCGGGGGCGGTCGGGTTGCCGCGGATCGTCAAGCATCCGGGGCAGAGCTGCGAGGTGACCGTCACCGTTCTTGACGCCCCGGACGCGCGCTTGCAGCGGGCCGGCGTCACCGTCGCCCACCGGGTGGTCGACGGCCGCGGTGAATGGCTGCTGAGCGCGCCGGGGTGGGGCCCGGCGCTGCCGGAGTCGAGAGTCGAGCCCGTCGGGGCCAGCGGGGACCTACCAGACGATTTCACGAGGCTCATCCGGCCGATCCTCAGGCGAGGCGTGCTCGGCACGCTCGCGACCCTCGAGCTCGAGCGCGACGAGTGGGCGCTGCGCTCCGAGGAGGGGGAGGACGCCGCACTTGTGCGCGACGAGCGGGTGACGGTGACGCGCAGCGGGATGATCACCTCGCGCTACCGCGAGATCGAGATCACGCCCACCGGCCTCCTCACCGGCCAGCAACGCGAGTTCCTGTTGAGCTCGGGCCTGGCCGTCGGGGCGACGGTCGTCGACGCGTTCCCCAGCGCGCAGAGCCGCATCGGGGCGCCCGCGACCGGGCTGACCAGCTTCCCGCGCCCGCGAGACCCGGGCCCGGACGCCACCCTGGAGGAGTACGTCTCGGCCGTGTTCACCCGGCACCTCGACCAGATCGTCCGCGCCGAGCTTGCCAGACGAGCAGGCGACGGCGATGTGGCGCACGTCGACGCACTGTTGTGGGCCTTCGGGCGGGACCTGCGTGGGCTTGCCTCGGTGCTGGAGCCTTCCTGGCGGGAGGACATCGAGCGGGCGTTGGACGGCCTCCCGTTCACCTCGCCGGCCGACATCGAGGCCCCGGTGCTCGACGTCATCGAGGCGCTGGTCGGGGCGGCGCGCGCTCCCCAGCTCGGTGACCTGGCCCACGAGCCAGCGGCCCGGGTGCTGTTCGACAAAGCTGAGCAGGCGACGGTGATCCTGGCCGAGCGGTGCCGCGGACTGGCGGTCGACTCTCCTGACGAGGTGTGGCACGGGGCGCTCCGCGCGGCCGAGCAGTTGGAGGTCGTGCTCGAGGTGGCCGCTCCCGTGTTGCCCAAGGGCAGGGATCGGATGGCCCGGATGCTGGGCGAGGTCACCGAAGGTCTTCGCCGAGGCGCGCTGGGCGCCTTCGTGGGCGATCCCGAACTTGACGGGTTGAGCGCGGCGCAGGCCTACCAGCTGGGTCGGGAGACCGAGCGGAAACGTGCCGGCATCGCCGACGTGCGGCAGGAGTTCGTCGACCGGTGGCCCGAGCTCTTCCGGGAAGCCCGCAAACTGGTGGACAAGGCGAGGCGTAGGCGGGAGCGCAAGCGTTGACAGGGATCTTCATTGCCTTCGAGGGGGGAGACTCAGTCGGGAAGTCCACGCAGGTGGAGCGGCTCGCCGGCTGGCTGTCCTCTCGCGGCATCGCCCACGTCGTCACCCGCCAGCCGGGCGGCACCCCGGTCGGCGCCGAGCTGCGTCGCCTCGTGCTGGACCATTCATCCGGCGACGTCTCCGCGCGCGCGGAGGCCCTCATGTATGCCGCGGACAAGGCGCAGCACGTCTACGAGTTGATCGGGCCGGCTCTCGAGCGCGGCGAGGTGGTCATCAGCGATCGCTACGTGGACTCGATGATCGCTTACCAGGGCGCTGGCCGCGCCCTGGATATCGACGAGGTCTCCACCATCGCCTGGTGGGCGGTCGGTCAGCTGCGTCCACACCTGACCATCCTGCTCGACGCCGATCCGACGGACGCGGTCGAGACCATCGCCGAGAAGGACCGGCTCGAGGACGCGGGCATCGACCTGCACCGACGGGCTCGGCACTTCTTCCTCGATCTCGCGGCCGCCGATCCCCACCGCTACCTCGTGCTGGACGCCCGACTCACGCGCGAGGAGTTGGCCGCCACGATCGCCACGCGCGTCGCTGAACAACTGGCGCCGCGCTGACGCTGAGTGTGTCGGTCCGCGCTCCCTGAGCTTGTCGGTCCGTGGTCCCTGAGCTTGTCGGTCCGTGGTCCCTGAGCTTGTCGGTCCGTGGTCCCTGAGCTTGTCGGTCCGTGGTCCCTGAGCTTGTCGAAGGGTGACGGCCGTGATTGTGGTCGCCGCCCTTGTGGTCGGGGGCGGTGGTAAGCGATGAGGCCGTTACCCTTCGACGGACGCTCGCTCGTTCCTCGCGAGCTGCTCAGGGATCAGGTCCCTGAGCTTGTCCCCTCTGCTCCCTGAGCTTGTCGAAGGGTTACGGCCGTGATTGTGGTCGCCGCCTTTGTGGTCGGGGGCGGCGGGAGGGCGCGGGGTCGTTACCCTTCGACGGACGGGCTGCTCGCAGAGCGAGCTGGCCCTGCTCAGGGACCGATTCGACGGACGCTCGCTCGTTCCTCGCGAGCTGCTCAGGGACCGCCCTTCGACGGGCGTTCCTCGCGCTGAGCGCTCGTCGCTGCTCAGGGACCACTTCCCTAGGGATAAAGAGGCGTCGCCCGGTCGACCGCGTCGGCGATGGCGAGGTCCTGGTCGCGGCCGCGCTCCCGCAGGCCGGTGGCCACGCCGTCACGGTCGCCCTGGGTCCGGTTCTGCGAGAGCTTGAACCGGCCAACCACGTCCGTGATCTCCAGCTCCAGGCCGACGATCCCGCGCAGCATCGCCTCGATGAACTCACGCGGGGCCTCGTCGAGGCGCCAGGGGCCGCGTTGAGCGTCGGAGGGCCCGACGGTGCTGTCGGCCATACGCTGCGCGTCGAACCACTCGGCGTGCGCGCGGACCTCTTCACGAAGTCGCCGGGGATCGGTGTGTGTGCGGAGCCAGCCGGCGAACTGGACCTGCTCGTAGTCCCACGTCCCGACCGCGCGGCCCGTGGCGCGACCTCTGGCGGTCCCGGGCTGCACGCTCGGATACCAGCGTGGGCTGACGTAGGTGTGCGGACCCTGCACCACCACCCGGCAGGCCACGCGATCTGTGCCGGGCGGGAACTGGAGATTCGCCGCTGACGCGTGTGAGATCAGCCGATCGCCGCTCCACAGGGTCGGCAGCAGCGTGGCGGTGGGCACCCCGGGGCCCTCCGTGATCCACAGCCCCGCCCCCACCTGCTCCAGGAGCTCGCGGCACGCCGCGGCGTCGGCCTCGCTCTGGCTCGCCGGAAGGTAGACGTAGCTCTCTGGTCCCTGTGGCTCCACGTCGGCCACCCTACCGGCGAGGTGTTGTCGGCCGACAATGGCAGGATGGGGCGCATGGGTGACGTGTGGTCGGAGCTGATCGGGCAGGAGCGCGCCGTCGCGACGCTGCGCCGGGCCGTGGATGGGAAGAGCCACGCCATGTCGCACGCCTGGTTGTTCGTCGGCCCTCCTGGTTCGGGCCGCTCCAACGCGGCGAGGGCCTTCGCCGCAGCCCTGCAGTGTCCGCGGGGCGGCTGCGGGGAGTGCGAGGAGTGCCGGACCACCCTCAGCGCCGCGCACCCCGATGTCACCCTCCTTCGCACCGAGCAGTTGTCCATCGGCGTGGACGAGGTCCGCGCGCTGGTGGGCCGAGCCAACATGTCCCCTGTGAAACAGCGCTACCAGATCGTGGTGGTCGAGGACGCGGACCGCATCACGGAGCGGGGGGCTGACGCGTTGCTGAAGGGGCTCGAGGAACCGGCTGCCCGGACCGTGTGGCTGCTCTGCGCGCCGAGCGCCGACGACGTCATCGTGACCATCCGGTCCCGGTGCCGGGAGATCAAGCTCGTGACGCCGAGCGACGACGCGGTCACCGAGTTGCTCGTCAGCCGCGACGGCATCTCCCCGGCTCTGGCCGCCCACGCGGCGCGCGCCGCCCAGGGCCACGTCGGGAGAGCCCGCATGCTGGCCCGCTCGGAGGAGGCCCGCATTCGGCGCCGTGAGATCCTCGCCCTGCCAGGCCGGTTGACCTCCGTGACAGCCTGCCTGGACGCTGCCGAGAACCTCGTGTCGTCCGCCGCCGACGAAGCTGCCCAGGCCACGGCCGAACTCGATGCCCGCGAGTTGGCCAGCCTCCAGGCGGCAATGGGCCTCGGCGGGCGAGGGGCCAAGCCCCGCAACGCCCAGGCCGCCGTCCGCGAACTGGAGGATCAGCAGAAGGCGAGGGTCAAGCGGATCCAGCGCGACGCGCTCGACCGCGTGCTGACCGAACTGACCGGTTACTACCGCGACGTCCTCGCGGCTCAGACCGCGCCGGGCGTGCCGCTCGTGAACTCGGACCTCGCCGACGAAATCGAGCCCTTCGCCCGGCAGACGCGGCCGGAGCACACAGTGCGGGCGTTGGACGCCATCCTCCAGGCGCGGACCGCTTTGGAGGGCAACGTCGCGCCCCTACTGGCACTGGAATCCCTGCTCATCGGGCTCGCCGCCGCCCGCAAGGTCTCCTGACGGCACCTGTCCGCGGGGGATCCGATGCCGGACGGGCGTGTCCCACGGCGTCGAACCGGGTTTCGATGCCACCATGGGCGGGACGTGTGCCCAGAATCCAGAGGGGATCGAAATGTCGAACAATGATTGGGTCCAGGAAGGCACCCCCCGCGACGCGGAGTGGGAGGCCGAGCAAGACGACTACGGCGTGCCCCTCGAACAGTGGGACGACTACGCGGCCGAGCAGGCCGTGCCAGTGCCCAGCCCACAGGCGGACACGGACGCGACCGTCCAGCCCACCGCCCCGGAGGTCTTCGACGGGGACGAGACCACCGGGCCGATGAACGACGAACCCGAGCCCGACAACAGTGGGCCCGCTGACGACGCCAGCGCTGAGGGGGAGGCCGTGGAGTTCGCCGGTCCGGGCGTCTACGACGAGCCCGTCATCGCCAACGATCTCGTGTCCGAGGGCGATCCTGTCGCCGTCGCGTCCCCGCAGACGGCTGACGACCTCATCGACGAGACGGTCCAGCGTCCCGTGCCCGCTCCCGATGAGGAGAGCGCCGCGGACTCCTGGCAGCGCACCGACCAGGACGCCGGCAGCATCCCGGCGCCGGTGCTCGCGGACGAGCACGGCGAGCCGGTCGTCGGGGCCGAGGAGGCCGCGGCCGACGACCACCGGGACGACGCTGACGGTTGGGATCAGGTCGATCCCGCCGCAGACGACCACCTGCACGACGAGTCCACCCAGCACGTGGCGGCGACCGCCATCCCTGGGGACGAGACCGCAGACGACGCCGCCTGGGCAGCCCAGGAGGCCGGCGACATCGACGAGGCCCCTGCCGACTCCGTTGCCGAGGACGAGCAGGGGGTGGCGGAGCCGGCGGCCACCGACGACGGACCGCACTACGAGGACGACCCCGATGCCACCGCCGTCCACCACCTCAGCCCCAGCGAGCCCTCCGACCCGGAAGTGGCGGCCTTCGGCCGTCCCGGACATTCGGACATCACGCCGGCATCCGTGACGCCGACCGGGGACGGCAGCCTTGCCGCCGGCGCTGTCGGCGGGGCCGCCGTGGGATCCGCTGCGATGGCGGGTCTCTACCGCGGTGAGTCCGACGAGACGCAGATCCTCGATGCTGCCACCGCGCGCCGCACCGTCGAGCAGGAGCGAGCCGACGAGGAACGGATTGCCCGTGAACTCCAGGCCGAGCGCGAGGCGCGCGCCTCCAGGCTGGGCATGGTGGCGACGTCCGACGCCAACGCGACCCGGGATCCGCGCCCGATCCGACGCGGAGTCGGTCCGTTCGGGAGTTTCGGCCTCTTCGTCCTGAGACTCGTCACCGCGCTGATCCTCGGTGTCGTCGGCTATCAGGTACTCAACTCGATCGACGCAACCACCGACTACCTCGCCCAGCAGCCCTTGATCCCCGAGCCGCGGCTGGTGGCCTGGATCGTCGGCTTCGGCCTGGCTGCCATGGCGGTGCTGTTGGTGATCGGCCTCGCGGTGAGGGTGGTTGGCTTCCTCATCGCTGCGGTCGCCGTGGCGTCGCTCGTGTTGCTGCGGTGGGGGCAGTTCAGCATCTTCGTGGAGAACATGGAGGGCTTCCGCGGAGACCACGACCTGCTGCTGGCGGCCGTCGGCATCGCACTGCTCAGCCTGGGCGGTGGCCGGTTCGGAATCGACGGCGCCGTCGTCAAAGCCCGCGAGACGGCCCGCGAGGCCAAGTACAGCTAAGCCTCAGCCCCCCACTGCTTCGTCGGCGGTCAGGCGCGCCCGGTCGGTCGCGCTTGGCCGCCGACACTAGTCTTGCCCCATGGCACGGGTGATGGCGGTCGCGTTCGAGCGGCACGGCCAACTGCACTACTTGGATCCGGCCGACGGCGCCTACGCCGTCGGCGACTGGGTGCGTTACCCCACCCCCGACGGCCCCGAGATCGCCCAGGTGGTGTGGGCAGCCGAGGACGTTGAGGGCTTTGACGATGTGCCAGTCTGCCAGGGGCCCGCCACCCAGGCCGACCATGCGCGAGATGCCGCGAACCGGCAGCGACGAGCCGATGCCATGGCCGTGGCGAAGCGCACGATCGCCGGGCACGGGCTGCCCATGAAGGTGGTGGGCGTCGACTACCTCGACCGGACGGCCGAGTTCGACCGCCTCATCGCGATCTACTACACGGCCCCCCACCGCGTCGATTTCCGCAGCCTGCTGGGGGACCTCGCTCGAGCACTGGACTCGCGGATCGACCTGCGGCAGGTGGGCTCGCGCGACGCCGCGCGGCTGATCGGCGGGGTCGGATCGTGCGGCCGGGAACTGTGTTGCACCACCTTCCTGACCGACTTCGAACCTGTCTCGACGAGGCTGGCCCGCGTGCAGGGGTTGCCGCCCAACCCGCTGCAGATCTCCGGACAGTGCGGCCGGCTCATGTGCTGCCTCAAGTACGAGCACCCGCTGTACGTGGACTTCATCAAGCAGGCGCCGGCCATCGGTGACCGGGTCACAGTCGACGGTCAGGAGATGACTGTCACCGGCCACAACGTGCCGGCAGGCTCCGTGACTGGGCGCACGCCGTCGGGAGAGATGGTGCGCTGTCCGCTGGAGAAGGTCTGTTCGGCCAAGATGTCCCGGGATCTCAGGTCCGCGAACGTCAAGCTGTCCGAGAAGGGGGAGCATGAGTAGATCGGTCAAGGTGACGCAGACCATCCTGGGGATGATCGCGATCGCCCTGGTGGGCGCCCTGTTCCTGAGCGGGATGGTGCGCGGGCAGAACCGCGACCAGCCCGCCTCACCCACCACGCCGGGGCCGCACACCCCGTCCGCCCCTGCTCAGGGGGAGCGTCTTCCGGGTATCCCGGAGCAGCCCATCGAGGGGCGTGAGACCCTGCCCCTGGATGGCCCGGCGAACCCTGACCGGCAACTGGACTACGAACCGGCCACGGCGCCTAAGGTCGAGTTCCTCGACTCCCTCGGCGACCATCTGGCGTACGCCACGCAGGTGGTCGACTGGGAGCTGTGTGAATCGGGGGAGGGGCAGTGCGCCACCATCAAGGCACCGCTTGACTGGGATGCGCCGGAACGCGATGCCATCGAGGTGGCGGTGCGCCGGGTCCCGCACGGCGACTCGTCGCGCGGTCCGTTGTTCGTCAATCCGGGCGGACCCGGCTTCGGCGGTCAGGACATGGCGCAGTCACTCGCGGGCAGGTGGCAGAACTTCGACACCGTCGGCTGGGATCCCCGGGGGACCGGCGAGTCGACGCACGTCGTGTGCGGCTCGTTCGAGGAGACCGAGGCGTTCATGCGCCTGGACGCCAGCCCCGACGATCCGGGGGAGGACGAGGAGCTCCGGCAGGGCTCGGCCGAGTTCGCCCAGCAGTGCCGCGACGGCTCGGGGCCGCTGCTCGATCACATCACGACCGTCGATGTCGTGCGCGACCTCGACCTCATCCGGCACCTCCTCGGGGCCGAGAAGCTCAACTACGTGGGCGTGTCGTACGGCACCTACGTGGGCGCCATGTACGCGGAGTTGTTCCCGAACTCCACGGGCCGGCTGGTGCTCGACGCCGCCGTCGACATCACCGGCGACGACGAAGTGGCACAGTCCGAAGGCTTCGAGCTGGCGCTGAACAACTTCACGGCCTGGTGCGCCGACTCCGACCTCTGCTCGCTGGGCGACGACCAGGCTCAGATCAACGACGACATCGACGGCTTCCTCACTGGGCTGGACGACGACCCCCTCGACGTGGACGGACGCCCGCTCACGCAGACGCTCGCCGCCACCGGGATCGCCTTGTTCCTCTACGACACCGACGAGGCGTACCGCACGCTGGACCAGGTGCTGGCCGACGCGATGATCGGCAACGGAGCAGGGCTGCTCATGGCCGCGGACATCCTCAACGGACGATCGAACAACAGTTATGACACGATCGCCTACGCGTTCCCCGCGATGGCGTGCGTCGACGGCGTCGACGAGGGCCTCGACCGCGTCGAGGAGGACTGGCGCGAGACATTCGAGAAGGCGCCGATCATGGCGCCGAACATGGGGCTGGGCTACACCTGCCAGACCTGGACCGCCGACTCGGCGCCCCAGCTCAAGCTGACGGCCGCAGGCGCGCCTCCCATCCTCGTCGTAGGCACGACGGGGGACTCTGCGACGCCCTACCGCCAGGCGGTGACCATGGCTGAGCAACTGGAATCGGGGACGTTGCTCACCTACGAGGGGGCCGGGCACGGCGCGGTCACCGGCGACAACAAGTGCGTCGCCGACGCCGTGGACGAGTATCTCTACGAAGGGACGCCCCCAGAGGACGGCGCAACCTGCCGGTAGGGGTCCGTTCCGGGCCGGTTTGGTATTGGAGCGGCCTGTGTCGGTATAGTTTCGTCCTGCTGCCGCCCTAGCTCAGTCGGTAGAGCGACGCTCTCGTAAAGCGTAGGTCACGGGTTCGATTCCCGTGGGCGGCTCGAAAGCCCCCGACACCGTCGGGGGCTTTGACATGCCCGGGACTTGTCGTGCGCTCCGGCGGAACTCGGCTTAGCCGACACCACCTCTGGGCCGAATATCGGGCCTTGTAGGCTGGAACCTGTCCCATTTATCGCGGGACAAATTGTCGTCGGAGGAGGAGCCTCGTGTTGGATTGCGCCATCATCGGAGCCGGTTTGGCCGGCCTCGTGGCTGCACAGCACCTCGCTGACCGGGGGTTGAAGGTCGTCGTGCTGGAGGCCCGCGATCGCGTGGGCGGCCGAGTCGAGAACAAGACCCTGTCCGACGGCTCCTACGTCGAACTGGGTGGTCAGTGGATCGGGCCGGGATTCGACGCGCTGCTGGAGATCATCGACGGCCTGGGGCTGGAGACGATCGGCCTGCCCGCCGCCGGAAACCTCGCCATCCGCCTCCGCGGCAAGTCGCTCAGCGTGCCGTCCTCGGAGGACGGACGCACCCTGACGCCCTTTGAGGTCTCCGATCTCGGCCAGGGCCTCCTGCGGCTCCGCCGGTTGGCGAAGAGGCTCCGCGACGATCCCGCCTGGCGCAAAGCCAACGATGCCTGGCTGGGCCAGGACCTCCGCCGCTGGGTGAGCACGAACCTCCGCACCGAGGGCGCTCAGCGCCGATTCGCTGAGGTGTACCAGGCTGCCTTCGGAGCCATGCCCAAGGGCGCCACTCTGCTCGGGGGCCTGCACCAGGTGAACTCCGGCCCCGATCTCGAGTCGATGCTGGCGAGCAACGGCGGCCTGCACCAGAAGCGTGTCGCCGGCGGGATGGCCGCAGTCGCGGACGCCCTGGCGGAGAAGTTGGGCGGCGTGGTTCGGCTCGGCAAGGAAGTCGTTCGCGTTGAGCACGACGACGCCTCGGCGCGCATCATCCTCGCCGACGGCGAGGTGATCGAAGCCAAGCAGGTCATCTCGACGCTACCCCCGCGCCTCGCCGTCGCGCTGCCGCACGAGCCGGCGCTTCCCGACTGGCGTGCTGAGGCCGCCGACAAGGTGTCGGCCGGCAACGTCATCAAGGCCTTCCTCATCTACGAGCGGCCGTTCTGGCGGGAGCTGGGACTGTCCGGCCAGTCGTCGGCCGACGAGGGCGCGGTGCGGGTGACGTTCGATACGACGGCGGGCGACTCCGAGCGGGGCCACCTGATGGGGTTCTTCGAGGGCGCCGACGCGGCGTCGCTGGCCCGCCGGTCGTCGACCCTGCGTGAGCGGGCCTTCGTGGACTCGGTGGTGCGGACGTTCGGCGAGGTGGCCCGGAACCCCGTGACCTACATCGAGCGTGACTGGGCGTCGGAGAAGTTCACGGGCGGCTGCCACGGAGCGCACTTCGCACCCGGAGTCTGGACCACCCAGGGGCCGGTTCTGGCCCGTCCCGAAGGCGTGCTGCACTGGGCTGGCGCGGAGTACGCGTCCCGCTTCAACGGATACCTGGAGGGCGCGGTGCGCTCGGGTCGTGAAGTCGCGGCCGCCGTGGCCCGCAACCTGGCCTGAGCCGTCGCCCTCGTTGCCAAGCCGTCGGGCGCCAGGCTAGACATGGGTCATGCCTGATCAAAAACGCGCCCGGCTGAGGCTCGTCGCCCAATCCCTGGTGGGCCCGTCCTTTGTCTCACCGGAGGACGCCGTATCCGCGTTCGGTGCCATGCAGGGTCAGGATCTGACCGGTGTGATCGCCTCGGCGGCGCTGCGCTCCCGGGGCGGCGCGGAGTCGGTGCTGGGCGCGATGGACAGCGGTGCCCTGGTGCGCGGCTACCCCATGCGGGGCACGGTCTTCCTGCTCCCAGGGCGGGATGCCGCCTGGATCACCGAACTCTGCGCAGGGCCGGCGCTGCGCGCCTCCGCGGCCCGGCGGCACTCCCTGGGCCTCGACGAGACGGACCTGGGCAAGGCGGACGAGGTTGCGACTGCTGCCCTCGCCGCTTCGCCCCTGCCGCGTAGCCAGCTCCTCGCACGCTGGACAGAGCACGGGATCACGACCGCCGACGGGCGGGGGTACCACCTGCTGACCACGCTGATCATGATGGGGCGCCTCATCTACGGGCCGTGGCACGACGGCGAGCAGCTGGTCGCCCTGGCGGAGGGCTGGCTGCCGGACGGGTCTGATCTGGCGGGACGCTTCAACGGGGAGCGCATCGACGCCGTGGCGGACCTGCTGAGGCGCTATCTCCTCAGTCACGGCCCCGCGACGATCCGCGACTTCGCGTGGTGGACCAAGCTCGCGCTGCGTGAGATCCGGGCGGCCCTCCCACTCATCGCGGGAGAGTTGGAGACCGACGGCGCCGACGAGGCGAGCTACTGGGCCCCCGGACTCCAGGAGCGGGCCGCCGGTCTGGGGCGCGAACCGTCGCGGCCTCTGCTGCTGCCCGGGTTCGACGAATTCGTCCTCGGCTACCAGGACCGGCTGTTCGCGATGACCGAGGCCGAGCATCACCGTCTCGTCCCCGGCAACAACGGTGTGTTCAAGCCCTCGATCGTGGCCGGTGGCCGGGTGCGCGGAGTCTGGAGGCGCGCCGGTCGGCCTGGCCGGCGACAGTTGGAGGTGGACGGTTTCGGGGACCTGCCGGCGAGCGTCGCGAAACGCCTCCCTGCGCTGTTCGAGGACTTCCCCTTCCCGGTCCCCTGAGCCGGGACCGGGAGACCCCAACGCGACGGTGGGCACGCCAACCGTCCGCCGCCAAGGCCAACCGGGAGCCCCGAACGCCAACTGACAGCGGGAAACGCCAACGGACAAGCCTGAATGCCGACGAGACTCAGCGACGCCCGCGATATCTCACGGGCGTCGCTGAGTCTCGCGGGCGTCACGAGATTCTGGTTGGCGTTCGGTGGTGTCGGTTGGCGTTTCGTGCTGACGGTTGGCGTCGGGGGCGCGTCACACGGCGGCGGCCCCGCGCTCGCCGGTGCGGATGCGGACCACTTCGTCGACGAGGGTGGACCACACCTTGCCGTCGCCGACCGCGCCGGTCCGGGCCGCCGCAGTGATGACGTCGATCACCGCTTCGGTCTCTTCATCCTCGACCAGGACCTCGATCTTGACCTTCGCGATGAAGTCGATCGTGTACTCCGCGCCACGGTAGACCTCCCGGTGCCCCCGCTGCCGGGCATACCCCGAGCATTCCGTGACTGTCATCCCCGCAATCCCGTGCCGCGCGAGCGCGATTTGGACGTTGGTGAGCATTGTGGGCTGGACGATTGCGGTGACGAGCCTCATCGTGAGGCCTCCTCTCGGACGGGGACGATCAGCGTCTGGCGGACGCCGTAGGTGGTGTAGCCGACCTGGCTGAGGTCGTAGCCGGTCTCGGCGTGCTCCGCGACGTCGATGCCCTGGGACTCGGCCGACTCCAGGATCCTGAGACCCATGGTCTTGTCGAGCACCTTGGCGATGACGAACGTCACGACGAAGGAGTAGACGAGCACCGCTCCGGCACCGAGGACCTGGCGCCACAGCTGATCAACCCCGCCGCCGTAGAAGAGGCCGGCCACTCCCGCGGGGGACGATGGATCGGCCAGGAAGCCGATGAGCAGGGTGCCCACCAGACCGCCGACGAGGTGGACGCCGACGACGTCGAGCGAATCGTCATAGCCAAGCTTGTTCTTCACGCCGATGGCGAAGGCGCAGCTGACGCCCGCCAGCAGGCCGATCACGAGGCCGCCGAGAGGGCTGACCGAGTTGGCCGCCGGCGTGATGCCGACGAGCCCTGCAACGATGCCGGAGGCTGCGCCCAGGCTGGTGGCGTGGCCGTCGCGGAGGCGTTCCACCACGAGCCAGCCCAGCATCGAGGCGGCGGTGGCGCCGAGCGTGTTGATCCACGCCACCCCCGCCGTCGCGTTGGCGCCCAGGGCCGACCCCGCATTGAAGCCGAACCAGCCGAACCACAGCAGGCCTGCACCGAGCATGACCAGCGTCAGGTTGTGCGGACGCATCGGGGTGCGGCCGAAGCCGAGACGGGGCCCGATCACGAGGCACAGCGCCAGGGCGGCCGCTCCAGCGTTGATGTGGATCGCCGTGCCGCCGGCGAAATCGAGGGCCTGGATCTGGTTGGCGATGAAGCCGCCGCGCTCGGCGGTGCCGCCGTCGAAGCTGAACACCCAGTGGGCTGCGGGGAAGTACACGACCAGGGCCCACACCGCGGCGAAGACAACCCAGGCGGAGAACTTCATCCGGTCGGCGACTGCGCCCGAGATGAGCGCGACCGCAATGATGGCGAAGGCTGCCTGGAACCCAGCGAACACGGCCGCCGGGATCGTGAAGGTGGCCTTCTCGGGGTCCATCAGACCCTCGAGGAAGAGGAACTCGAGCGGGTTGCCGACGACCCCGCCAATCGAGTTGCCGAAGGCCATCGAGTAGCCGATCACCACCCAGAGCACCCCGACGATGCCCATGGTGGTGATCGACATCATCAGCATGTTGAGGACGCTCTTGGCCCTCACCATGCCGCCGTAGAAGAACGCGAGACCGGGGGTCATGAGGAGCACGAGGGCCGCGCTCACGAGGACCCAGGCGGTGTCGCCCGTGTCAATTTCTAGAATCTCCATGGACGTGAATCATCGCGGGCTCCGATGTCGCCCGGGGTGCCGTCGCGTAACGGCTGGGTAAGGGATTCAGCCGTCATGTTGCGGGCTGTCACCGGCGTGTTACGGCGCTGTGTCCGAGATCAGCGCGCGTTCGCCGTCAGTGGTGCTTATCGGGTCGTGTGACGGCGTCGAGGTGGACATGGTCGAGGTCGCCCTCTCCGAGGGACTCCCACGAGCCGTCAAAGCTGAAGACCGTGTAGGCGGCCGTGGGGAACCAGCACTGGGCCTGATCGGCCTCGGCGCGGTTGCTGGCGTAGGCGAGTTCGGCCACCAGGCTCGGCACCGTCGGCGCGTGGCCCACCACCAGGAGGCACTCGACGTCGTCGCCCATCTCGGCGATGCGTTGGAGCATCGTCTCGGTACCGCCGTAATACAGGGCGTCCTGGAACTCGACCGGCACGTCGAGGCCCAGATGGGCGAAGGTCTCACGGGTGCGAACGGCTGACGACACGAGCGCGTAGTCGACGCCGAGCCCGCGCAGCGCCACCCCGGCCTCCTGCGCGTCCTGGACCCCACGCGGGTTGAGGCGCCGCGCCTTGTCTCCCTCGACGTGGTTGGCCTCAGTCTTCGCGTGTCGCATGAGTACGAGTCGTCGCATGCCGCGAGCCTACAAGTTTCAGGGCTTGACGGCGACGATCAGGTCGCGCCGGATCGACGAGTCGACGCGGTGGGCGAAGCGCTCCCACGCGTCCCCCTCGCGCACCCGGAGACCAGCGTCCGCCAACATCTGGGCCAGGTCCTCGCGCGACAGCCCGAACGTGTTCCACGACAGGCCCAGTGCGCCGCCGTGCATGAGTTGGCCCGCCCACACCGGGAGGGCCTCGCGGAGCAGGCCGGCTGGGGAGCGGTCGCGCTTGCCGGACACCCCCCGCACATCGGTGGTGGAGCCATGTGCCACGCCGTAGGGCGCGTCAGTGATGATCGCGTCGAACCGCTTCTTCCCGAAGAGCTCGGCCGACTGACGGGTGTCCCCGGTGAACGCAGTGACCCTGTGCCTGGCGTCGTCGGTGGAGATCTCAGCGTCGAAACGTTTGCCGATTGCCTTGCCCTCCCTCCGGACGGGGGTGACGTCGGCGGTGTGCTTGATCCGCTTCCGCCTGAGGTAGGTCTTGTAGTAGGAGACCATCTGCTCGAATGCCTTGGCGTCCCCCTCGACGCCGAACCCGTCGTGGCCGAGGAGGAGCGCCGTCGACAAGGTGGTGCCGCGACCGGCCAGGGGATCGAGGATCTGGCGTGGCCCGGTCGGCTCCCTCGTCACCGCGGATAGGGTCACGTTGACCAGTAGCTGGGTGAACTGTTCGTTGGTCTTGCCGGGGTACTTGGGGATCGTGATGAGGTCGTCATCGAGGGTGAAGGGCTGCGGGAGCGCGACGGGGCGCAGCAGCTCTCCCTCGGCCTCGAAGAGGGCGAAGCAGGCCGACTGGCGCGCCACCGTTTCCAGGTTGGCGTCGGACAGCGCCGGGGCGTCGAATCCGAGGTAGCTGACACCTGCGAGTTCGGCGTCAGCAACCTCGCTCGCGAACGGAGCCGTCAGCTGCAGTTCGGCCGCAGTGAGGGGGCCCGATTCGCCTGCGTACACGCGATTGGCAGACGGGGAACGGAGCATGAGATAGCGCGGCATTGGACCAGTTTCCCACAGCGACGCGGGGAGCCCCAGAGTAGGCTCGGGCGCGGCTGGAAGGGGAACCCATGACCGTAAGTGCGGCACGCAGGCCTGGCACAGAGTCGATGGTGGCGCGCGCCGCCGTGATCTTCGCCGGCGGCTTCATCGGCACCGCAGCGCGGGTGGCGGTCACGGAGGCGATCGGACATGAAGCGATCGCGCTCGCGACTGTGAACCTGACGGGATGCCTGGTGATCGGCCTGATCTCAGGCTACTTCGGTCCTCGGGTCACGCTGCTGCGGATCTTCCTCGCTGTCGGCGGAGTGGCCTCCTTCACGTCGTGGTCGTCGCTGGCACTCCAGGGGGTGGCGTCTCCGGGTGCGATGATCCTGGTCGTGGCCGAGACGATGGTCGGCATCATCGTCGCGGGACTTGGTCATCTCTACGCCATGAAGCGCCTGCGCCGCGGGGGGAGCTGAGACGTGATCTGGCTGATCGCACTGGCGGGGGGCGTCGGTGCCCTGGCCCGCGCGGGAGTGGACCGGCTGGTGACCCTCCGTTTTCCTGGCTGGGTGGCGACCCTGGCCGTGAACATCACCGGCTCGTTCCTGATCGGCGTCTCGGCCACCCACCTGTCCGGGCCCGTCGTCGGAGTCGTCGCGGCCGGCTTCTGCGGGGGCTTCACGACCTTCTCGTCGGCCTGCTGGCAGGCGGCCCGTGAGTTGGGGACCAGACGGGTCCCCTTCGCGGTCGTTTACACGGGTGCCACCGTGGCGGGCTGCCTCCTGGCCGCTTCCCTGGGCCTCGCCACGGGCACATGACAAACGCCCCGCCGGGCGGCGGGGCGTTGCATTGGTGGTCAGCCGAGGTTGGTGTGGATGTGCTCGTACGGTGTGCCCTTGGCGCGCTCGAACGACGCAGCCACTTCGGACTCGGCCTCGTCCCGTCCGGTCCACGTGGCACCTTCGACGGACTTGCCCGGCTCCAGGTCCTTGTACACCGAGAAGAAGTGCTCGATCTCCAGCAGCATGTGCTCCGGCACCGAAGACAGATCGGTGATGTGGCTGCGGCGGGTGTCGGCAGTGGCAACGCACAGCACCTTGTCGTCGCCACCCATCTCGTCGGTCATGCGGAACATCGCGACGGCGTAGCACTCGATCAGGCAACCGGGGAAGGTCGGGTCCGCCCCGATCACCATCGCGTCGAGGGGATCGCCATCCTGGCCGAGAGTGCCCTCGACGAACCCGTAGTCGTACGGGTACTGGGTGGACGTGAAAAGCGTCCGGTCGAGGCGGATGCGACCAGTGTTGTGGTCCATCTCGTACTTGTTCTTGGTGCCCTTGGGGATCTCGACGGTGACGTCGAACAGGAGGCGTCGACCCGGGTCGATCGGGGTCAGCCCAACGGGTGCGTCTTCGCTCACTACGGCGCTCCTATGATTGAGGTCAGGCCCGACTGAGGGCCAGTACTCCTGCAGGATACAACGAACGGGGGTGGCCGTGCGGTCACGCAACAGGGCGGTCCAGTGGGTCGTCGCCTGGCTGATCGTCGGGATCCTCCTCGGCGGTGGCTTCGCCGCAGCTGTCTACTCGGAGCAGTTGCTGGCCGCGGCCGGGCTCACCAGGAGCGGCGCCCCGAGCACCATCGATCCTGAGTTGTTCGCGCCCGAACCGACCCCGACGGCCGACGCGCCGACGCCAGCGGGCACGGGGCTCGCGGCGGCCGCCGCCCTCCCGGAGCCCGGGCCGCTGCCCGACAGGCTGGTCCTCGAGGAGCGCCTGAATTCGCTGGACCGCAGCGAACTGGTCGCGCAGGAAGGTGCGACTGTCGCCATCGCCTACGAAGTCGTCGATGTGGCCACCGGCGAGATCGTCGCCGCCAACGGCCAGGACCTGCCACTGATCCCTGCGTCCAACACCAAGACGCTCACTGCGCTTGCCGTCATGAACGCGTTCGACGGCAGCGAGACGTTCGCCACGCGGGTGCTCCAGCCGGCCGCGGGGCAGGTGGTGCTGGTCGGGGGAGGCGATCCACTGTTGCGCAGCACCCCTGCGGACGCCGGATATCCCCAGCCGGCGAGCACCGCTGAACTGGCGGCCGCGACAGCTGAGGCGCTCCTCGCCTCGGGTCAGACGTCGGTGACGTTGGGATACGACGCGTCCCTCTTTACCGATCCCGGGTGGAACGCCACATGGCCGGACAACTACCGCGACCAGGTGACCCAACTCTCGTCGCTCTGGGTGGACGAGGGGAGAGGCCCCGATGGAGGCCCGCGGAGCCGTAACCCCGCGCTCAGCGCCGCAGAGACGTTCGCTGCGCAGTTGACGGCGGCGGGGGTCGCCGTCGCCGGAGAGCCGACGGCTGTGCCCGCGTCTGGCGCCGAGGTGGCGCGGGTCGAATCGCTGCCCGTGCATGTGCTGGTGGAGACAGCCATGACGCGGTCGAACAATTCGTTCACCGAGGTACTCGGTTTCCAATTGGCCCTGCAGACCGGTCACCCCGCGACGTTCGAGGGGTCGGTTGCCGCCATCGAGGAGCAACTCACCGCGCTGGGTCTCTGGCGTCAGGGCGCTGTTCTGTACGACGCCTCGGGTCTGTCTCGCAGCAACCTCGTGACGGCAGGGATGCTCGCGGAGGCGGTCCGTGCGATGGCCAGCGAACCCAGGCTCAGCGTCATCCTCGACGGGTTGCCCACCGCCGGCGTCACGGGCACCCTTGCTGATCGATTCGCCGACGACGTCTCGAGCCCCGCCCGTGGGGTGGCCCGCGCCAAGACCGGGACACTCAGCTTCGTCTCGACGCTCGCCGGCACGACGCTCACCGCGGACGGGCGACTGGTGGCGTTCGCGTTCATCATCAACGGACCGCCCAACGGCTGGGCCGCGCGCGTCTGGGCCGATCAGGCTGCCGGCGTCGTTGCGGCGTGTGGCTGCTGATGGACTACGCGCCACCCGTGTCATGGGACCTCGCCCGCCGGGTCGCCCGCAGGGCAGCGGGCCAACTCCCTGACATCGATCCGCGGGAGCTCGACATGCTCACCGCCGACCTGCGCGTCACCGCCCGTCGCGCTGGGGAACTGGCGGCGGCGCACCTGGGGCTCGAGTCGGTCGGCGCCACGAGCGTCCGGGTGGTCGACTGGGCAGGGTGGTCGCGCGCGGCCCGACACATGGCTGAAGCGGTGGTGGGGGAGCTGTCGCTGACCCCACGACCCGCTGGCGTCGGCAGCGCGCTGCGCGGCCTCGGCAACGGGTTGCTCGCCGGGTTGGCCATGGGGCGCGTGAGCCGCCAGTTGCTGGGGCAGTACGACGCGGTCACCGGAGACGACGCGCTCTATCTCGTGGCCCCCACGATCCTCCAGCACGAGCGTCGCCACGCGTTCGTCCCTGAGCACTTCCGGCTCTGGGTGGCGCTGCACGAGCAGACCCACGCCCTGCAGTTCCGTGCCGCCCCCTGGCTGCGTGACTACGTGCGCGAGCGCATGGCCGTCGTCGCCGACGACGAGGTCCAGATCGCGGAGGCCCTCATCGCCTGGCAGGAGACCGGAGACCTCGTGTCGCTCCTGGTGTCACGTGAGGCGCACACCCAACTCCACGAGCTGACCGCCCTGATGACGCTGCTGGAAGGCCACGCCGATCTGGTCTCCGACACCGTCGGTTGCCGGCACGCGACGACGGTGGGGAAGATGCGCAAAGCCTTCGCCAGGCCGCAGCGAACGGGCCGCCTGGCGAACGCGTCGGCCACCCTCGACAAGCAGGCCCAGTATCGCGACGGGCTCGCCTTCTGCCGCACCGTGGTGCGGCGGCGCAGCTGGAAGTTCCTGTCGCGGGCGTTCGCCGACCCCGGCAACCTGCCGACGATGTCGGAGATCAGCGACCCCCAGGCATGGATCGATCGGCAGCGCCGTGGCTAGGCGGGAGCTGGGGCCGGCTGCCCTGCGCGTCGGTCGGGCCGTCGCTGACCACCTACCTGACGGCGGGGCGGTGGTCGGGTGCTCCGGCGGCGCCGATTCGCTGGCGCTGGCTCTCGGGGCCGCGTGGGCCGCGGCGCGGACCGGGGCGGACGTTGCCGCGGTCGTCGTGGATCACGGATTGCGGCCGGACTCGGGCCACGTGAGCAGCCGGGTTGTGGAGCAGCTGCGCGGGCGGGGCCTCGACGCCCGCGTCGTGCGGGTGCAGGTGGAGCCTGACCATCCGGACGGTCTCGAGGCCGCCGCGCGTCACGCCAGGCTGGCAACACTCGAGGCCACCGGGCGCCCGGTGCTGTTGGGGCACACCCTCGACGACCAGGCGGAGACCGTGCTGCTGGGCCTGTTGCGCGGGTCGGGCACGCGGTCATTGGCGGGGATGGCGGCGGTACGAGGACCATTCATCCGGCCGTTGCTTGGGCTGCGCCGCGCGGACACGGAGGCGGCCTGCGGGGAGTGGGGCATCGAGCCCTGGCAGGACCCCATGAACGACGACGAGCGATATGCGAGGGTGCGTACCCGACGGCTGTTGCCGCTGCTGACCGACGAGTTGGGCAGAGACGTCGCCCCCGCTCTGGCGCGCACCGCCCGGCTGGCCCGCGCTGACGCCGACCACCTCGACGCGCTCGCACTGGCTGCGGTGCCGCAACGGCAATGGCTCGAGGTGGCGGACCTGGAGCCGCTGCCGGACGCGCTGCTCTGGCGCGTGGTTCGGCGCTGGCTGGCCGCCCGCTCGCCGTCGTCGGGAATGGAGCATGTGCTGGCGGTCGCGAGGCTCGTCGGGCACTGGCACGGGCAGGGGCCGGTGGCGGTGCCGGGAGCGGTGGTCCGACGCGTTGGTGGGCGCCTGCTCGTCGAGCCCTCAGGGGCGGCTCGACAGGACGACGGCGATCCATCATCGTGATCGCCTATCCCCAACCGGTTCCCGGGGTGGGGGCCCGCGCGCTAGGCTCGCCCCGTGGATGCTGCTGACGTTTCGCAAGACCTGGCCAAGGTGCTGTTCACCTCCGACGAGATCCAGGCGCGCGTGGCCGAGGTCGCCGCCCAGATCGATGAGGACTATGCGGGCAGGGACGTCCTCATGGTGGGCGTCCTCAACGGTGCCGTCATGGTGATGAGCGACCTGCAGCGGGCGATGCGCAGCCACGTCGAGATGGACTGGATGGCCGTCTCGTCCTACGGGTCCGGCACCCAGTCCAGCGGCGTCGTGCGGATCCTCAAGGACCTCAACACCGACCTCGAGGGCCGTGACGTCATCGTCGTCGAAGACATCATCGACACCGGGCTGACGCTGAGCTACCTCATGAGCAACCTCGCATCCCGCGGGCCCGCCAGCCTTGAGATCATGACCATGTTCCGCAAGCCTGACGCGGCCCAGATGGAAGTGCCGGTCAAGTACGTGGGCTTCGAAATCCCCAACGAGTTCGTCGTCGGCTACGGCCTCGACTACGCCGGCCGCTACCGCAACCTGCGCGACGTCGGCACGTTGGCGCCGCACGTCTACAGCTGAAAGCAATGCCCGTCCCGCCGCGGAGAGTGACCGCCGGGTGGGCACTGGCTTCGTCGAGGGGGCTCCGTTGCTCCCGCTGGTAAGGTTTCTGTGCGCCCGCCCACCTACTTTTCCCAGATCGGCAACACGTTGCAGAAGTTCTTCAAGAGCCCCATAGCCTGGATTTTCCTCAGCCTGCTCTTCCTGGTGCTCGTCATGCAGATGGTGAACTCCTTCCAGGGTTACCAGACGGTGCCCACCTCACAGACTCTTGAGCTGCTCAACAGCGACGAGAATCTGCAGGAAGTGGTGCTTGTCGACGGCGAGCAGCAGATCCAGATCATCGACGCCGACGGCAACAAGACCCAGTCCGCCTGGGTCGGCAATCAGGTCGACGACATCGTCCCGATCCTCGAGGCGCGCAAGGCCGAGGGCACGGTCGACGAGTGGTCCGCACGGAACCCGTCGCCGGGCCTCCTGCAGATGTTCCTCTACACCGGCCTGCCGTTCCTGCTGCTGATCCTCATCTTCTTCTGGGTCATGCGCTCGGTCTCGGGCAGCGGCTCGGGCGGGCCCCTGTCGTTCGGGAAGTCCAAGGCCAAGCTCGTCAGCAAGGACACTCCCAAGACGACGTTCGGCGACGTGGCCGGGGCGGCTGAAGCGGTCGAGGAACTGGAGGAGATCAAGGAGTTCCTCGCCGAACCGGCCAAGTTCCAGAAGCTCGGCGCCAAGATCCCCAAGGGCGTGCTCCTGTACGGCCCACCCGGCACGGGCAAGACGCTCCTGGCGCGCGCCGTCGCGGGCGAGGCCGGGGTGCCCTTCTTCTCCATCTCCGGCTCGGACTTCGTCGAGATGTTCGTCGGCGTCGGCGCCTCCCGCGTGCGCGACCTGTTCAACCAGGCCAAGGAGAACGCCCCCGCGATCATCTTCATCGATGAGATCGACGCCGTCGGCCGGCACCGCGGCGCGGGCATGGGCGGCGGCCACGACGAGCGGGAGCAGACCCTCAACCAGCTGCTGGTGGAGATGGACGGCTTCGATGTGCGCGGTGGGGTCATCCTCATCGCCGCCACCAACCGCCCCGACGTCCTCGACCCGGCCCTGCTGCGGCCCGGTCGCTTCGATCGCCAGATCGGCGTCGAGGCCCCCGATGCGGACGGCCGCGCCAAGATCCTGGCGGTGCACGCGAAGGGCAAGCCGCTGGCGAGCGACGTGGACCTGCTGTCGATCGCCCGCCGGACGCCGGGATTCTCCGGTGCCGACCTGGCGAACGTGCTCAACGAGGCGGCCCTACTGGCCGCGCGCATGAACCAGGAGATGATCCGCCAGCCCCAGCTCGACGAAGCCATCGACCGTGTCATCGCCGGGCCCCAGAAGCGGACCCGCCTGATGAACGATCGCGAACGGCTCATCACGGCTTACCACGAGGGGGGCCACGCCCTCGTCGCGGCTGCGATGCCGGGCAACGACCCGGTGCAGAAGGTCACCATTCTTCCCCGCGGGCGTGCCCTCGGCTACACGATGGTGATGCCGGACAACGACAAGTACTCGCGGACCAGGGGCGAGCTGCTCGATCAGATGGCCTACATGATGGGCGGCCGGGCGGCCGAGGAACTGATCTTCCACGACCCCACCACGGGTGCCGCCAACGACATCGAGAAGGCGACGAAGGTGGCCCGCGCGATGGTCATGCAGTACGGCATGAGCGAGCGCGTCGGATCCATCAAGCTGGGCGGCGGGGACTCGGAGCCCTTCATGGGGATGCGTGGCACCGACTCGTCGGCGGAGTTCTCCGAGTCGATGGCCGCGGTCGTCGACGAGGAGGTCGCCAAGCTCATCCACACGGCCCACCAGGAGGCCTTCGACGTCCTGACCGACAACCGCGACGTGCTCGACGAACTGGTCCGTCAGCTGTTCGCCAGGGAGACGCTCAACAAGGCTGAGATCGCCGAGATCTTCAAGCCCCTGCGTCGCCGGGACAAGCGGCCGGCCTGGACCGGGTCGGACCTGCGCATCCCCTCCGATGTCCCACCGATCGAGGTGCCTCCGGCCGCGGAGCCGATGCCCGAGAAGCCGGCGGTGCTCGACCCTCCGTCGGGTGCCCCCGACTTCGCGCCCGGAACCGACCCTGAGCCCCCGTCCACCGGGCCCTCCCCGTGGGGGCCCCCCAGCGCACCGCCGAGCCACTGATGGCCGTCGACCACCAGCGCGCCATCGCGGCGGTCAGGGAGCTGCTCGCCGCCGTCGGTGAGGACCCGGACCGCGACGGCCTGCTGGAGACGCCGGACCGGGTTGCCAGGTCGTGGGCCGAAATGCTGGCCGGACACGGTGCCGATCCGGCCGATCTCCTGGCCAAGACCTTCGACATCGACCACGACGAGATGGTCCTGGTCAAGGACATCCGGTTCGTCAGCATGTGCGAGCACCACCTGCTTCCGTTCACCGGCGTCGCGCACATCGGTTACATCCCCTCGCCCGAGCGCGGCGTGACCGGACTGTCCAAGCTCGCCCGTCTCGTCGAGCTGTTCGCCCGCCGACTCCAGGTCCAGGAACGCATCACGAGCCAGATCGCCGAAGCCCTCGTCGAGCATCTCGACGCGCACGGCGTCATCGTCGTCCTCGAGGCCGAACACACCTGCATGACGATGCGCGGGGTCAAGAAGCCCGGCAGCATGACGGTCACGTCGGCCGTGCGAGGCCAGTTGCGTGTCCCGGCCACGCGAGCCGAGGCCATGAGCCTCATCCTGGGGCGCTGAGCTCCCGTGACGCTGGTCATGGGGATCCTCAACGTGACCCCTGACTCGTTCTCCGACGGCGGCGACTTCCTGGACCCCGACGCTGCGCTGGTCCATGCCCGCGAGATGCTCGCCGCGGGGGCCTCGATCATCGACGTCGGGGGAGAGTCCACGAGGCCGGGTGCCCAGCGCGTCTCCGAGTCCGATGAAATGCGCCGGGTGGTGCCCATCGTCCGGGCCTTGGCCGCCGACGGGGTGACCGTTTCCGTCGACACGATGCGGGCCGCCGTGGCTGCGGCCGCGCTGGAGGCGGGCGCGCAGCTCATCAACGACGTCTCCGGAGGTCTCGCCGACCGCGACATGCTCAGTGTGGTGGCGGCCTCCTCGGCTGATTTCGTCGTCATGCACTGGCGCGACCACTCCGAGCGCATGCAACGGGAGGCGGTGTACGGCGATGTGGTGGCGGAGGTGACCCAGGAACTACTGAACCGCCGGGACGCGGCCGTGGAGGCGGGCGTCGACGCAACCCGCCTGATCCTCGACCCCGGGCTCGGCTTCGCCAAGACCTGGGACCACAACTGGACCCTGCTGCGGAACCTCGATCATTTCCAGGCCCTCGGTCACCGGCTCCTCGTCGGAGCCTCCAGAAAGGCCTTCCTCGGTGAGCTGCTGGGCGGGCGTGAACCGCAGGGTCGGGATTCGGCCACCGCGGCCATCTCGTTCTGGGCCGCGCAGCACGGGGTGTGGGGAGTGCGCACCCACGAAGTGTCGGGGCAGGTGGATGCGGTCGCGGTGGCCCGTCGCCTTACCGATGGACAGGGCTGAGGCCGGGCGCCCCCACCCGTGGGGGTGCGATAGTCTCGACGCACGAGAGGAGCCGCATCATCGACGCCATCACGATCACCGGGCTGACCGCAACCGGCTTTCACGGGGTGTTCCCGGAGGAACGCCGCGAGGGTCAGCCTTTCGTCGTCGACGTTGTCCTCGAGTTGCCGCTGGAGACCTCCAGCGACGATCTGGCCGACACCGTCAGCTACGCCGACATCGCCGATGATGTGGAAGCTGTGATCACGGGGGAGCCGCGCAACCTCATCGAGACAGTCGCGGGTGAGATTGCGGAGCGTTGCCTGCTTCGTGGCAGAGTTGACCGCGTAACGGTCACGGTGCACAAGCCCCGTGCCCCCCTCAGCCAGACCTTTGCGGACGTTTCCGTAACGATCAACAGGAGCAGACATGTCTAACGGGCCCTTTGACATCGACGTCGACACGCTGGGGAACCTCCGGCCCATCTCGAAGGTCGTGCTGAGCCTCGGATCCAACATGGGTGACTCGCCGGTCATCCTGCAGGAGGCCGTCGACTACCTCGCCGACACCCCGGACCTCATCATCGTCGACGTGTCGCCGGTGTATCAGACCAAGCCGTTCGGCGACATCCAGGAGCAGGACGACTTCCTCAACCTCGTGGTCGTGGCGGAATCGACCCTTGAGCCGCTGACGATCCTGGATCGCGCGCAGGCCATCGAGGAGAACTTCGGCCGCACCCGTGAGGAGCGTCACGGCCCCCGCACGCTCGACATTGACATCATCATGGTGGGCAAGCGCATCTCCGAGGACAACATCGAGTTGCCGCACCCGGCGGCGCACGAGCGGGCCTTCGTGCTGGTTCCCTGGCACGACATCGACCCGAACGGAGAGATCGCCGGCCACGGCAGGATCGCGGACCTGCTCGACGAGGTGGACACCTCGACGGTGACGCTGCGCGAAGACGTGGTGATCCAAGCCAACACCGGATTTTGAGCGAGCAGCCGAAGCTCGGGCTCACCACCGGCAGGCAGGCCCTCGTCGCCGTCCTCGCCGGCGCCCTGGTGTGTGCCCTGATCCTCGCCGCGTTCGAACTGGCCGGCGACTTTCCTCCAGTGGTCCCGTGGTCGGTGCCGATCCTCTTCGTCGTCCTTTCCGCGGCGGTCGCCATTTACGCACGCCTTCTGCCCAAGCGGCTGGAGGAACGTCGCGTCTCGTCCCAGGAGGCCGTCGCGGCGCTCGGGATCGGTAAGTCCTCGATCATGACGGGCGCGCTGTTCGCGGGTGCCCATGTGGTCTACGTGATGAGATACCTCCAGCTCTTCGACGCGCCCCTACCATCGGCCAGAGTCATCCAGGGTGCCGCCACGATCGCCACGGCGCTGCTCCTGGCGGTCGCCGGAGCTTTTCTCGAGCGCGCCTGCGTCGTCTCCGACGATGACGATGACGACGACGCGGGGGGCGCGGCGGAACCGGCGTGAGCCGCCCGCAGCACACGGCAGTGCGTCCCACCATCACCGCAGCACAGCGACGCATCGGCGGGCGCGAGTTCGACTTCGACCGCCGCGCCGCGGTCATGGCGATCGTCAACCGCACCCGCGATTCCTTCTTCGACGACGGGCGCACGTACGACCTCCAGCCCGCCGTCGACGCCGCGCTGGCCGCGATCGAAGCAGGGGCGGACATCGTCGACGTCGGGGGTGTGCCGTTCTCGCCGATCGCGCGTGAGGTGAGCGAGTCCGAGGAGATCGATCTCATCGTCGGATTCGTCGAGGAGGTCCTGTCCCAGGCTCCCACTGCGGTGCTCTCGGTCGACACGTTCCGCAGCGCCGTGGCCGGGGCTGCCGTCGGTGCGGGAGCGGCGATCATCAACGACACCTCGGGGCTGGCCGACCCCGCCCTGGCCGAGGTGGCCGCGAAGTCCGGCGCGACGATCGTCATCACCCACTCCAAGGCCGTTCCCCGCACTCTGCTGCCAAGTCCGCGCTACGACGATGTCGTCCGGGAGGTGAGCGAGTTCCTGAGCCTTCGCGTGCAGCAGGCCGTGGACGCGGGGGTGACGCCTGCGCAGCTCATCGTCGACCCTGGGCCGGACCTCAACAAGAACACCCTCCACACGCTCGAGATCGTGCGGCGGTTCGACGAGTTCGCCCGGCTCGGCCCGCCGCTCCTGGCGGCGCTCAGCAACAAGGACTTCGTCGGGGAGACGGTGGACCGGCCCAAGCGGGAGCGCCTCCCCGGCACCCTGGTCGCCACCGCGTGGTGCCTGGAGCGTGGCGCGCGGATCGTCCGCGCTCACGACGTGGCCGCGACGGTCGACGCCGTCCGCATGGCGGAGGCGCTGCTCGGGCTGCGCGAGCCGACCAACCTGCGGCACAACATCTGATCCCCGACACACCGCCGCACCTAGTAGGGAGGGGTTGGGTGACCGGTTACCATGGCCGCATGGCTGGTCGACACGCTTCCCCGAAATCTTCCGAGCGCACCCTTGCCCTCACTATCCTCGTCGTCGGCACCGTGGTGTCCCTCGCCTCCCTCGTCGGAGGAGTCTGGGTCGTTCGGGCCGGCGTCGTCGTCGCCCTCATCATGGCGTACGCGGCGGTGTGGGCCGCCTGGCGCGAACTCGCCGCCGAGAAGGTCCGGCACAACGAGGAACTGCGCCATGAGATGGGCATGCGCGCGCAGCAGGCCCAGCGCTTCCACGAGGAGTCGGTCGCCATGATCGGCCGGTTCAACGCACGTTCCGAGAACCTCCAGGCGGTCATCGCCAAGCTCCGCCGCCAGCTCGGCGCCGCCAAGGCCGAACTGAGCTCGATGCGGGGCAACAACGCGTGGCTCCGCGCTGAGGTTGCGGAGCGCCAGGCCCGGGTCGAGGCACTCGAGACCCGCATCGCAGAGCTGGAGGCCGAGGACACCGGCAACATCGTCGCGCTGCCCCGCCACGTCCGCCCCAGCATCGACGACGTCTGGGGCGAGGACGAGCACCCCACGATGGTCGACCTCGCGAAGCTGAACCTCGACGGACTGCCGGTGCACTACGCCAAGGAAGCCTGATCCACTGATCCTTACGACGGGCCCATCCGCACTGCGGGTGGGCCCGTCGTCGCGTTTCCCCACAGTGGGATTTGAGCAAATGAGACGGGTCGTCGAATCCAAACGCTGTTATCGCGGCGTGTCGCCGCGTTGACCCATCTCACTTGCTCAACTCGACCAACCAGGAGCGGCGATGTGCCCGCCCAGGCCCAGGCATGGCCGGCCTACTTGTCCGCGTCGCCGATCGTGTAGCCGAGCGAGGCGACGACGTCGCAGATCTGCTCCTCGGGCGCACCTGACAGCGCCGCCCCCAGGGCCGAGAGGTTGGCGAACGACGGGGTGCGCAGCGCCACCCGCCACGGAGTCTGTCCGCCGCGGGAGACCATGAGGCACCCGGCAACGCCCCACGGAGCCTCGATCTGCGTCTGATGCTCCCCCTCCGGCACCTTGAGGCGCCGGGACAGCCGCACGTCGACGTCGCCCGGCGTCTCGCCGGCCAGCGCGCGCGCCATCCGGATCATGTCGATGCTCGTGCCCAACTCGTCGATCAGCACACCGAACCGGGCCTGCGCGTCACCCGCGTCGCGGGTCTGGACTGGGCGGTGCAGTTCCCCGTAGGCGAGGTAGCCCGTGTATCGACGGTCGAGGTCCAGGTCCGCGGCCCTCGAGACGGGACCGGACAATCCGTAGGACAGGCAGGCCTCGGCATCGAGGACCGCCAGGCCCGAGAACCTGTCGGTGCGGGCGAGCACCCCCCGAAGGTCGGAGGACACGCGTGCGACGTCGTCGAGCAGATCGTCGAGGGCATCGAGCCAGCCCGCAGGGACGTCGGCCGCCAGACCTCCCACCCTGGCCAGCATGGGGTGCACCCGGTTGCCCGTCCACGTGAGCAGACCCTGCCGCAACCCCTCGACGCACGCCCAGAGCCGCGCCTCGAGCTCGCCATCTGCGAGGTAGCTGAGGAACGACAGGTGGCTGTGCAGCCGCGCGTACTCGGCCAACAGGGTCCGCAGGACGGTGGCGCGGGGGGGAGGGGTGAGCCGCAGAGCGTTCTCCACGGTCAATGTCAGGCTGAGTTCACCGCTGAAGGCGGCGAGCCAATCGTGGCGATCGGCAAGCATGATCATGGACCGGTAATCGCGGACCTCGAAGAGCTTTTCCGCCGCTCGATGCCCGAAGCCGCTCGTGACATCGGCGTGCGAGATGACCCCATTGTCGGTGTGGAGGCTCAATCGGATGAGGCCGACGCTCGTCGGGTGGCGCGGGCCCAGCGAAAGAGAATCATGCCCGGGCAGGCTCAATCCGCCAATTGTGTACTGCTTATCCATATTTCCTCTGGAACATTCCTTGCCGCAGGCTGTAGTGTCATCTTAGCTATCCCCAGCACTTAAGGAGCGCCACAATGGCTCGCCAAATCCGCGTCATTCTCACCGACGACATCGACGGTTCGGAGGGCGCTCAGACCGTCGAATTCGCCCTGGCCGGTAAGAACTACTCCATCGATCTGAATGAAACAAACCGAAAGAAGCTCGAGACCGCGCTCGCGCCTTTCATCGAGAAGGCCGACAAGGTCTCGCGCGGACGCACCCAGCGTCGTTCCTCGTCTAGTTCAGCCCGCTCGGGCAACACCTCCGCGGTCCGCAGCTGGGCGCGTGGGGAGGGCTACGAGGTGTCCGATCGTGGCCGGGTGCCGGCCCACATCGTCGAGGCCTACGAAGCCGCGCACTGACAAGTTCGCCCAGGGAGGACGCCGGATAGTTTGATCGCTGTCCCTCGTTAGTAAGCTAGACGGAGTGGCCGTACGCTCGTCGTCCAGCCGCAGGAGGGAAGTTATCAATGTTCGAACGGTTCACCGACCGCGCCAGGCGTGTCATCGTCCTCGCGCAGGACGAAGCGAAGCTGCTCAACCACAACTTCATCGGCACGGAGCACGTCCTGTTGGGGCTCATCCATGAGGGCGAAGGTGTGGCCGCGAGAGCTCTCGAGTCGCTCGGCATCGCGCTCGACGCGGTGCGCGAGCAGGTTGAAGAGATCATCGGCCCCGGCCAGCAGGTGCCCACGGGCCACATCCCGTTCACGCCGCGCGCCAAGAAGGTGCTGGAGCTCTCGCTCCGCGAGGCGCTGCAGATGAACCACAACTACATCGGCACCGAGCACATCCTGCTCGGGCTGATCCGTGAGGGTGAGGGCGTCGCGGCGCAGGTGCTCATCAAGCTGGGGGCCGACCTCAGCCGCGTGCGCAGCACCGTGCTGCAGCTCATCACGGGCTACCAGGGGCGCGAGGCGTCCATGTCGGGCGCCCCGGAGACCGGACCGGAGAAGGGCAACTCCCAGATCCTGGACCAGTTCGGCCGCAACCTGACCCAGGCGGCGCGCGAGAACCAGCTCGACCCGGTCATCGGCCGCACCCAGGAAATTGAGCGGGTGATGACGGTGCTGAGCCGTCGCACCAAGAACAACCCCGTGCTGATCGGTGAGCCCGGCGTCGGCAAGACCGCCGTCGTCGAGGGCCTGTCCCAGGCGATCGTGCGCGGTGACGTGCCCGAGACGCTGCGGGACAAGCAGATCTACACGCTGGACCTGGGCGCACTCGTCGCCGGATCCCGCTACCGCGGTGACTTCGAGGAGCGCCTGAAGAAGGTCCTCAAGGAGATCAAGACCCGCGGCGACATCATGCTGTTCATCGACGAGATCCACACGCTCGTCGGTGCCGGCGCAGCCGAGGGCGCGATCGATGCGGCGAGCATCCTCAAGCCCATGCTGGCTCGGGGGGAGCTGCAGACGATCGGCGCCACGACGCTGGATGAGTACCGCAAGCACATCGAGAAGGACGCCGCGCTGGAGCGCCGGTTCCAGCCGATCCAGGTGGCCGAGCCGTCGGTCGCGATGACCGTCGACATCCTCAAGGGCCTTCGCGACCGCTACGAGGCGCATCACCGGATCACCATCACGGACGAGGCGCTTTCCGCCGCCGCCACGATGGCGGACCGCTACATCCAGGACCGGTTCCTGCCCGACAAGGCGATCGACCTCATCGACGAGGCGGGAGCACGGCTCCGCATCCAGCGGATGACGGCACCGCCGGATCTGCGCGAGTTCGACGAGGCGATTGCGGCCAACAAGCTCCAGAAGGACGCGGCGATCGACGCTCAGGACTTCGAGCGCGCCGCGCGCCTGCGCGACGAGGAGCAGAAGCTCCGGGCACAGCGGGCTGAGAAGGAAGAGGCCTGGAAGCAGGGCGACTCCGACATCCCGGCTGTGGTCGGCGAGGAGGAGATCGCAGTTGTGCTCTCCGGCTCCACGGGCATCCCGGTCTTCAAGCTGACCGAGGAGGAATCGCAGCGACTGCTCCGCATGGAGCAGGAACTGGCGAAGCGATACATCGGCCAGGACGACGCAGTGAAGGCGCTCTCGCGCTCTATCCGCCGTACCCGGGCGGGTCTCAAGGATCCCAAGCGCCCCAGCGGTTCGTTCATCTTCGCCGGACCTTCGGGCGTCGGCAAAACCGAACTCACCAAGGCGCTCACCGAGTTCCTGTTCGGTGACGAGGACGCCCTCATCACGCTGGACATGAGCGAATACTCCGAGAAGCACACCGCCTCGCGGATGTTCGGCTCGCCTCCCGGCTACGTCGGATATGAAGAGGGCGGACAGCTGACCGAAAAGGTCCGCCGCAAGCCCTTCTCCGTGGTGCTCTTCGATGAGATCGAAAAGGCGCATCCCGACATCTTCAACTCGCTTCTGCAGATTCTGGATGAGGGTCGTCTCACCGACGCGCAGGGCCGCGTGGTGGATTTCAAGAACACCGTCATCGTGATGACCACGAACCTTGGATCCAGAGACATCTCGAAGAATGTCAATCTGGGCTTCACCAGGTCCGGTGACACCGAGTCCAGCTACGAGAAGATGAAGGCGAAGGTGTCGGACGAGCTCAAGCAGCACTTCCGTCCCGAGTTCCTCAACCGCGTCGACGAGATCGTGGTCTTCCACCAGCTGACCCAGGCGGACATCGAGCGGATCGTCGACCTCATGGTGGCGCAGATCGAAGGACGCCTCCGCGACAAGGACATGGGCATCGAGCTCACCCCCGCCGCGAAGACGTTGATCGCCAAGCGCGGCTTCGACCCGGTCCTCGGTGCGCGCCCGCTGCGACGGGCACTCCAGCGCGACGTCGAAGACATCCTGGCCGAGAAGATCCTCTTCGGGGAGATCGGCGCCGGCCAGATCGTCCAGGTGGACGTGGCCGAGGAGGGCTCCGAGTTGCCGTTCAAGTTCACCGGTGTGGCCAAGACTGAGGTGCCGGAACTCGAGCCGGTCGCCGACGGCGAAGCCGGGCCGACGGCCTGACAACCACGCCGACGGGGCGGACCACCTGGTCCGCCCCGTCGTCGCGTCTGCGCTCTGTCCCGTGCCGACCTGCCGACCCGAACGCCAACGGACAGGACCGAACGCCAACGGACAGGCCCAAACGCCAACGGACAGGCCCAAACGCCGCCGAGGCCCAGCGACGCCAGCGAGATATCGCGGGTGACGCTGGGTCTCGCGGGCGACACGGGATGTCGGTTGGCGTCTCGGTTCTTGGTTGGCGTTGTCGGCTGGGCGTTGGCGTTCGGGTCGGCCGGTTGGCGTTGTCGGCTGGGCGTTGGCGTTCGGGTCGGCCGGTTGGCGTTCGCGGTTGTGGGTTGGCGTCCAGTCCTACTCCCGACCCCCCCCGACCCCAGGACGTCGTGTGGCGAGGCTCAGGGTCAGCGTCGGCCGGGGCTGGGTACGCTGACCCGGTGCTGTCGTTTCTGCGCGGAGCCTACGGGCGTGCGCTCACCCCACTGGCCGGACTTCTCCTGCGGGTGGGACTGACACCGACGGCCGTGACGGTGGTTGGAACACTCGGCGTCGCCGTGGCCTCGCTGTGGCTCCTGCCGCAGGGCCGGTGGGCGCTGGCGTTCTTCATCATCGGGGCCTTCCTGCTGGCCGATGGCCTCGACGGCACGATGGCGCGTCTCGGTGGACGGGAGTCCCGGTTCGGAGCATTCCTCGACTCGACGCTGGACCGGGTGGCGGACGGCGCTGTCTTCGCAGGCTTTGCCATCTGGGCGGCCCTGCACGACACAGCGACGATGTGGCTCGCCCTGGGTGCCCTCGTCATGGGGTTCGTCGTGTCCTACGCGCGAGCGCGTGCCGAGGTGGAGGGCTGGGACGCCTCGACCGGGCTCTTCGAGCGAACCGACCGGCTCGTGATCGCCGGGGCCGGCGCGCTGGCCGTCGATCTCGGTGCGCCACTGTGGGTCCTGACCGCAGCGCTGTCTCTGGTGGCGCTGGGGAGCGCAATCACCGCCGGGCAGCGGATAGCAGCGGCGTGGCGACAGTCGAAGGGACCTGACGCCCCCCAATCCTGAGCAGCGAGTTCGCCGGCTCAGACGGGGGTGACGGCACCACCGATCAGTCGGATGCGCATCGTCGAGGAGTCGAGTCGCTCGGGCACGGAGACGACGGCGCGCTGGCCGTCGGGCAACCGCACCCCCACCTCGACGTCGTCGACGGTGAAGCCCTGGTCCAGGATCGGCACCTCTACCCCGGCCTGGTCGGGCACCAGGGAACCCGGCCCGATCCCGAGCACGGTGCCGACGGGCAGCGTGCCGTCCCAGAGCAGCACCCGCGCCTGCTGCTGAGTGACGAAGGCTCGGAAGCCGAGGAAGGCCGCCACCTCACGGGAGGCGGGCGTCCTCCGGAGCGCGTCCGGGTCGGCCTCCTGCAGGAGCCGGCCCTCCTGCAGCACCGCCACGGTGTCGGCCACCGTGTATGCCTCCTGGTGGTCGTGCGTGACGTGGATGGCTGTAGTGTGCGTGGCCCGCAGGATCCGGGCGAGATCATCGGCAAGGCGTCGCCGAAGGCCTGTGTCGAGGGCAGACAATGGCTCGTCCAGCAGCAGGAGGCGTGGGGAGGGAGCCAGCGAGCGGGCCAGCGCGATCCGCTGCGCCTGGCCACCGGAGAGCTCCGTCACCCGCCGGGACTCGAACCCCGGTAGCCCGATGAGGTCGAGCATCTCGGCGACGCGCTCACGTTGAGCCGCTCTGCCCAGTGACCCCAACCCGTAGGCGATGTTGCGGCCGACAGTCATGGTGGGAAACAGCTGCGCGTCCTGGAACACCATACCGAAGTTGCGCTTGTGCACCTTCACCCTGGCGAGGTCCGTGCCGTCCCACAGCACGGCCCCGGACACCAACGGCTCGAGCCCTGCGATCGCTCGCAGCAGGGTGGACTTCCCGGATCCGGAGGGACCGAGGAGCGCCACGACTGCGCCAGGGGTCACCTGGAGGCTCACGTGGTCGACGGCTGTGGTCGCGCCGTACCGGACGACGGCGTCGCGCACCTCAAGGCCTACCACGACGTCACCTCCCTCGGCCGGACGCGCTCGGCGGCGGCCATCGTGATCGCTGCCAATCCTGCCAGCACCACAGAAGCGGCCAGCGCCGAACCGTAGTTCTCGGCTCCCGGCCGCCCGAACAGCCGGAAGATGAGGACAGGCAGCGTCGGGTTGTCGGGACGCGCAAGGAAGCTGGTGGCTCCGAACTCGCCGAGCGACGTCGCGAATGCGAAGCCCGCGGCGAGGCCGAGCCCGCGCCCCACATGGGGCAGTTCGATGTCGCGCAGGACTCGAAAGGGGTGCGCTCCGAGCGTCGCGGCGGCCTCCAGCTGGCGCGGGTCGATCGCTCTGAGCACCGGCAGCAGCGTGCGGATGACCAGGGGCAGGGCGACGATGGCCTGCGCGATGGGGATGAGCACGATCGAGGAGCGGAGGTCGAGGGGTGGTCGGTTGAGCGTGATGAGGTACCCGAAGCCGACGGTCACCGCGGACACCCCGAGCGGCAGGAGGAAGAGCGCCTCCAGTGCGGACAAGGCGTTTCTTCCACGGCGGCTGCGGGGGCGGCGGGAGGCGACGAGGGCCACGAGCACCCCGAGCGTGAGCGCGATCGTCATGGCGGCGGTCGCCGTCAGCAGCGTGGTCCTGAGTGCCGACCACACGCTCGTCCCGAAGGCCCCGTCCCTGAACAGCCGCACATAGTTGCCGACTCCGAAGGCCCCCTCTGCGTGGAGCGAACGCCAGAGCAGGTTCGCCACAGGAAGCCCGAGGAGGAGGGTGCCGACGACGGTCGTGATGCTCACCGCAACCCAGTCGCGGCGCAGGGCGAGGCGCCGGGAGGCCGCGACGTCGGGCTGCAGGCGCAGCGCCCGGGTCATGGTCGCCTGCGCTCGTCCGCTCACCCAGAGCGCCACCGTGACCACCGCCAGCTGGGCGACGGAGAGCGCAGCTGCTCCCGGCAGATCGAGCAGTTGGGTGGTGAGAAACCAGATCTCGGTCTCGATCGTGCTGTAGCGGGTCTGCCCGAGCACCATCACGATGCCGTAGGACGAGGCGCTGAAGAGGAAGACGAGCGAGGCAGCGGAGACGACGGCAGGGGTAAGGGCGGGCAGGGTCACCGTCGCCAGTGCCCGCAGCGGTGACGCGCCCAGCATCGCGGCGGCGTGGCCGAGGCGGGGGTCGAGCCTGGCCCACAAGGTGCCGACGGTCCGCACCACCACGGAGTAGTTGAAGAACACCATGGCCGCGATGATCGCCGTCGGGGTGCCGTCGAGGCCGGTCCAGCCCAGTAGCCCGTCTCGGCGCAGCAGGGACCCGAACGCAACGCCGACCACGACCGTCGGCAGCACGAACGGGATCGTGATGAGCCCCCGCAGCACGTCTCGGCCGCGGAAGTGGCACCGGTAGAGCAGGTAGGCGCCGGGTAGGCCGAGCACCAGGCACGCGACTGTCGACACGCCTGCCGACCAGAGGGTGAACGTCAGCGCACGCCATGTCCGGCGGGACGCGAAGACCTGCCGGAACCCGTCGAGGGTCCACCCCTCTGCGTCGTGGAAGCCCCTCGCGACCAGCGCGGCGACGGGCCAGGCGAAGAAGACCCCGAGGAACACGGCGGGTACGAGCGCGGCGATCAGCCACGCCAGACGCCACCTGGTCATGCGGGCGGCGGTGGCTTGGTGGCGCTCCGGTCCGCAATGAGCGATGAGGGCCGATCAGAAGTCACTGGTGGCCTCGGTCCAGTCCCTGATCCACTGGTCCCGGTTCTCGCTGATGCGGTCCGCGCTGACCTCGATCGGTTGCGTCGGGAGCGGAGCGAACTTCACCCACTCCTCGGGGAGCGGCGTGTCGGCGACCACCGGGTACATGTAGAGGTTCGTCGGGATCGCCCGCTGGACTTTCGGCGACAGCATGAAGTCGATGAACGCGCGGGCCCCCGCCTCGTTCTCGGCACCGGCGAGCACGCCCGCGTACTCGATCTGGCGGAAGCAGGTGCCGAGAAGGGCGACCGTGGAGGACTCGCCGTCCTCGACGGTGAAGGCGGGCGAGGTTGCGTACGAGAGGACGAGCGGTCGGGGCCCCTCGCCGTCGGCCCCGGAGAACTCGGTGTAGTAGGCGTCCGACCAGCCGGACGTGACGAGCGTGCCGTTGTCCATCAGGCTTCGCCAGTAGTCGAGGTAGCCGTCGCCCTTGGCCCCGATGGTGGCGATGAGGAAGGCCAGACCGGGCGAGGACGACGCCGGGTTGGTCACCACGAGCAGGTCCTTGTAGCGAGGGTCGGTCAGGTCGTCGAGGGTGGTGGGCAGCGGCAGGTCCCGTTCCTCGAACCAGTCCTTGTCCGCGTTGATGCAGACGTCCCCGAAGTCGATCGGCGTGAGGCCGGCAGCATCGAACTGCGTCGATGACTGGGGGAGTGCGGGGGAGTCGTAGTCCGTAAGGATGCCCTCGTCGTCGGCTCTGCTCGCGAACGTGTTGTCGATGCCGTAGACGACGTCGCCGAGCGGTGAGTCCTTGGTCAGGATGAGCTGGTTCACCAGTGCCCCAGCATCGCCCGGCGCGAGGTACGTCACCTCGTAGCCCGTCTCCTCGGCGAACTGCTCTTTCAGCTCGTCCGGCAGCGTGAACGAATCGTGGGTGACCACGGTGAGCTCCGTGGACTCGGTAGGAGGTGCGGATCCCTCAGCGGGGCCGGGGGTCGGCGCACTGCACGCGGCGAGGGCGACGAGGGTGACGGTGGCGAGCGTGGCGCTGAACTTCATGGTGCTCCTTTCGGAGGCTCGGGCAGGCCCGAGGAGATCTCACTCCCTACGCCGGTGCTAACCGGATCAGGTTTGAGGGTCTGCGGTGATCCGCACTCTCAGCGCCCCTGTGGCGCTCCCCTGTGTGTACCGGTCACTGTAGCCGATTGACGACGGTCGCTGAGCTTGGTCCGAAGCCCCCTGCTGGCAGCGCAGGTCGTCAGTTGGACTCGGTGATCCGGGCGAGCGCGTCGCGGATCTGGCGCGCGCGCTGCGGGCCGATTCCTTCGATCTCCATCAGCGTCGCCACCGAAGCTCCGAAGAGTTCCTGCAGTGTGAGTTCGCTGATCAGCCTGGTGACGAGCGGGCCCGGAAGGCGGCCCGTCCGGGTGAGCAGGCGGATGCCGCGGCTCGTCAGCGACTGCTCAAGATTGGCGCTGCCCCGAATCCGAGCCGTTCGGCGACTAGCTGGCTCGCGAAGAGTTCCTCGCCGGAGAAGTTGTGCAGCGTCGTGAGGTCGAACGCGGCGGGGTCGGCGACGTTGTGGGAGTAGTCCTGGGTGAGCAGGTCCGCCAGGCCGTCGAAGCTGGTGGCGAGCTCCGCGTGCTGGAGCGACACGAGCCGCCCTTCCACGCCGAGCACATCGGTGTAGAACTGCATCTCCGACGACAACCGACGGGTCAACTCGAGGCGGTGCACCACCTGCGTGAGGTCGCGCAGCGTCACCTGCTCGCCGATCTCCAGCGTCGAGAAGTGGTCCAGCATGTCGGTGAGGCGGCCCACCACCCTCGAGAGGGTGGCCAGCGTCTGGTTGGCCCGGCTGGTCACCTGTGGGACCGTCTCGACGACGTGGCGCCGTCCAGCCAGGAACAGCGAAATGGTGCCCATGGATGCCGACACGGTGACCACGGGAACGCCCGCGTGCTGGGCCGTGCGGTCGGCCGACCGGTGCCGCGTTCCGGTCTCCGCCGTCGGAAGATCTCCCCCGGGAACGAGATGCACGCCGGCGGACACGATGCGGCTCAGGTCGTTGGTGAGGACGATCGCCCCGTCGAGCTTGGCGAGTTCCCGCAGGGACTGCTCGGTGCAGTCGACGCCGATCTGGAACCCGCCGGAACAGACCTGCTGCACCTTGGCGTTGTTGCCCAGCACGATCAGCGCGCCCGTCCCGCCGTGGAGAATGCGATCCAGCCCGGCGCGCACCGGGGTACCGGGTGCGAGCTGCTTGAGGTAGCGGCGGACGGTCGACCTGGACAATAAATCCTCCTGCGGACAGGGTTTCAGTCTAGGGAAACCACTGAGCAACCAGAAGAGCATTGAGCAGTACTTCCCAGGGCGCTAGGTGGCCGGCTTGACCTTCACGTCGCGTGAAGCTTTAGCCTCGAAGCATGAAGTACGACGTGACCACCCTGATCAACCAACTCGATTCCAGCGTCGGCACCGACCGTCGGCACGCCGCCCTCGCTCTGGGCGCTCTCCAAGGTCCCGAGATCGTCCCGGCGCTGCTGGCCCACCTGAAGTCCGAGACGGACGGCCGGGTGAAGGAGGACCTCACCTGGGCCATCGTCCAGCACGCTGACGACGCGAACGACGAGATCCTCGCGCTGCTGGCGAGCGAGTCGGAGCACGAGCGGTTCACCGGCGCACACGTGGTGAGCAAGGTGGCCAACCCCGACCACTTCGAGCACGTCCGGCCGCTCGTGGCTGACACCCACGCCGACGTCGCCATCAAGGCCTACCGTGCCGCTGCCAACACCGGTGGCCCGAGGGCCGCCGACGCCCTGGCTGAGCGCCTCGGTGACGGCGACGACTGGCAGCGCGACGCGCTCAGCGACGCGTTCCGTCGGCTGGGCGAGCACGGCGTCGACGCGCTCGTGAAGCGCCTGGCCGACGCCGACGCCGTCGTCAGGCACCACGCCGCCGACGCGCTCGGCTACGTGGGTGGGCCGGAGGCGGACGCGGCCGCGACCGCACTTGAGACCGCCACCACGGACGACGATCCTGAGGTGAGGCTGGCCGCCGTCTCCGCACTCGGGCAACTGGCCTTCGCCGCCGACGAACCGCTCCAGCGGATTGCGGAGGGCGACGACGCGGTACTGTCCGCGATCGCCAAGCGCTTCCTCGAGGAGCGCCCGGCACAGGATCCGAGCGCTCGGCGCTGACAATGGTCAGCTCAGCGGCCGGGCCTCCAGCAGGCGCGCGGCCACCAGGCTGGTCCGCCGGTCGGGTGAAGCAGTGAGGGCCTCGAGCGCGTGACGCGCCTCGGGGCCCTCTGCGCTGCCCAGCGCGAGCAGGGCGGAGAACCGCACGTCGGCATCGTCGTCCTCAAGGGCTGCGATGAGGACCGGGACAGCCTCCGGATGGGCCAGGAAGCCGAGGGCCTCGGCCACCTGCGCGCGCACCTGCGGGAGCGGATGTGACGCTGCCGCGGTGAGCGACGCCAGAGACTCGGGAAGACGGCCGAGGGCCGAGGTCGCCTCGTCACGCACGGCCACCCGACCATCCTCCAGCGCGCCGATGAGCAACTGAACTGCCTCGTCGCCGCCAACCTGGCCGAGGCTGAACGCCGCCTTGGCCGCCACCTCGGGCACGTCGTCGGTCAGCAGCAGGGACAGCTGGGGGAGGGCCTCGATGGTCCGGAGTTTGCCGAGCACGTGGGCCAGCGCGTGCCTCGCCTGGGCGTCGCCGTCGGCCAGCGACGAGACTGCCCTCAGCGCGGCCGGACCTTGCTGGGCCAGCGCCCACGTGGCCGCTTCGCGGACCCCGGGTTCCGGGTCCGAGCGGAGGCGCTCCACCAGGTCCTCGACCGGCGCCGATGCGTGGCCCGTCAGCGCGGCCCGGAACCGGACCTCGCCGTCGGGATGACGCAGGCGCTCGCTGAGCGCAATGGTCTCAAGCACCTCGTCCCACCCTGTCTGCGCGGCGGTCTGCAGTTGCCGGAGCCGACGCAACAGCGCCTGCTCCGCGGCGATGCGTTGCTCGACGACGCGGGCGTGCCGCTCGAGCAGCGGACCGGCGTCGAACGTCGGATCGTCGAGCGCCTGCTGGATCTCCGCCAGGCCGAGCCCCAGCGACTTGAGGTGCTGGATGGCCAGGAGGCGGTCCATGTCGTCGCGGGAGTACAGCCGGTAGTCGCCATCCGTGCGGCCGCTCGGTACCAGGAGTCCGAGTTCGTCGTAGTGCCGGAGAGTTCGCGGGGTGAGGCCGGTGCGCGCGGCCACTTCACCGATGCGGAGCCACTCCATCGTCACTGCCTCGCGGCTCGGCGCAGGTCGAGCATGCCGAGGGCATCCGCCAGTGTCTCCACCTCGACCACCTTGAGCCCGCCCAGCTTGGGAACCTTCACCGTGACGTCACGGGATCCGCGAGGAACGACGGCCAGCTCGAACCCGAGCCGCGAAGCCTCGGCCAGGCGGCGCTCCACACCGGGCACCCGCCGGAGGTCACCGGCCAGACCCACTTCGCCGAGGGCCAGCAGCTTCTTCGGGAAGTGGCGATCCAGCGCCGCCGAGGCGACGGCCACCGCCACCGGAAGGTCGACTGACGGGTCGGTCACCCTGGCCCCGCCGACGGTGGAGACGTACACGTCGTGGGAGGACAGCGGCAGGTTCGCCTTGCGCTCCAGCACCGCGAGCACCATGGCGATGCGGGAGCTGTCCAGGCCGTGCGTGGTTCGTCGAGGCGACGACTGGTTCGGCGATTGGGCCACGAGGGCCTGGATCTCCGCGAGCAACGGCCGGCGTCCTTCGAGCGTCACCGTGACACAGGTGCCCGGGGTGGGTTCGGAATGGGCGGTGGTGAACAGCCCGGACGGGTCCGGCACCTCCACGATGCCGCGCTCGCTCATCTCGAAGCAGCCCACCTCGTCGGCGGGTCCGAAGCGGTTCTTGGTGGCCCGCACCATGCGGAAGCCCGAGTGCCGGTCCCCCTCAAAGGTGAGCACGACGTCGACGAGGTGCTCGAGCGTGCGGGGCCCGGCGATGGAACCGTCCTTCGTGACGTGACCGACGATGACCACCGCCATGTCCTCGCGTTTGGCGACGCGGGCCAGGGCGCCGGTCACTTCGCGCACCTGCGCCGGTCCGCCTGGGGCGCCCTCGGCGTCGGCGGTCGCGATGGTCTGGACCGAGTCGAGCACCAGGAGGGAGGGTCGCACCTGTTCGATGTGGCCCAGCACCGTGCCCAGGTCGGTCTCCGAGGCGAGGTAGAGCTTGTCGTCGAGGGCGCTGGTGCGTTCAGCGCGCAGCCTCACCTGAGAGGCGGATTCCTCCCCCGAGATGTACAGCGTGGTCTGGCCCGATCGAGCCCACTTGGCTGCCACGTCGAGCAGCAGCGTCGACTTCCCGACCCCGGGTTCTCCGGCCAGGAGGACCACCGCGCCCGGGACCAGTCCGTCGCCCAGGACCCGGTCGAGCTCGGCGATGGTGGTGCGGCGTCGCTGCGCCTTGTCAGTGGCCACATCGGAGATCGGCACGGCCTTATCGGCGGGCACCGAGGAGGCCACCTGCCTCAGCTTCGGCGCACCGCGCTCCGCGACGGTGCCCCAGGCCTGGCACTCGCCGCACCGGCCGACCCAGCGGGTGCTGACCCAGCCGCACTCGGTGCACTGGTAGGAATCCTGCTTCTTCGCCACCCGTGCAGCCTACGCGCGACCACCGACAGGTCCTGCGCTTGTTTCCCGGCACGGCCAAATACCGAACAGGAGGCACGTCCCGAGAGGTGCCATTCAGCGACATGTACGACCACTATGGTCGCGCGTGTCACCAAACTGACCCCTTCAGAGCAGGGGTGAGGATTGAACCCCGGGTCAGATGGTGACGGGGCCGTTCGGGGTCTCGAACGTGACGTGGTTGATCCCCGGCATGCCGCGGGGGGAGACGAGCTCGAGGATGATCCCGTCGATCTCTTCGCCGATCTCGAGATCCAGCCACTCGGAGAGCCGCTCGGCGGAGCCGGAGATCTGCAGCGAGGTCAGCTTGACGTCGCCGTGCAGGGCGGAGGGACGCAGGGACTCGTCGGACTTCCACTCGAGGAAGTAGGGCAGCTGGGGATCGGCGATGAGTCCGCGGATACCGATCTGCACCCACTCGAGCTTCCGCCCGTCGGGGAAGTGCCGCGAGCCCTGAACAGCCGAGCGCTCCAACCGCTGCTCGTAGGGAGCGATGTTGGGGACGCTCACCACCCAGCCGAGCCAGCCGCCGCCCATCTCGGAGCGTGCCCGGACGGCCTGCCCGAAGGCCGCCTTGTCGGCCGCCGGGTGGTCGAGAACCTCGACCACCTCGATGTAGCGGCCTTCGGCCAGCGGGATGATGTGGTTGCGGGTGCCGAACCGCGGGTGGAAGCCGCCGTCCTTGTAGTCAGTGCCCAGCGCCTCAGCGAGCCGAGCGGCCTCTGATTTGAGGCCGTCGGGGCCGGTCGCGAAGATCAGATGGTCGACGTGCATAGCCCCATTCTTGCCCGCACAGGGTGAAAACATCTAATCGGCGCTGGTCGGCTACAGGTAGGGTGAACGCGTGCCAACGTCGAAGGTCCTGTTGTCGACAACCTCGGTCTACCCGGAGGCGTCCTCCAGCGCGTTCGAGCTCGCCGCCGCGCTGGGTTACGACGGCGTCGAGTTGATGGTCGGGGTGGACTCACTGTCGACCGACGTTGATGCCGTCGCCAAACTCGCTGAGTATCACGGGGTTCCGGTGCTTGCCATCCACGCGCCCACACTTCTGGTCACGCAGGGGACCTGGGGCTCCGATTCGTGGGAGAAGCTGCGCCGTTCGGGGGAGGCAGTGTCAAAGCTCGGCGGCGACGTCGTCGTCGTGCACCCTCCGTTTCGCTGGCAGCGGGAGTACGGGGCCGAATTCGTCGAGGGCATCAAGCGCCTCAACGCCGAGATGGACGTCACGTTCGCGGTCGAGAACATGTACCCCTGGCGCACCCCTGCCGGGCACTTCCAGGCCTACCTGCCGGGATGGGATCCGACGCCCTACGACTACGACCACCTCACGCTCGACCTGTCGCACGCGTCGACGTCGCAGCGCCAAGCGATGGACTTCGTGCACAGTTGGGGGGAGCGCCTCGCGCACCTCCATCTGACCGACGGTCGCGGGTCGATGAAGGACGAGCATCTCTTCCCGGGGAGGGCGACCAGGATGCCTGGGCCGTGGTCGAGGAAGCGATTCGCTCCGGGTACACCGGTCACATCGTGTTGGAGGTCTCCTCGCGGAGAGCGCGGTCCCGGCACGAGCGTGAGGAACTACTGAGCGACTCCCTGGCGACGATCCGGTCGATCGTCGCCAAGGGCGTGGGGGAGAGGTTGTGATGTCCCGTTTGAATTCTGCAGTGCGCCGCTTCATCCGCTCCGAACGCCTGCGCGAGGCCGCGCTGGCCAGCGGGGTGGCTGAGGAGTTCGCCAAGTTGTATGTGGCGGGGGATGACGCCTCAGGTGCCGCCGAAGTGGCCCGGCGGCTCAGATCGCACGGGCTGCTGATCTCGCTCGCCTATCTGCCCAGGTCCGACGACGAGGCGGAAACGCCGGAGAAGCTCGGCGAGGCGCTCGGTGCATTGGGGGACGCGGCCGACGGTGCCGAGTTGTCGGTCAAGCCGTCATCGCTGGGTATCCGCACGGATGCCGCGAGCGCGGCCGCCCGGCTCGCTGACCTCTGCCAGGCCGCGGCCGAGCGCGGCAGCGTCGTGACGCTGGAGATGCAGGGCATCGACCACTACCAGGCGACCATCGACCTGTGGCAGGCCGCCGTGTCGAGCCACGCGTCCCTCGGGTTGACCCTGCCTGCGGACATCCGGCGCGCCGAGCGGGACGTTGCCCGACTCGCGCCCGACGGCGCCCGGCTCCGCCTCTGCGTCGGGTCCTACCCCGTGCCGCCGTCGCTCGGGTACCGCACCGAGCGCGAAAAGTTCCGTGCGCTGGTCCGGACGCTGCGCCTCACCATGGAGAACGGTGGCTACGCGATGCTCGCCTCGCACCATCCCACGGTCATCGCGATCGCGCAGGACCTGGCCCGGCGAAACGGGGTGGGGCGAGACGGGTTCGAGTTCCAGATGTTCCACGGCGTCCGGCCGCTCGAGCAGCGCCGGTTGACCGACGTCGGCTATCGCTCGCGCACGTACCTGCCGTTCGGCCCGGCCTGGTTCGAATACCTGACGACGAAGGTCGCGGCCCGCCCCCGCAGCGCCTTCAGCTACCTGCGCGCCGTCGCCGACAAGCGATGAGGATGCACCGGCTGCGGTGGGAGATCGTGGTCGTTCTGGCGATCTCGCTCGGCCAGTCCGCGGTGTATGCGGTGCTGTCCATCATCGAGAAGATGACGCGACCCACACCGCTCAACCAGCAGACCACGTCGATGAACCGCAGCGCCGTGCCCGACCGCCCCTGGCTGGACCTGGCCTATCAGGTGGCCGGGGTGGTCTTCCCCCTCATGCCGGTGGTGCTGGTGCTGTTCCTCATGGCCATCCACGTCCGGCCGCCTGATGGCCCCGCCCGCACGATGGGGTTCGATCTGAAGAGGCCGGCGTTCGACCTGGCCTGGGGGTTCGGAGTGTTCGCCGTCATCGGCGTGGCAGGACTTGCCTTCTACCTGTTCGCGGTGACCATCGGGATCAACACCCAGGTGAGCCCAGCCAACCTCGCGGCAAACTGGTGGACCGTACCGGTGCTTCTCGCCAGGGCGGTGATGAACGGCGTCCTCGAAGAGGTCGTGATGGTCGGTTATCTGTTCACCAGGTGGGCCCAGACCGGCGGCCGGATGTGGGTCATCGTCGTGCTCAGCGCCGTGGTTCGAGGCGGCTACCACCTGTACCAGGGCTGGGGCGGTTTCATCGGGAACCTGGTCATGGGTCTGGCGTTCGGCTGGCTGTATCTCAGGATCAAGCGCGTGATGCCCCTGGTCATCACCCACTCGCTGCTCGACATCGTCGCGTTCCTCGGCGCGCCGCTCCTCCCCGTCCTGATGGCCATGGTGGGCCGCTGAGCCCGCATCCACCAGCTCCCCGCCGACAACCCGCGTCACGCAACTGGGATCGATCACGGCCACTGCGCACTGGCCTCGCACTGGTGCACAGTGCCGCCGCGATCTACCCTCGCAGCATCTGTTCTGATCCCCCGTGGGTCAAGCCCGATGAAAGGGAAACGTCGATGTCGACTTCAACCCGACTGTTGGCGGTGGGCGCTGCCCCTCCCTGCTGTCGTCCGTAACCCTTCGACAAGCTCAGGGAACAGGAAGCGACAAGCTCAGGGAACTTGATCCCTGAGCAGGGCCGGCTCGCTCTGCGAGCAGCCCGTCCGTCGCAATTGGTCCCTGAGCTTGTCGAAGGGTTACGGCCGCGACTGTGATCGCCGCCCTGGGGCCGGGGGCCGTGAGCGGTGGACACGAGGCCTGGCGGTCTGGGGCCGCCCACGTAGAATGCGCCCATGCGTGTTGGAGTGTTTGGAGCCACGGGTCAGGTCGGCGAAGTGCTGAGGCAGTTGCTCGACGAGCGGAACTATCCCGTCGACGAGATCCGGTATTTCGCCTCGGCCCGATCCGCCGGAAAGAAGCTCCCCTGGAAGGACCGCGAGGTCGTCGTCGAGGACATCGCGACTGCCGACTTCTCCGGCCTGGACGTCGCTCTCTTCTCGGCGGGTGGAAGCACCTCCAAGGAATGGGCGCCCAAGGTTGCTGCGGCCGGAGCGACCGTTGTCGACAACTCGTCCGCCTGGCGTCTCGATGACCGGGTGCCGCTCATCGTCTCGGAGGTCAACCCCGAGGACGTGGACAAGGCCGAGCTCGGCATTATCGCCAACCCCAACTGCACCACGATGGCGGCCATGCCGGTGCTGAAGGCACTCCACGACGCGGCAGGCCTGAGGTCCATGCAGGTGACCACCTTCCAAGCCGTCTCGGGCTCGGGGGTCAAGGGAGTGGAGGCGCTCGCCGGTCAGCTCACCCAGATCGACGATCCGCGCGTCCTGGCGCGGGATGGTTCCGCCTTCCAGGTCGAGGACACCGCGCCCTACGTCGCACCGATCGCCTACAACGTCGTCGCCCTGGCGGGTGCGCTGGTCGACGACGGGGAAGGCGAGACCGATGAGGAGAAGAAGCTCCGCAACGAGTCGCGCAAGATCCTGCACGCGCCGGATCTCCGCGTTGCGGGCACCTGCGTCAGGGTGCCGGTGTTCTCCGGCCATTCGCTGTCGGTGCATGCGCAGTTCGAGTCAGAGATAACCCCGGATCAGGCGCGCGACATCCTCGCCGAGGCCCCGGGCGTCGAACTGGCCGATGTCCCCACGCCGCTGCAGGCCGCCGGTGCGGACCCGTCCTTCGTGGGGCGCATCCGGCAGGACCAGAGCGTGGAGGGCAACCACGGGCTCGTGTTGTTCATCAGCAACGACAACCTGCGCAAGGGCGCCGCGCTCAACACAGTCCAGATCGCCGAATTGCTGGTGCGATGAGGATCGCCCTGGTCGGCGCCGGTGCCATGGGGGAGGCGCTGCTGGCGGGATGGCTCGCCGCAGGCTGGTCGACCGAGGACGTCGTGATCGTGGAGCCCTCCCAGCAGCGCGCCGACGACATCACCGCCCGGCACGGCGTGCGAGCCGTCGATCTTGAGGAAGCATCGGGCGCCGACGTCGTGGTGCTTGCCGTGAAGCCGCACCAGGTTGAGTCCGTGCTCGGCTCCATCAGTAACCGGCTGGGACCAGAATCGGTCGTCGTCTCCATCGCCGCAGGGGTGCCGATCCGGCAACTCGAAGAGCTCCTTCCCGACGGTGCCGCGGTGATCCGGGTGATGCCCAACACGCCCGCACTCGTCGGGCAGGGGATGGCGGGGGTCGTGCGGGGCACGGCCGCCACCGATGGCCACCTCGCCACGGTGCAGGGGCTCATGGACGCGGTGGGTCGATCGACCGTCATCGAAGAGAAGTACCTGGATGCGCTGACCAGCGTGTCGGGTTCGGGCCCGGCCTACCTCTTCTACGTGGCCGACGCCATGATCGAGGCCGGCGTCCACCAGGGCCTCACCCGGGCGGAGGCCACCGAGCTCACTGTCCAGACGTTCGTCGGCTCCGCGGCCATGCTCGCCACGGGGCGGGCCGCGGCCACGCTGCGCGAGCAGGTGACGTCGCCGGCGGGCACCACCGCTGCAGCGCTGCGCGTCCTCGACGAGCGGGGGGTCAGAGCGGCCTTCCTCGCCGCCATGGAGGCGTGCGTGACGCGGAGTAGGGAGATGGCCAACTGAGCGCGCTCGGTGGGGCCGCCGTGAACGGGATTGGGCGTTGTTCCGCGCGCACGGTAGGATTTGGAGTCTGGCCATCCGTGGCCAGGCATCCCCGACACGTCCGGATTCTCCGGAGCTACGAAAGGCAAGTAAGTGGGTTCTGTCATCAAGAAGCGCCGCAAGCGTATGGCGAAGAAGAAGCACCGCAAGCTGTTGAAGAAGACCCGCATCCAGCGTCGCCGCGCAGGCAAGTGACCCCACCCTCACGGGTCGTCCTCCTGACGCGCGCCGGCTGCCACCTGTGTGTGGAGGCCGAGGCGACGCTGAGACGCACCTGTGAGGATCTGGGCGTGGCCTGGCGGGCCCTCGACATCGATTCCGAGCCGGATCTACGCGCCGGATTCACCGATCATGTGCCCGTGACGTTCGTCGATCGCCAGCTGTTGAGTTACTGGTTCCTCGACGAGGACGCGCTACGCGCCGCACTCTCCCAACCCGCCCCCTCCCGACGCACGACGAGTGGGTTCCCACCGTCGACCTCCAGCCCTGAACGGATGCAGCCGTGACTGAGCCCCAGGACCCGATGTCCCCGGCCTCGCCGCCGGAGTTCGAGCCGACCGGTGGTTCGGTGACCTTCGTTGGATCCGGCCCCGGGGATCTCGGCCTGCTCACGCTGGCCGGCTGCCGCGCGCTGCGCTACGCGGATCTGGTCATCGTCGACGAGAACGTCGACATCGAAGCCGTGCGTTCGCTCGCCCCGGCTCACGCCGAGATCAGGTTGGCCGGCGGCGACGACGAGGTCACCGACATCCTCGGGGCCGTCGCCCGGGGACAGAAGGTGGTCCGCCTCCACGCGGGCGACTATTTCACCGACGCCGACGCAGCCGGGGTCCTGCCCGAGGTGCTGGCCAGCGCGGGGCTACGCGCCAACGTCGTGCCCGGGATCAACCGCTGGAGCGCTGCACTGTCCTTCGGCGGAGTCCGCGCCACGGCCGCGTTCGCGGCTCTCGACACGACCGTCGACGTCCCCGACATCGACGAGTGGCCGTCCGCGGGCACGCTCATCATCCGCGGCTGCGGCGAGACCGCGACCCAGGTGGCCGAGCAGGCGGTGCGCAGGTTCGGCGCCGACGGCAGCCTGCTCTACCTCGTCGGCACCGGCTCCACCAGCCAGGTCAGTGAAGTGCTCACCTGGGGCGAGGTCCAGACATCAGAGGTCGCCGAGTGTTTCTTCGTCGTCGGGCCGGGCATCGAGGACTCCCACCGTCAGCGCTACGCGTGGTTCGAGGGCAAGCCCCTGTTCGACTGGCGAGTCATCGCCCCGCGTACGAAGGACGACCTCAGCGCGCTCACTGAGGAGCTCGCCCACTACGGCGCGACCACCGAACTGGTCGCCACCATGTCGATCGAGCCGCCGCGCACGGAACAGGCGATGGAGAAGGCCGTCCGTGGGCTCGTGGACGGCCGCTACCTCTGGCTGGTGCTCACCTCGCCGCACGCCGTCAGCGCCATCTGGGAGCGACTCACCGAGTACGGCCTCGACTCGCGCGCCCTCTCCGGAATCAGCCTCGCCGCCGTGGGCCGGGGAACGGTCGACGCGCTGAGCAGGCTTGGACTGTCCGCGGACCTCACCCCCGTCGTGGAGAACACCACCGGAGCCCTCGCCAACGAATTTCCTGCCTACGACGACCTGATCGATCCACTCGATCGCGTCCTGGTGCCCAGCGCCGACGTGTCGGTGGAGCCGCTGTTGGTCGGCCTCAGCCGTCTGGGCTGGGAGGTTGAAGAAGTCACTGCCTACCGGACGGTTCGGGCCGCCCCGCCCCCGGCTGAGGTGCGCGACGACATCAAGACCGGCATGTACGACGCCGTGGTCTTCACGTCGGCCACGGCGGTCCGCAACATGATCGGGATCGCCGGCAAGCCGCACGCCGCCACCGTCGTGGCCGCCATCGGTCCGGCCACCGCCGCGGCCTGCGAGATCCATGGGCTGCGCGTGGACGTCGTCGCCGACGCCCCGACGTTCGAGTCGCTCGCAGAGGGCCTCGCTCGGTTCGCCGACCGGCGTCGGGCCGACCAGATCGAGGCGGGCCTGCCAGTCACGAAGCCCTCCCAGCGCAAGCGTCGGAAGCGCCGTAAGGCAGTTGACCCGGCCGAGTAGGGTGATGAACGTGGCAGAGCAGAGCATTGTGCATGTGATGAGGCACGGCCAGGTGGAGAACCCGGGTGGGGTTCTGTACGGTCGCCTCCCGGGATATGGGCTGTCCGAGCTCGGCCACGAGATGGCCCGTCGGATGGGGGAGTTCTGGCGCGACGTGCCGCTCACCCACCTTCGATGCTCACCGCTTCAGCGGGCGCAGGAGACCCTGGCCCCCACCGCCGCACAGCACCCGCACCTTGAGGTGGTCACCGATCCGCGGGTGATCGAGGCCGAGAACAAGTTTGAGGGCATGGTCTTCGGCAAGGACAACCGCGCGCTGCGCGACCCCAAAATGTTCTGGCACATGCGCAACCCTCTGCAGCCGAGCTGGGGCGAGCCCTACAAGGAGATCGCAGCCCGGATGATGGCGGCCATCCGTGACGCCGCAGAGGCGGCGGGTCCGGGCGGCCAGGCCCTCATCGTCAGCCACCAGCTCTCGATCTGGATGGCGCGCCGCTTCGCCGAAGGCAGGTCGCTGGTGCACGACCCGCGCCGCAGAGAGTGCACGCTGTGCTCCGTGACCAGCTTCACACTGCGCGACGGGCTCGTCACGGCGGTCGGCTACCAGGAGCCCGTCGCGGACCTGTTGCCCGTCAAGCACGGCCGGAAGTTCAAGGTAGGGACGTGAGACGCCTCGCAGCAGCCGGGCTCAGCGCGGTGCTGCTTCTGTCCGGCTGCAGTGGGCCGTCCTCAAGCGACGGCGTGGGCTTCGAGGGCGGCGACGGTGCCGTGACGATCCTGGAGAGCGACGACAGACCCGACGCTCCGGTGCTGTCCGGCGACACCCTCGACGGCACCGCAGTGTCCACCGACGATTTCCGCGGCAGCACCGTCGTGGTCAACGTCTGGGGGTCCTGGTGCGCGCCCTGCCGCGCTGAGGCCCCCGAACTCGTGCGTGCGTCCGAGGAGTTGGGCCCCGAGGTGGTCTTCCTCGGTGTCAACACCCGCGACCTCGACGTCGGCCCCGCGCTCGCCTTCGAGCGCAGCTTCGGGCTCACCTACCCGAGCATCTTCGACCCGAAGGGCGAACTGCTGCTCGGATTCGGGCAACTGCCCCCCAAGGCGATTCCCAGCACGGTCGTCATCGACGAGCAGGGCAGGGTGGCTGCCCGTGTGCTCGGCGAGGTGACCGCCTCCACCCTGGTCGGCATCGTCGAGGATGTGGTGGCCGGATGAACGTGTTGCTGGAATCCTGGGCCAGCCAGGCGCTCACGTCCTCCATGCTGGTGGCCCTCCCCGTCGCGCTCCTCGCAGGCATCGTCTCCTTCGCCTCCCCCTGCGTTCTGCCGCTCCTGCCCGGATACCTGTCGTACGCCTCCGGTCTCGGCTCGGCCCAGATCGCGGAGGGTACCGGCTCGAAGAAACTGCTGGTCGGCGGGACATTGGGCTTCGTGCTGGGCTTCTCCGTTATCTTCGTCCTGACGGGGGCGATCCTCGGCGGGGTCGGTGCAGCCCTCCTGACCAATGCCCGAGCGATCACCATCGCTCTCGGCGTCGTGATCCTCGTGCTCGGCGCCGGGTTCGCCGGGTGGTTGCCGGTGCCGTCCGGATGGCGCCCCAGCACCGCTCCGCGCCTCGGCGTGTGGGCGTCGCCCCTGTTGGGGATGGTGTTCGGCCTCGGCTGGACCCCGTGCATCGGGCCGGCCCTGTCGGTAGTGCTGACGCTGGCGCTCAACGAGGGCTCCGCCGTGCGGGGCGGCGTGCTCGCCTTTGCGTACGCGTTGGGCCTCGGGCTTCCCTTCCTCGCATTCGCAGTGGCCTTCACCACGCTGGCGCCCAAGCTCGACTGGCTGCGCCGCCACCAGCAGACCATGCAGCGGATCGGGGGCGTGGCGATGATGGCCGTGGGTGTCGCGATGATCGTCGGCTGGTGGGACGCGCTGGTGGCCGTGCTGAGGCAGTGGGCGGCGAACTTCGGGACCATTCTGTGAGCCAACCGACCCGGGCGCTCGGCGCCAGCGAGCTGGGGAGATGGGCCTGGGGTCAGCTGACCAGCATGCGAACCGCCCTGCTGCTGCTGTTCCTGCTGGCGCTGGCCACCATCCCCGGTTCGATGATCCCTCAGCAGAGCGCCTCGCCGATCTCCGTGCTCGACTTCAAGCGCGCCAACCCCTTCTGGGATCGGATCTTCGAGCCGCTCGGGTTCTACGACATCTACACCTCGCCGGGGTTCTCGGCCGTCTACCTGCTGCTGTTCATCTCGCTGATCGGCTGCATCCTGCCCCGCATCGCGAAGTACTTCCGAGCCGTGCGCAAACCCCCGCCTGCCCTGCCGGCGCGAGTCGAGCGGCTCCCGGTCAGCGAGTCCGGCGCGGTCGGCGCCGCAGGCCCCGCCCTGGATCGCGCCGAGAAGTGGTTGGCCGCCCGGCGGTACCGCACCCGACGCTCGCCCGATGGGGTGAGCGCGGAGCGGGGCTACTCCAGGGAGGCTGGAAACCTTGTCTTCCACGTCTCGCTGGTCTTCATCCTCCTGGGCATGGCGTGGTCGAACCTGTGGGGGTATCACGGCTCGGTGGTTGTGGTGGAGGGACGCGGATTCGCCAACGTCATCACCCAGTTCGACGACTTCACCGCCGGCGGCCTGCTCGACACGGATTCGCTCGAGCCGTTCTCCGTCGACATCAACACCTTCACGGCCGAGTTCGAGACCGGGGAGGTGCAGCGCGGCGCAGCACGGCGCTTCGACGCAGACGTCACGCTCCACGATGCCGCCGGCTCCCGCGACGAACTCCTCACCGTCAACGAGCCTCTCCTCACGAGCGGCGGCACCCAGGTGAACCTCATCGGTCACGGCTACGCGCCGAGCTTCACCGTGCGCGACGGCAACGGCGACGTCGCCTTCAGCGGGCCGGTGGTGTTCCTGCCACAGGACGGGAACTTCGCCTCCATCGGAGTCATCAAAGTGCCCGATGCCCGTCCGTACCGGCTGGCTTTCGAGGCCTACTTCTTCCCGACGGCGGTGCTGGGCGAGCAGGGGCCGCAGTCGGTCTTCCCCGACGCGCTGAGCCCGGAGGTCTACCTCAACGCCTGGATGGGCGAACCAGGTGTTGAGACGGGGATCCCGGAGAGCATCTACACGCTGAACACGGACGAGCTGACGCAGATCGAGGGCGACGGCGGCGAGGTGCTGAGCGCACGGATGCTGCCCGGCGCCGGGTTCGCCCTGCCCGACGGGCTCGGCTCGATCAGCTTCGACGGGTGGCAGCGCTGGGTCAAGCTCCAGGTCAGCGAGACGCCCGGCAACGCCATGATGCTCATCTCTCTCGCGATCGGCGTCGCCGGCCTGTGCGTCAGCCTCTACGTGCGGCCTCGCCGCCTCTTCGTCCGGATCGCCGACGGCACGGCCACCGCGGGAGGGCTCGACCGGGCCGACGCCGCGTCGGGCCTCGAGGAGCAGGTGGCGGACCTGCTGCAGGTCACCGTCGGCGGCACCGCGGACCCAATCGGTTCGGGCCATCGGGAGGACTCGGGGCACAATGTCCCCGGACACACCGACTCCGGGCACGCTGGGGGAGCGCCCGGTGCCCGACGCAAGGAGACCCATGACGCTGTCTGAATGGTCCTACTCGGCGATGGTCTTCGGGACCGTCGCGTACCTCGTCGCGTTCGCGCTGCACACCGTCGAGTGGTCTGCTGCGCGGGGGTTGGCCGCCGTGCGCCCCGACGACGGCACGGAGGACGCCAGGCGGCTCCGGGTGGACCTCTTCGGCAGGCTCGGGCTGGCGGCCACGGTGCTCGCGGCGATCCTGCACATCGCCGCAGTGGTGCTGCGCGGCGTCGCCGCCGAGCGTCCTCCGTGGGGCAACATGTACGAGTTCATCACGTCGTCGTTGGCGTTCGCAGTGGTGATCTACCTCGTCGGCGCGCTGCGCTGGGGAATGCGGTGGCTGGGGCTGGGCGTCACGCTGCTGTTCGCGATCGGCCTGGGCGCGGCGGTGACTCAGTTCTACGTCGACGTCGCGCCGCTCGTCCCCGCTCTGCACAGCGTGTGGTTCATCATCCACATCATCGCCGCCGCGATATCAGGGGCCGCCTTCAACGTGGGCGCCGTGGCCGCGGCCCTCTATCTGGTGCGGGAGTCCGCGGAGCGCCGCGCCGCCGTGTCCGGGGGCGAGCTCACCGGCTACCTCGCGAAGCTCCCGAGCGCCGTCAAGCTGGACATGATCTCGTACCGGCTGCACGCGTTCGCCCTGCCGCTATGGACGTTCACGATTGCCGCTGGGGCGATCTGGGCCCAGTACGCCTGGGGACGCTTCTGGAACTGGGACCCCAAGGAGACCTGGTCCTTCATCACGTGGGTTGTCTACGTCGCCTACCTCCACGCCCGCGCGACGGCCGGATGGCGGGGCCGCCCCGTGGCCATCATCGCGCTCGTCGGGCTCGTCACGTTCTGGTTCAACTTCATCGGGGTCAACCTGCTGTTCAGCGGTCTGCACTCCTACGCGGGGATCTGATCGATGGCGGGCGAAGAAGAGCGGGACTGGCTGCTCCAGCTGCACGAGGAGCACGGGGCCATGCTGCACCGGCTGGCCGTGCTGCTGGGCGCCGCGGACGAATCGGAGCGGATCGTCCGCAGCGCCTTCCTGGCCCTCTACCGGCGGGGCCGGAGAGTCATCGATCCGGCCGACCGCGTCGAGTTCCTCCACGAGCACGTCGTCCACCTTGCCCGCGCGGTCCGTGGTTCGCAGGGCTCGATCGAGCTCGGGTCCGTCCCGGACTCCCGTCAGGACGAGATCCTGCGCTCCATCGGCGAGTCTCCCGACCGGGCCGCCGAGCTGCTGGTGGTCAGCCACTACCTGGGGGTGTTCGGCCCCGAACTGGCCGGCATCATGCGGATGTCGGTCAGGTCTTGCAACCAGAAGCTCGAGCAGTCGCTGGAAGCGGTTCGCGATCGCGTCGGTGACCCGACCCCCGGGATCCTCCCAGGAGTCATCGAGTCGCTGTCTCAGGAGGTGACCGACGCGCTCCGTTCGGCCGCCCGCCAGGTGCCGACCCCCGAGGCGGACACGCTGGCCAAGGACGTCGCAGAACTCGACTCAGCCCGCAACGGCCTCGGGCCGCGGATCATTGGTGTCCTGACCCTCGGCGCGATCGCGGCGGGCCTGCTTCTCGCGGCGGTCACCCGCCCCACCGTCGCCGCGCCCGAACTGCCGGCCGTCTCCAGGCAGGCCCTACCCCCCAGCCCTGTCGCCACGCGTTCACTGCCGGCGCTTGTGCGCGACGTGCCGCTGTACTTCATTGGCCAGGACGGCAAGCTCTACCGTGAGCAGCGCAACCTGCCCGCGTCGGACAACCTGCTGAGTTCCGCCCTCGACGCGCTGCTGACCCTGGTGCCCCGCGATCCGGACTACGCGTCGGCGTGGAGCGGAGGGCAGGTGCATTCCGCAGAGCTGGCAGGCGAGACCCTGACCGTGGACCTCTCTGCTGACGCCTACGAGGGCTTCACCTCCCCGGCCTTGGCGCAGCAGGCCCGCGATCAGGCCGTCTACACGGCCTCGGAACTGATCGGGAACCCCAACCTGCGGGTGGTGTTCCTGAGCGACGCCGGCGCGCCGCCGGCCGACTTCGCCGCTGCGGAGGGCTACACGAGGAGAGGGCTCGATCCGATGCCCGCGGTGTGGATCACCAACCCCCGCAACGGCGAGCAGTCGGCCCCGGGCGCGCACGTGTTCGTCGGCACGGTCAAGGCGGACGTCGGCGAGCCGATCGTGACGATCACCGAGATCGCTAGCGGCCGCGTCATCGCCGAGGTATCGGCGCAGACCTCGCTCAGCGTGAACTCCGACGGCTGGCGCGTGTGGTCCGTCAGTATCAACCTCGACCCGGGCTCCTACGACATCAAGGCGGCGGTCACGACGGGTACCCCACCCGTGACGGTCTCGGAGAACAAGTCGATCAGGATCGGCTGAGGGCTGCGCCCTCCAGCTCAGTGGGTGGCAACGTGGCGCGCCACCGCCACCTGAAGGTCCACCGGTACCAGACGGTTGGTGAAGGCCAGGACCTTGTTGATGGTGCCGTCGACCACGAACGGGCGATGCCGGCCGAGGGCGTCGAAGGTGGCGTCGACGACCTGCTCGGGCGTGCGTCGTCGTCGCATCGCCGACGCCCGTCCGGCGTTGGCGAAGAACTCCGTCTCTGTGGGCCCGGGACAGACGGCCAGCGCGCGAACACCGGTGGTCTTCAGTTCGCCCCACAGGGCGGAGGTGAAGCGGAGCACGTACGCCTTCGCGGCGGCGTAGACGGCCATCTCGGGAATCGCCTGGAACGCTGCGGTCGACGACACGTTGATGATGGCGCCGCGGCCGCGCGAGAGCATCCCCGGCACTGCGGCGCGGGAGAGCTCGGTCAGCGCCACGACGTTCAGCTCCAGCTCGGACAGGATCCGTTCCTCGGAGATCTCGTGGAAGCTGTTGATGGTGCCGAACCCGGCGTTGTTGATCAGATGGCTGACGTCGCGCTCCTTCAGGAGTTCGACCAGCTCCGCACGGGCGGCGCGGTCGGTGAGGTCGACGGCCAGCACGAGCGTGTCGACGCCGTGCTGTGCGCGCAGCGAGGCGGCAACCTTCTCCATCTTGTCGACGCTCCGGGCCACCAGGACCACGTTGGCACCGTCCGCGGCCATCCGCTCTGCGTAGGCCACGCCCAGACCACTCGACGCGCCGGTGACCACTGCCCAAGACTTGCTCATCGCCCCAGTGTAGGGACGTGCTGATCAAGACTGTCTCGGTGCGCCGCAGCCGGGACACCATTGACCAGCGTTTCCCTAGGGCCGGGCCGCTATGGCGAGCGTGAGACAATGGGGGCCATGCAGCACTTCGACCTCGCAGTGATCGGCTCCGGTACGGGCAACTCGCTGATCGACGAACGCTTCGCCGACTGGAACGTTGCACTGATCGAACGGGACGAGACATTCGGCGGGACCTGCCTCAACCGCGGGTGCATCCCGACGAAGATGTTCGTGGTGCCGGCCGATTTCGCTGCCTCGCCGCCCCACGCGAAGCGACTGGGCGTGCATCTCGAGCACCGCGGCTCGGACTGGAACGCCATCCGGGACCGCATCTTCGGACGGATCGATCCGATTTCCGAGGGCGGGCTCGACTGGCGCCAACGTTCCAGCAACGTGACCGTCTTCACCGGCGAGGCGAGCTTCGTCGACGCCCAGACGCTGCAGATCGGCGACGACCGGATCAGCGCGGACAACATCGTCATCGCGACAGGGTCTCGCCCGAGGGACCTCCACGTCCCAGGGTTCGAGGACGTCGCCGACCGGATCTACACCTCCGACACCATCATGCGCATCCCGGACCGACCGCGGCGCCTCATGATCCTCGGGGGCGGATTCATCGCCGCAGAGTTCGCCCACGTCTTCGCTGCGCTCGGGACCGACGTCACGCTCCTCAACCGCTCCGAGGTGTTGCTGCGCGGCCAGGACCGGGAGGTCTCGGAGCAGTTCGCTGCCCTCATCGGACGTCGAGTTCGGGTTCGGCTCAACCAGAAGGTCTCCTCGGTGGAGAAGGGCTCGAAGGGCGACATCGTGGTGGTCACCACCGACCGGAACGGCGTCGAATACGAGTACTTCACCGACGCGATCCTCGTCGCGGTGGGACGTGAACGGAACTGGGAGGCGCTCAACCTCTCGGCGGCCGGCATCGACGTCAACGTCGACGGCCAGATCCGGGTGGATGCCCATCAGCGCACCAACGTCCAGGGGATCTGGGCCATGGGCGACGTCTCGTCCGACTATCTCCTCAAGCATGTGGCCAACGCCGAGATGCGCACCGTGCAGCACAACCTCCTCCACCCCGACGACCCCGTGGAGACCGATCATCGCTACGTCCCGAGCGCGGTGTTCAGCGACCCGCAGATCGCCTCGGTGGGTGCGACGGAGGAGCAGTTGAAGGCGTGGGGCAACCCTTACGTCGTCGCCCGGCAACGCTATGCGGACGTCGCCTACGGCTGGGCCCTCGAGGACGAGGGCCACTTCGTCAAGCTGCTGGCGGATCCCCGCTCCTGGCACATCCTCGGCGCCCACATCGTCGGACCGCAGGCATCCACCCTGCTCCAGCCGCTCATCCAGGCAATGTCCTTCGGACAGCGGGTGGACGATCTCGCCCGGGGGCAGTACTGGATCCATCCGAGCCTGCCGGAAGTGGTCGAGAACGCACTGCTCGGCCTACTGGCCGCCCACCGCCCCGCGGAGCTCGACCGGTGAGCCGCCTTCCCTGGTTGCTCGCCGCAGGGGCGCTCGCCCTGACGGGCTGCGCGCCGAACCCCGAGGTGTTCGAGTCCGCAGGCGAATCGGCGACCCCCGCCGCCGTCGAAGTCACCGGCACAGCAACGCACCCCTCCATGGACGCGGTGGCGGAAACCAGCCCCAGCCCGACCGTCACCTCGTGCCGGGACGTGGCGTCCAGCCTGAGCCCAGCCGAGCAGGTCGGTCAGCTGTTCATGATCGGCGTCGACACCGGGGGCTTGGACGAGGCGACCCGGTCCGCGATCGCCAACGCACGGGTCGGGTCCGTGGTGCTCCTCGGCAACACGTCCGCAGGTGCCTCCCCGATCCGTCAGCTGACCGCTGAGCTCGGCAGCCTCGGCAGCCACCGGGTCCCGGTGCTCATCGCCGTCGACCAGGAGGGCGGTACCGTCCAGCGCCTCAAGGGGGAGGGGTTCTCCTCCATCCCCAGCGCGAGGGAGCAGGGCGCCTTGGCCGAGGGAGACCTCCGCGCCGCCGCTCAGCAGTGGGGCGAGGAACTACGGGAGGTGGGGGTCCACTACGACCTCGCGCCCGTGGCCGACGTCGTGTCCGAGGCCAAGCGCGGCACCAACGAGCCGATCGGCCAGCTGAATCGCGACTACGGATCTGACCCGGAAGCGGTCTCGCAGTCCATCGTCGAGTTCGTCGAGGGGATGGGCGCGGCCTCGGTGGCCACCTCGGTCAAGCACTTCCCCGGCCTCGGCGAGGTGGTGACGAACACCGACTTCGGGATCGCCACCGATGACGTCATCGAAGCTGATGGGGAGAGCCTGGAGCCGTTCGCGGCTGCGATCGACGCGGGGGTGGACTCCGTCATGGTGTCGTCGGCCGTCTTCACGAAGATCGACCCGGACAACGAAGGCGTCTTCAGCTCAGTGGTCATCGAGGATCTGCTGCGCGACGACCTGGGATTCGACGGCGTGGTCATCGCCGACGATCTCGGTGCGGCGAAGTCGGTAAGTGGGGTGGCGCCCGCGGATCGGGCGCTGCGCTTCTTCGACGCCGGGGGCGACCTGCTCATCAACGCGAACCCGTCCCTCATGGCGACGATGGCCGACGCCACGCTGGGCAGGGCCCAGAGCGACGCTGAGTTCGCGGACCGGGTGCTCGACTCCGTCGAGCGCGTCCTCCGGCTGAAGTCCGGTGTCGGCCTCGTCGACTGCGCGTAGCGCCGAACCCGGCCAGATTCCACTCCTGAGGGTGTTGTCGCGGCTGGTCCAGGGTGGTTATGTGGAGGCATGGCTGAGAACCGTGAAGAACTGAGCAAGATCCCGTCCCAGAAGCAGGAATGGCCCGGCACCGAGAGCGAGCTCAAGCCCGCCGCGGACCACGGGCAGAAGACCTGGACGGGCCGTGACCGACTGACCGGCAAGCGGGCGCTGATCACCGGAGCCGACTCCGGGATCGGGCGCGCTGTGGCCGTCGCGTTCGCCAAGGAGGGAGCCGACGTCGTGGTCGTCGACCTGCCCGGCAGCGACGACCTCGAGGAGACCCGACGGCTGGTCGAAGCGGAAGGGCGCACGTGCGTGGCGCTCCCGCTCGACCTGCGGACGCCCGAGGCGAACAAGGAGGCGGTGGAGACCACCGTCAAGGAGTTGGGCGGGATCGACATCCTCGTCGCCAACGCCGCGTACCAGATGACACACCCTGATCTCGACCAGTTCCCCGACGATCAGATCCACCAGACGTTCGAGACGAATGTGTACTCGCCGTTCTGGCTGGTCAAGGCGGCTGACAAGCACCTGAGCGAGGGCGCATCGGTCATCTTCACCGCGTCGGTGCAGGCGTACGACCCCTCGGAGCCGCTGCTCGACTACGCCGCAACGAAAGCCGCGGTCACCAACCTCGGGATGAACCTGGCGTCCCTCCTGGGTGAGCGCGGTATTCGCGTCAACGTCGTCGCCCCCGGCCCGATCTGGACCCCGCTCATTCCGGCCACGATGCCGGAGAAGAAGGTGGAGGGTTTCGGCTCAGACACCCCGCTGGGCAGGGCAGGCGACCCCATCGAGGTGGCGTCCGCGTTCGTGTACCTCGCCTCCGATGAGGCCAGCTACGTGTCGGGTGCCGTCCTCGGCGTGACCGGCGGACGGCCCGTCTTCTGATCCTCTCTGACGCCAGAGGGTACACCGTCGCCCAGAGTAGTGAGCGAGGAACGAGCGAGCGTCCGTCGAAGGGCGGTCCCTGAGCTCCGTCGAAGGGTAACGGCCTCGTTCCCTACCGCCGCCCCCGCCCACAAGGGCGGCGACCCCGGTCCCGGCCGTAACCCTTCGACAAGCTCAGGGAGCACGGTGCCGGCCGGGCGTCGCTGCTTATGGTTGGCAATCAGCCGAAACGGCCGGTGATGTAGTCCTCGGTGGCCTTCTGATCGGGGTTGTGGAAGATCTTCTCCGTGGGACCCATCTCGATCAACTCGCCGGGCTTCCCGTGTTCCTTGAGGTTGAAGAACGCGGTGGAGTCCGACACGCGCGCGGCCTGCTGCATGTTGTGGGTCACGATGACGACGGTGTAGGTCTCTTTGAGTTCCTTGATGAGGTCCTCGATGGCCAGCGTGGAGATGGGGTCGAGCGCTGAGCACGGCTCGTCCATGAGGATGACGTCGGGGGAGACGGCGATCGCGCGCGCGATGCAGAGGCGCTGCTGCTGGCCGCCGGACAGGCCGGACCCGGGCTTGTCGAGCCGATCCTTGACCTCATTCCAGAGGTTCGCCCCGCGAAGCGACTTCTCGACGAGCTCGTCGGCCTCCGACTTGGAGAGCCGCGAGTTGTTGAGCCGGGCACCGGCCAGGGTGTTCTCCCGGATCGACATGGTGGGGAACGGGTTGGGCCGCTGGAACACCATCCCGATCTGACGACGCACCCGCACCGGGTCGACGTTCGGCGCGTACAGGTCGACGCCGTCGAGGAGCACCTCACCGGTCACGTACGCTCCGTCGATGACCTCGTGCATGCGGTTGATCGATCGCAGCACGGTGGACTTGCCACAGCCGGAGGAGCCGATGAACGCCGTGACGGCGCGCGGCTCGATGACCATGTTCACATCCTTCACGGCGTGGAACTTGCCGTAGTAGATGTTGAGGTCGTTGAGTTCAATGCGCTTGGACATGTGTTTCCTTCAGGGCGTCAGCGGCCGGGCTTGGGGGCGAACTTCCACGCGATGAACCGGCCCAGCGCGTTGAGCCCCATCACGATGAGGATGAGGGTGAGCGCGCCGGCCCAGGCGCGGGCATGGTAGGCGGCCGTGTCGATGCCGGGCGCGTACATGTACTGGTTGTAGACGAACACCGGCAGCGTGGCCATGGGGTTCTGGGTCGGGTCGAGATTCATCGAGGCCGTGAAAGAGGCGGTCACCAGCAGGGGTGCGGTCTCACCGATGACCCGGGCGATGGCCAGGACGACACCGGTGATGATGCCGGCGATGGAGGTGGGCAGAACCACCTTCAAGATGGTGCGGAACTTCGGCACGCCGAGAGCGTAGGAGGCCTCCCGCAGCTCGTTCGGGACGATCCTCAGCATCTCCTCGGTCGATCGCACGACAGTGGGGATCATCAGGATCGTCAGCGCCACCGCACCGGAGAGGCCGCTCTTGTGACCGGCGCCGAAGATCATCGAAAACATCGTGTAGGCGAACAGGCCCGCGACGATCGAGGGGATGCCCGTCATGACGTCGACGAAGAAGCGGATGCCGGCGCCGAGCTTGCTCGCCGATCCGTACTCGACGAGGTAGATCGCGGTGAGCAGGCCGATCGGCACAGAGATCAGCGTCGCGATGCCCGTGATGATGAGCGTGCCCCAGATCGCGTGGACAGCGCCCCCGCCCTCGCCGAGGATGTTGCGCATCGACCAGGTGAAGAAGGTGCCGTCGAAGCGGGAGATCCCGTTGGCAACCGTGCCCCAGACGAGCGAGATGAGGGGCGTGAGCGCCAGGAGGAAGAAACCCGTGACCACGTAGCGGGCCAGGCGGTCCTTGGCTCGGCGGCTGCCCTCAACGCTTGCGGACAGCGTGAAGATGGCGACGAGGAACAGCAGCGCGCCGAAGATCACCACGTTGGCGATGCTCGCCGAGCCGAACAGTGCCAGCGCCCCGGCAGCCGCGGCGACTGACACCACCAGGGTGGCCAGCGGGGTGAACTTCGGCAGCTGGGCAGCCGTCAGGAAGTTGAGCCTCGAGGGGGCGGGCTTGTGCGTCGTGTCGATGCTCATCAGTTCGCTCCCGAGAACTCTTTGCGACGGTTGATGATCCACCGCGCGGTCATGTTCACGGCCAGGGTGATGACGAACAGCACCAGGCCCGTGGCGATCAGCTGGTTGCGCCCGATGTCATGCGCTTCGGGGAAGGACTGGGCGATGTTGGCAGCGATCGTGTTTGGGTTCTGCGACGTCAGCAACTGGATGCTGATCACTTCGCTGCCCGACAGCACCATCGCCACCGCCATGGTCTCGCCGAGCGCGCGGCCGAGGCCGAGCATGCAGGCGGAGATGATGCCGGGCATGCCGAAGGGGATGACGGCCTGCCGGATCATCTCCCACCGCGTGGCACCCAGGGCGAGCGAGGCTTCCTCGTGGAGCCGTGGGGTCTGCAGGAAGACCTCCCGCGAGATTGCGGTGATGATCGGCAGGATCATCACCGCCAGCACCAGGGACGCGGTGAGGATCGTGCGCCCGGTGCCTGAGACCGGGCCGCTGAACAGGGGGATGAACCCGAGATTCTCCTCCAGCCAGAGGAAGAGCGGGCGCAGCGCCGGTGCCAATACTGCGATGCCCCAGAGACCGAACACCACCGACGGCACGGCCGCGAGGAGGTCGATGACGTAGCCGAACGTCGAGGCGACCCGCTTCGGGGCGTAGTGCGTCAGGTACAGAGCAATCCCCACCGCCACGGGCACGGCAACCAGCATCGCCAGGATCGAGGACCACATCGTGCCGAACGCGTACGGCGCGACGTACTCCCAGAAGCTCACGCCGCGACCGAACTGGAGCTCGGCGGGGTCGGCGAGGAGCGCGGGGAGGGCCAGACCGACGAGGAACGAGGCCACCGCGGCGAGGATGAGGAGGATGAGGATGCCGGAACCTGTCGAGAGGCTCCGGAAGACCGTGTCGCCGAAACGCTTGGCGCTGCGCTGCAGGGAGTGTGGCTCTGAATCGGGTCGGGTGCCGGCTGCCGGGGCGGCGTCCGTTGGCGACATCTGCGCTCCTGGGTCGAACGGGTGGGACGGGATTTCCCTCACTGGGCGAAGTCGCGCCGCCCTCGCGGGTGACGCGACTTCGCCGCAGAGGGATCAGATCACTGGATCGAGTCGATCGCGGCCTGAACCGTCTCGCTCAGGCTAGCGGAAAGCGGCGCGGATCCCGCACGCTCGGCGGCGGCCGACTGGCCCTCGTCCGAGACGATGTAGGACGCATAGCTCTTCACGAGGTCGGCCACCGCGTCATCCTCGTAATCCTGACAGGTGATGAGGTAGGAGACCAGCACGATGGGGTAGCCCTCGGCCTCGCGGTCGAGTGCGATGGCCATGTCGTTGTCGGCGCGGCCCTCTTCCACGGGCGAGTTCTCGACGATCGCGGCGGCGGATTCCGTGGTCGGGCCGTGGAAGCTGCCGTCCTTGCCCAGCTTGGCCACGCTGAACTGCTCGGCCTGGGAGGCATCGACGTAGCCGATGGCACCCACACCGCCGGAGACCGCAGCGACGACGCCCTGGGTCTGGCCCGCGCCCTCACCGGTCTGGTACGGCCAATCGCCCGACTTCTCCGCGTCCCACACATCGGGGGCGGCGGAGGCCAGGTAGTCGGTGAAGTTCTCTGTGGTGCCGGAGGTGTCGGAGCGGTGCACAGCGGTGATGGTCAGATCGGGGAGCGTGACGCCCTCGTTCGTCGCTGCGATGGCCTGGTCGTTCCAGTTCGTGATGTCGCCCTTGAAGATGCCGGCGAGAGTAGCGGCGTCCAGGTTGAGCTCCTCAACGCCCTCGACGTTGAAGATCACGGCGATGGGGGAGATGTAGACGGGCAGGTTGATGGCCTTGCTGTCGGCGGCGCACTTGCCGAAGGAGTTCTCCTCCAGCTCATCGATCTTGAACGCGCGATCGGAGCCGGCGAAGTCCGCGCCGCCGCCGATGAACGCCTCGCGGCCGGCGCCGGAGCCCTCGGCTGCGTAGTTCACGGTGACGGCCTCGTTAGCCGTCTGGAAACCAGCGATCCAGGTCTGCTGGGCAACCTCCTGCGCCGACGCGCCGATGCCGGAGATCGTGCCGCTGATGGGCTCCTGGGCCGGAGCATCCGAGGCGCCAGCGGCTGAGGTGGTGGCGGCGGGAGTGTCCGCGGTCGGGGCGGTGCTCTCATTGGCAGCGCAGGCTGAGAGCATCAGTGCGGCGGAGAGACCGAGTGCAGCGGTCAGACGAATCTTCATTCGGGTCATGCCTTCCAAGACGTGAGTTCGGGCCGGTGGCCCCCCTGGAACCATGTGGTTCAGCAGGTCTGACGTGGACGCTAGAGTTCCGAAGTAACGCGTCCGGGGGCCGTTGGTAAACACCGGGTGAACGATCTGGGAGGAATGCCCGGTGGACCCGCCAGCTGCGCTAGTGAGCGGACCGCCCGAACTCGACGAAGGAGGGGATCAGGCGCGTGGCTTATGAACCTCGACGGCCACCCGGTTGCCGTGTTCGTCGCGGTGCACGACGACAGACTCCCCGACGACCATGGATTTCGGTTCCAGCCCCACTCCCTGGAACATCATGGGCAACACCGGTCGGTGCCCGCAGATGGCCGTGGGGGCGTCGAGGGTCTTGAACAGGGCCGCGACATAGGCGCGAACATGCTTGGGCTTGACGGTGCCCTCTTCTTCGGTCAACACATCCTCGGCGTAGATGGGGATTGCCGCCGCTTCGGAGTACGGCCGCAGGGTCTCCATGCACCTGGTCGACGAACTCGACACGAGCGCGTCAACCCCGTAGGCCATCAGGAGTTGGGAGAGCTCCTGCGCCTGTCGTCGTCCGCGGCCGGTGAGACGGCGCATCTGGTCGGGCCCGTCCCAGTCCTTGCGGAGCATGGCCTTGCCGTGCCGGACGATGATGAGCGGCGTCGTCGGGGGGATGAGAAGTGCAGCCGACAAGACCCGACGCTCGTCGGCGTAGGTCATCCGCTCCATGGCGCGGTCGACGGGGAACCACTTGACCTTGTCCACCTCGGCGTCCGGTTCACGGCGGTGCTGCTCGACCATCTCGGCGCGCCAGTACTCGACGGCCTTGGTGCCCTTTGACACCTTGTAGCGGATGGTGGGGAGGCGGACTCCGAGCCGGACCACGGCTCCGGTCTCCTCGTGAACCTCGCGCATCGCGGTGAGCGGGGGAGTTCGTCGACGACACCCTTGCCCTTGGGTAGGGACCAGTCGTCGTACGAGGCCCTGTGGATGAGAAGTACTTCGGTAGCGTCTCCGTGACCGCGCAGCACAACAGCGCCGGCCGCCCGGACCTGGGCTCGTTTTGTCATCGCGAGGAGCGCCTCTCCGCAGCCTCCTGGATGAGGGTTTCCTGCAGGTCCGTCAGGGGGTTGCCCTGGTCGTCGTGGGTGTGTGCCGTCCAGGTGTCGTCGATCAACTCCCAGTGGACAGTATCGGGGGCGAACGCCCGATCGAAGAGGGTCTCCACCCGTTCGACGTGCGCGGGGTTGCTGATGCCGACGATCGCCTCTACCCGCCGGTCGAGGTTGCGGTGCATGAGATCTGCGGAACCGATTCCCACGATGGGACGACCGCCGCCCGCGAACCAGAACACCCGGGAATGCTCAAGGAATCGGCCAAGCGTGGACCGCACGCGGATGTTGTCGCTGAGGCCCGGCACCCCGGGACGGATGGTGCAGATGCCGCGCACCCAGATGTCGACGGGCACGCCGGCCTGCGAGGCACGGTAGAAGGCGTCGATGAGCGCCTCGTCGACGATGGAGTTGATCTTGACGCGGATGCCGGCCGGCTTCCCGGCCAGGTGGTTGGCCACCTCGCCGTCGACGTACTCCAGGAGGCCCTTTCGGATGCCGTGCGGGGCGACGAGGAGCCGCCGGTAGTTGGTCTCGTGGGTCATGCCCGAGAGGTGGTTGAACAGCCGTGCGATGTCGTCGGTGATGACCGGGTTGGACGTGAGGAGCCCCATGTCCTCGTACAGACGGGCGGTCTTGGGGTTGTAGTTGCCGGTGCCGATGTGGGCGTAGCGGCGCAGGCCGTCGGCCTCCTCCCGCACGACGAGGGCCAGCTTGCAGTGCGTCTTGAGCCCCAACATGCCGTAGACGACGTGGACGCCGTACTTCTCGAGCTTGCGGGCCCACCCGATGTTCGCCTGCTCGTCGAACCTGGCCTTGATCTCGACCACCGCCAGGACCTGCTTGCCGGCCTCCGCGGCCTCGATGAGGGCGTCGACGATGGGGGAGTCACCGGAGGTGCGGTACAACGTCTGCTTGATGGCGAGCACGGCGGGGTCGGCTGCCGCCTGCTCGATGAACCGCTGCACCGACGTGGCGAACGAGTCGTAGGGGTGGTGCACCAGCACGTCGCGGAGCTTGAGCGACTTGAACATGTCGGCCGGGCTGGAGCTCTCGACCTCGGCCAGATCGGGATGGGTGATGGGGAGGAAGTTCGGGTACTTGAGGTCCTCGCGATGCGAGTCGGCCAACGAGAACAACCCGGTCAGGTCGAGGGGTGCGGCGAGCCGGAAGACCTCGGCCTCGCTGACGTCGAGCTCGCGCATCAGCATGTCGAGCATCTGCAGGTCGATGTCCTCTTCGACCTCGAGCCGAACCGGCGGCCTGCCGACCTTACGGCGGAGAAGCTCCTTCTCCAGCGCGAACAGGAGGTTCTCGGCGTCGTCCTCTTCGACCTCGATGTCTTCGTTGCGGGTGACGCGGAACGTCGTGTGCTGCAGCACCTGCATGCCGGTGAAGAGCTGCCCGAGGTGCCGGGAGATGATGTCCTCCAGCGGTAGGAAGCGGCCCTCCGCCAGCTTGATGAAGCGCGACAGTACCGGCGGGACCTTGACGCGTGCGAACTGCTTGGCGCCTGTGGCGGGGTTGCGCAGCAGGACCGCCAGGTTGATGGACAGGCCGGAAATGTAGGGGAACGGATGAGAGGGGTCGACCGCGAGAGGGGTGAGCACCGGGAAGATGCGCTCGACGAACAGCGCCCGCATCCGGTCCTTCTCGGCAGCCGTCAGCTCCTCCCAGTTCAGGATTTCGATGCCCTCGGCGGCGAGCTCCGGGCGGACCTCCTCGTGGAAGATCCGGGACTGCTCGGCGACGAGCTCGGCAACGTGACCCAACAACTCCGAATGCAGTTCGCCGGGCATCTTCCCGGTCACGGTGGGGACGGCGACCCCCGCCGCGATGCGACGCTTGAGTCCCGCGACGCGGACCATGAAGAACTCGTCCAGGTTGGAGGAGAAGATCGCGAGGAACTTGGCGCGCTCGATGAGAGGCACCCTGCGCTTGTCGCGGGCGAGGTCGAGCACCCGGTTGTTGAACAGGAGCCAGGAGATCTCGCGGTCAAGGTAACGGTCAGCGGGAAGTGGTTCTTGCGTCACGTCTCTCACCTGTCGACGCGGTAGCTGGTGTCGGTCTGCGCGACGTCGAAGCCCGCCGCCTTGTACATGTTGACCACGCGCGTCTCAGCGGCCTCCACGTAGAGCTGAACCCTATCGTCGCCTTGCTGGACCAGATGGTTGAGGCCCTCTTCGAGGAGCACCCGACCCAGCCCTCGGCCCTCATGGTCGGGAGCGACCGCGAGCACATAGACCTCGCCCAACCCTTCGCCGTGACGCTTGGTCCAATGGAAGCCGGTGGCGACGCCGTTGCTCTTGGCGATGAGCAGGCCCGCCGGGTCGAACCACGGCTGGCGGGTGAGCTGGAGAAACTCTCCCACGCTCAGCCGGCCCTGTTCCGGGTGGTGCGCGAAGGCGGCGGCATTGATCGCGACGACGGCCTCAGCGTCGTCAGGCGTGTAGGCGACGATCTCGAAGCCCTCCGGCATGCTGACCCGGGAGGGCGGGTCGAGCGGCCGCTCCATCCGCAGCAACTGCCTCACGGGGGTCAGCCCCACCCTCGCCGCGAGCGCCTCCGCGCCCGGCAGCGTGCCGAACGCCCAGACGGCGGAATCGGGGTGCGACCGGAGCGCCTCGTCGAGCAGCTGCGTCCCGACCCCACGGCAGCGGTGATCGGGATGGACGCCGACCATGAGTGTCCCGTCACGCTCATCGCAGACGACGAAACCGTGGGGGTCGGTCCGCGAGCCCATGAAGTAGAAGTCGGCCTCGCGTTCGCCGTCGATGCCCAGCGAAGCGGACTCGTTGATCGGGGAGACACCGTCGTGCTTGGTGATGTCGGCCACGAGGCTCAGCAGGGCCTCTCGCATGGTCGGGGTCAGGGTGGTCAGGCTAACCAGCACGGTGGGCCTCTCTGGCATTGGCGAAACGGTAACCGACGTTGCGCACGGTGCCGACGTAGTGATCGAACTGGCCGAGCTTAGCCCGAAGTCGGCGGACATGAACATCGACGGTGCGGGTGCCCCCGTAGTAGTCGTACCCCCACACCTGGCTCACCAGAGTCTCGCGTGAGAGCACGCGCCCGGGATGCTGCATGAGGTAGCGCAGCAGCTCGAACTCGGTGTAGGTGAGGTCGAGAGGTGCCCCGTCGAGCGTGGCCGAATAGGCCGCCCCATCCACCCTGATCGGGCCGGCCACCAGCACGTCGGGGTCGGCGTTGGTGCGCAGCAGGACGCGCAGCCGTGCGTCGAACTCGGCGGGCTCCGAGTTGGCGGCCACGAAATCGGAGAATCCCCAGTCGGGAGAGAGGACGGCGAGCCCCGCCAGAGCGACGAGGAGCAGCACCGGAGCCTCCGCCCTCGACAGCGTCTGGCAGGCCGCTCTGGCGCCCGCCAGGTCGGTGCGGCCGTCGATGACGTAAACGTCCGCGGCTTCCTGGAGCGCGTCCGCCGCCGACTCGACAGTCGTCATCTCGTAGCTCAGCAGGGTCAACTCGCTGGGTGGTTGAGTGGAGGAGACGAAGACGATTCTGCTCATGATGCCTCCTCCCGACGCACGTGGACGTGATCATCGTAACGTGCGATGGCCGGGCGGTAGCATGGCCGCCATGGTCCAGCGGGTCCCGGACGAGTACTTCCGGAAGCGGGCCGCTGAGTCTGAAGACATCGACGAGTCGGCGGACGAGCGGCACCGACCACCGAGCACCACCGCCAGGGCGGTGGTGGCCCGCGATGCCCAGGGCGGTCTGCCACCCCGCGCCACCGCGATCGTGGTGGTCCTCGCCCTTGCCCTGTCCTTTCTCGCCGGACGTCTGTTCCTGTTCCCACCTGTCGTGGTGCCCCCAACGCCCAGCAGTTCGGCGTCGACCTCGATGGGGCCCGACCCGTCGACGGATGCCTTCAGCGCCTACGAGGGGCCGGTCTCGGCCGTTCAGCCCATCGCGGCGCTGGGTGAATGCCGGGAGGGCGGCACCCTCGAGTCCCCCTCGGCGCTGCTCGACGGCGACCCCGAGACGCTGTGGCGCTGCCGCGGGGCGGGCGACGGCGAGTCGTTCACGATCGTGTTCGACGGCCCGGTGAGCCTCGCGGGGATCAGGATCGTCAACGGAAACGTCGCGTGGCCCGATCGCTACGCCGTCGAGCGGCGGATCACCGCAGTGCGGTGGACGTTCGCCGATGGCTCCTACTTCGAGCAGGGACTGGCCGCCAACGACCGCAACGCGCAGGAGGTCCGCTTCCCCGAGACCCTCACGGACCGGGCGACGCTCGAGGTCCTGAGCGCCACGGTGCCGGGCGAGATCAGCCCCAACTCCGATGCGGTGTCGATCAGCTCGCTCGAGTTCCTGACCCCCGCCCGCTGACCCTGAGCGCCTGGTGCTGCGCGGCGACCGGACATCAATGGGTTGACCGAGCGCGACGAGCCGAGCGCCTGCGTTCATCCTGAAGAAATGATGTGCCAGGGCTCACATGGGAATGGGAGGACGTTTTTTCAGGGTGAACCTTCCCACCACCCCGGCCGACCCAGCGAACACGTCGGCCGGTTGGCGTCTGAGGCGCCGGGGCAGGCTCACTCCCAGGACTTGGTGTCGATCGTGATGGTGATCGGGCCGTCGTTGACGGACGACACCTTCATGTGGGCACCGAATCGCCCACGCTGGACCGTCGCGCCCAACCGCTCGAGCTCCACGCAGAGGCGCTCCACCAGCGGTTCGCTGATCTCGCCGGGGGCCGCCCTGCTCCACGACGGTCGGCGGCCCTTCCTGGTGGAGGCGAAGAGGGTGAACTGGCTCACGACAAGGATCGGAGCGTTGAGGTCACTCGCGGAGGCCTCGTCGTCGAGGATGCGCAGACCCCAGATCTTGCGCGCCAGCGCGGCCGCGTCGTCGGACCCGTCGTCGTGGCCGACGCCGGCCAGTACGAGGAGGCCGGGTCGGGGGAGTTCGGCGATCACTTGACCCTCGACCTCGACGGAGGCCTCGGTCGCCCTGGTCACGACAACACGCATGGGCCCCATTGTGGCCGACGTAGACTGTCGCGCATGGCCGAGATCCTGGTGTGGGTGCTGATCGTCGCGGCGGTCGCCGTCGGAGTAGGAGCGCTGGTTGCGCTCTGGCGCACGCTGGCAGGCCTCAAACGACTGCAAGGAGAACGAGAGTGAACATCGACATCGAGGTCCCCGAAGGGCTCAACCCGGCCTTGACCGCGCTGGGCTGGCTGGTCGGACGCTGGGAAGGCACCGGGAACGGGACCGACCACGAGGGCAACGACTTCGAGTTCGAGCAGCGCATCGAGTTCAGTCACAACGGCAGCGACTACCTCTATTACGCCTCGCAGACGTTCCTTCTCGGCGACGACGGCGCGGAGGCGGAGCCGCTCGGCGTCGAGACCGGGTTCTGGCGCCCGAAGGCCGACGCCTCCCTCGAGGTGGTGCTGGCCAGCGCTGACGGTTGGACTGAGGTTCTGCTCGGGAAGATCGCCGTGACCCGCATCGACCTACTGACCGACGCCGTCGTGCGCACCGAGTCTGCGCAGGTCAGCCACGCATCGGGGCAGCGCCTCTACGGCAAGGTCGAGGGAGATCTGATGTACGCGCTCGACCGCTCGACCGCCGAGCACGCGCTGCGACCCCACATGTGGGCCCGCCTCAAGAGGGTCTGACGTGCCGGTACTTCTGGACTCGGGCCCCGACGAGGGCCTTGCGTGGCACTACGGCAATCCGGTGACGGAGGCGAGGTCGCTCGTTGCGGGCAACGGCGTCGTCGACCTCCACAATCGTGAGATCGTCGAGATCTCGGGCCCGGACCGGCTCAGCTGGCTGCACTCGCTCACAACCCAGCACCTTTCCGCCCTCACCCCGGGCGACTCCACCACGGCGCTGATTCTGTCCCCGACGGGCCACATCGAGCATGTGCTCCACGGGGTCGACGACGGCACCTCGTTCCTGGCCTGGACGGAGCCGTCCCGCGCGGACGCGCTCGTGGATTTCCTCCTACGCATGCGGTTCGCGATGCGCGTGGAGGTGGCCCGGCGCACCGACCTCACCCTCGCGTGGACGGGCCATCGGGTGGACCTGGACCCGGCCTGGCGGAGCCGCCGGTCCGAGGTGGGGGGTTCCGAGGTGTTCCTCCCAGCAGGCGAATCTCTGGAAGCGAATGTCGGGACGTGGGCCTTTGACGCGCAGAGGATCGCGGCAGGTGTCCCCCGCATCTTCGTCGACACGGACTTCAAGACCATCCCCAACGAGATCGGCCTTATGGGCACCCACCTCGACAAGGGCTGCTACCGCGGACAGGAGACGGTGGCACGCGTGCACACCCTCGGTCGGCCTCCGCGTCGGCTGGTGCAACTCCACCTCGACGGCTCGCTGTCGTCGCTGCCGGAGGTGGGCGACCCGATCGAGTTCGGCGGCCGGGTCGTCGGTTTTGTCGGATCGTCTGCGAGGCACCACGAGCTCGGCCCCGTGGCCCTGGGACTGGTGAAGCGCAATGTTCCCGTTGACGCCGAGGTGCTGGCCGGGGGCATCGCCGCGGCCCAGGAGGCCCTGGTGGATCCCGACGTCGGCCTCCACGTTCGCCCCGTCCTCGGCTGAGCGACAGCGCCCTAACCGGACCGTCGCGCCGGTCCCCGGAGCTCACTGCCCGCCTGGGCTTGAGTTGAGCAAATGAGATGGGTCAACGTCTCGACACGCCGGTGTAACACCGTTCTGCTTCGACGACCCATCTCACTTGCTCAACTCGCCACCGGGGTCAGCTCAGCGCGGCGAGCGCCTCGTCGTAGTCGGGCTCCGTGGTGGTCTCCTCCACCTGCTGGGTGTAGACGACCTTGCCGTCGGTGTCGATGACGACGACCGACCGGCTCAGCAGACCCTCGAGCGGGCCGTCGGTGAAGGTGACGCCGTACTTCTCGCCCAGGTCGGTGCGGAAGTCGGAGGCCACCACGACGTTGTCGATGCCCTCAGCGCCGCAGAATCGGCCGAGCGCGAACGGCAGGTCGCGCGAGATGCACAGGACCGTCGTGCCCTCCAGGCCGGCCGCCTTCTCGTTGAAGGCCCGGACGCTGTTGGCGCAGACGCCCGTGTCGACGGACGGGAAGATGTTCAGCACGATCTTCTGCCCGGCGAAGTCGCTGAGCTTGACGGGGGAGAGGTCGGTACCGGTCACCTCGAAGTCGGGTGCCGTCGACCCCACCTCGGGGAGGGTGCCTACGGAGTGGACAGGGTTACCGTGAAACTTGATATCAGCCATGACCCCGATCTTTCCTGATCGTGCCAAATCTCGCTACCCCCGCGTGGAGGGGGAGTTGGGTAGCGTTGGCCCATGAGCCAGAGCCTGCGTGAGTACATCGACATGTTGCGAGCCGAGGGTTACGCCGTCGCCGACGTGCACGGCGAGGATCCGTACCTGATCGACCCGCTCGGCAACGCCGTCGAGACATGGCAGGAGAAGTACCCCTACGACGAGCTGATCAGCCGCAGCGAGTACGAGACCGAGAAGCGACAGCTGCAGATCGAGCTCCTGAAACTCCAGTACTCGGCCCAGGATCGCGGGACGAAGCACGTCATCATCTTCGAGGGACGCGACGCGGCCGGCAAGGGCGGGGCGATCAAACGGTTCACCGAGCACCTCAACCCCCGCAACGCGCGCGTGGTGGCGCTCGCCGCGCCGACCGAGCGGGAGAGGGGCCAGTGGTACTTCCAGCGCTACATCCAGCACCTGCCGACGGCCGGGGAGATTGTCCTGTTCGACAGGTCCTGGTACAACCGTGCGGGCGTCGAGCGGGTGATGGGCTTCTGCACTGACGAGGAGTACGAGATCTTCGTGCGGCAGGCCCCGATCTTCGAGGAGATGCTCATCGAGTCCGGCATCACCGTCACGAAGCTCTGGTTCTCGGTGACGCAGCGCGAGCAGCGCACCCGGTTCGCGATCCGACAGATCGACCCTGTGCGCCAGTGGAAGCTCTCACCGATGGACCTCGAGTCACTAGGTCGGTGGGACGACTACACGGCGGCCAAGACGGCGATGCTGCGTCACACCGACACTGCGGTCGCGCCGTGGTACCGCATCAAGAGCAACGATAAGAAACGGGCGCGGTTGAACGCGATGAGGTTGTTCCTGGACCTGCACGACTACGACGGCAAGGACGCCTCCGTGATCAAGCCGACCGATCCGTTGATCGTGACGCGCGGCTACAAGAACCGTTCCGCTGCTCAGCTCGACGAGTCCGACGACTAGGCACGCCCGACGCCCTGGCCGCGGTCGCCTCCGTGGAGCCAGGCTAAAGGAGCGAGCCGAGGGCTTCCATCGCGTCCAGGAGGGGGCGCAGGTCATTGTTGAGCACGCGCTGCGAATTGGCCGACTCGCTGATGCCCTCGGCCGCCGCGATCGCCGCGTTGTCCAATCCCTTGAGCATGCCGCGAAGCGTGCCGACGGCTCCGTCGCGTAGCCGAGCAAGGTGCGCGTCGACGAGCCGGGCGAGAGCGTCGGCCGACGGCGTGGCCGTCGGACGGCCGTCGCGGATGGCGGTTCGCGCCGATTCGTGCCCCTTGCGTTGCGAGTGCTCCTTCACCCAGTCGATGGCCTCGCGTGCGTTCCACCACGCGGAGCCGTCCTGGATGCCGCGGGCGGCGTCGACGATCAGCACCTCGCCGCCACCGATGCCGAACCGCACGTCCCAGCGGGGCGCCAGCTCGAGTCGGAGGCTGTAGCTTGCAGCCAGTGCCGCGCCGAGGGTGGGGTAGACGCCCTGGAGTTCGTCGCCGACGGTGGGGTGTAGCGGATGGGTGCCGGCGACCGCGACGTTGGTGGCCTCCACTGCGGCCAGAACGGCGGTGTGGAGCGCCCCCCGGTCGGCGGAACGGGACTCGACAACATCTACCAGCAGGGCTGCAGAGAGATCCTTCATTCGGGACATATGTAGATACTAGCTTAATCATGGAGGTATGAAGCCCTTGGCTTCATCAAGATGCCTGGGGATTATGTCGTCGGTGCCGTGTAGCGTGCCCATGTGGAATGGACCACTGTTGGGTTGAAAGCGCTGATCGTCCTGGTCAGTGCGCTGGCGGCCATGCTCGGCAACCCCCTGATCCGGCTGCTTCTTCGCCGCATCGACAGGTCGGCCGAACCCGACGACGTGGAGCAGGCACGGGCGAACCTCGGCCTCGTGCAGGCGCAGAAGGAGCTTCCCGGCGGACGGTGGGTCGGGATCCTGGAGAGGTTGGCGGTCTACGCATGCATCGTTGCGTCGTTCCCCGCCGGGATTGCCATGGTGTTGGCGGTCAAGGGACTCGGGCGCTACGCGGATCTTGTCACCGAGTCGGACCGTTCCCGCAAGGGTGAGTTGTTCATCATCGGCACCTTCGCCTCCATGCTCTGGGCCGCCCTCTGGGGCGGCATCGCCTACTGGGGGGTGCGCGCGTGGTGATCGACGGCCACGAGGTGCCGGCCTCGGTCTTCACCAGCCTCAGGCAGCGGTGGGCAGAACCGCATCGGGTCTATCACTCGGCCTCACACCTGGCCGACGGGTTGAAGGCCCTGGATCGGCTGGGCGGCCAACCCATCGAAGTGCTGGCGTTCTGGGGGCACGACGCGGTGCACACCAACACCACCCCCGACGACGAACGCGCCTCTGCCGTGGTGATGGAGGACCTGCTCGCCGGGCACCTGCCGCTCAGCGTTGTTGAGGAGGTGCGTCGCCTGATCCTGCTGACGGCTGGCCACAGCGTCGAGCCCGGCGATGACGCAGGGGCTCGCCTCTGCGACGCCGACCTAAGCGGCCTCGGAGCGGACTGGGAGCAGTACGCGCGCAACGTCCAGGGAATCCGGGCCGAGTTGCCGGATCTCTCCGACGAGGGGTGGAGGGAAGGCCGCGCAAAGTTCCTGGCGGGGTTCCTGGAGCGCGATCGTTTCTACTCCACCGAGCGCGGGCGCGCGCTGTGGGAAAAGCAGGCCCGAGCCAACCTGACTCGGGAGTTGGAGGGGCTCACCTGAGCTCTGCACGGTTCCCTGGGCCCCCGCACCCGATGGCTCGAAGGAGTGTGGATGTGGCGTGTGGCTTGAAATCGAGGCGCGGGAAGGCAGGATGGGGCCATGAGCGACAACACCTCTGTCCAGGTATCCCGCACGATCAACGCCCCCGCCGATAAGGTCTTCGAGCACCTCACTCTGCCGGCGAACCACGTCGAGCTCGACGGCTCGGGCTTCATCCGTTCCGTCGCGCACGGCGACCGCATCCAGGCCGTTGGCGACGTGTTCACCATGAACATGGAGGGTGATCACATGGGCGGCGAGTACCAGACCGACAACCATGTCACCGCGTACGGCCGCAATGCCGTCGTGGGCTGGGCCACCGCTCCCGCAGGCACCGAGCCGCCCGGGTGGACCTGGGTGTGGGAGCTGGAAGGCGAGGGCACCGGGGCCACCAGGGTGACGCTCACCTACGACTGGTCGAAGGTCACCGACAAGGAGCTTCTCAAGAAGGTCTCCTTCCCCCTCGTCGAAGAGTCGAAGCTGGAGGATTCGCTGGCCAAGCTCAGCGAGGCGCTCTCCTGACGCAACTCGTCAAGCAAGCGCGAACGGGCGCGGACCATTGTGGTCCGCGCCCGTTCCGCGTGTGGTGCCGGCTCAGCTCTCGGCGAGCAGCCGGTAGAGACGCTTCTTTTCCCTTGCCATCTCCCACGGGGCCGTACGCTGAGACCGTCAGAGCTTCTTTTGACGGTTGCGCACCTTCTGTCGCTCGTTGCCGTCGAGGATCACCTTGCGGATGCGGACCACGGCCGGGGTCACCTCCAGGCACTCGTCGCCGGCGCAGAACTCGAGCTGCTGCTCCATCGACATCTGCTTGGCCGGGATGAGCCGTTCTAGTTCGTCGCCGGTGGAGGACCGGACGTTGGTGAGCTTCTTCTCCTTGGTGGGGTTGACGTCCATGTCCTCGGCGCGGGGGTTCTCGCCGACGATCATGCCCTCGTAGACCTCGGCGCCGGGGGACACGAACAACGTGCCACGCTCCTGGAGGTTGAACAGTGCGTACGACGTCACCACGCCCTTCCGGTCAGCCACCAGTGAACCGGTGGGGCGGGTGCGGAAGTCGCCGGCCCAGGGCTCGTAGCCCTCGGCCACGTGGTTCATGATGCCGGTGCCACGGGTCTCGGTGAGGAACTCCGTGCGGAAGCCGATGAGGCCGCGCGCGGGGACGATGAACTCGAGGCGGACCCAGCCGGTGCCGTGGTTGACCATCTGTTCCATCCGGCCGCGCCGAAGACCCATGAGCTGTGTGACGACACCCACGAACTCCTCGGGGATGTCGGCGGTCAGCCGCTCGATCGGCTCATGCAGCTTGCCGTCGATGGTCTGGGTGACCACCTGGGGCTTGCCCACCGTGAGCTCGAAACCCTCACGACGCATCTGCTCAACGAGGATCGCGAGCTGCAGTTCGCCTCGTCCCTGGACTTCCCAGGTGTCGGGACGTTCTGTGGTCAGCACCCGGATGGAGACGTTGCCGACCAGCTCCTGCTCGAGCCGGGCCTTCACCAGGCGGGCGGTCAGCAGCTTGCCCGACTTACCGGCCAGCGGTGAGGTGTTGATGCCGATCGTCATCGAGATGGACGGGTGGTCCACGTGGATGAGCGGCAGGGGCTTGGGATTCTCGGGGTCGGAGAGCGTCTCGCCGATCATGATGTCAGGGATGCCGGCGATGGCGACGATGTCGCCGGGGCCGGCGCTGTCGGCCGGTACCCGGTCCAGTGCCTCGGTCTTGAGGAGCTCGGTGAGCTTGACGGTCTGCACGGTGCCGTCGGTCTTGCACCACGCCACCTGCTGGCCGCGCTTCAGTTCGCCCGCCACGACGCGGAGCAGCGCGAGGCGCCCCAGATAGGGGGACGCGTCGAGGTTCGTCACGTGGGCCTGCAGAGTCGCACCCTCTTCGTACTCCGGGGCAGGGATGTGCTCCATCAACGTGTCGAAGAGCGGCTCCAGGTTGGGGGAATCGGGCATGCCGCCATCCTCCGGCTGCGTGAGCGACGCCCTTCCGGCCTTGGCGGAGGCGTACACGATCGGGAAGTCGAGGATGTGGGCGGCGTCGTCGTCGATGAGGTCCATGAACAGGCCGTACGTGTCGTCGATGACCGCCGAGATCCGGGCATCCGAGCGATCGACCTTGTTGACCACGACGATGATCGGGAGCTTCTTCGCGAGCGCCTTGCGCAGCACGAACCTGGTCTGGGGGAGCGGGCCCTCGGAGGCGTCAATGAGCAGGATCACCCCGTCGACCATCTCCAGGCCGCGCTCCACCTCACCGCCGAAGTCGGCGTGGCCCGGGGTGTCGATGATGTTGATCGTCACGCTCGAGCCGTCCGGCCTGATGTGCTGGACCCCGGTGTTCTTCGCGAGGATGGTGATGCCCTTCTCCCGCTCGAGGTCCATTGAGTCCATGACCCGGCTGTTGACGTCGGAGCCCTCTCGGAAGGCTCCGGACTGCCACAGCATGGCGTCGACGAGCGTCGTCTTACCGTGGTCGACGTGGGCGACGATGGCGACGTTTCGCAAGTCTTCGCGTTTTGGCATAGGTGTGCTCCCTTGGGGGATAGATGGCTAAGGGCCATCGAAAAGTGTAAAGCCGCAGCGCGCTGTCAAGAAACACAGCGGATCCGCCCGGCGCTCATTCGCGGAGACCTTCCCCCTGAGCCGCCGAGAAGCGAGCCCTTAGCTCGTCAATTCCTGGTAAGCGGTCTCGGAGGAGTCGCGCAGGAACTGGGCGCACCGCTGCTGTTCTTCGGACTCCCCGATCCGGCCGGCCGCGACGCTCAGGGCCCACAGCGCCCGCAGGAAGCCGCGGTTGGGTTCGTGCTCCCACGGCACCGCGCCCGAACCCTTCCAGCCGTTTCGACGCAGCGTGTCGAGGCCCCGGTGGTAGCCGGTCCTCGCGTAGGCGTACGCGGCCAGGGAACTGCCCAGGTCGTCGTCCGCGAGGCAGGTTTCGGCGAGGAGCGCCCAACACAGCGACGACTCTGGGTACGCCGCGACCACCTCGAGGAAGTGCTCCCGGCCCTTCTCAGAGATCGCTGCCAAGGCCGGGTCCTCGGGCAGGTGCACGACGACGTCGGAAGCCATCAAATTCGGGTGCGTCTCGCTCATGTCGTCAGCCTAGCCCCCACCTCTGCGACTACTGGGGACGGCGCAGGCCGCGCCACAGAAACGAGTCGCTGACGACCATGCCGCCGAGAGCGAGCCCCGCGGAGACCCCCATCCAGACCCAATTGCCCGCGGCCAGTTCGCGGAGCGCCCCGTCGGTCAGGCCCCACGTGACGATGAGCAGCATCAGGCCGATCGCCAGGTAGTTCCACTGGACCAACTTGCGCCGGATATGCGAGTACCACCCGACCCCCGCCAGCCCTCCGATGAGGACAGTGAAGGCGAGGCTGGAGATGACCCTGGCGCCTCGTGTGACGGGCAGCACGATCTCGAGAGGCCACAGAAGGAGCACGACCACGCCGAAGATGGTGGCGGCGGTGGCCACCCACAACGCTGCGACGTGCCAGACGTCGGCACGTCGAGTATGGGCCAGCACTATTCGCCGAACCCCGACTCGATGAACCGGACCAGCGCGTCGATCGCCGCCTGCGCGTCGGGACCGCTCGCCTCGAGGTGGAGGGTGTCGCCCTTGCGGGCGCCAAGCGTTGCGAGACCGATGCTGCTCTTGGCGGGCACGGGGCCCTGGACTCCCTTGCTGACCAGCACGTCCGCGTCGTGGCGCTTGGCTTCGGCGACGAACATCGCGGCGGGGCGCGCGTGCAGCCCCGTGTCGTTGACGAGGGTCGCCTCCGCCCGCACCTCCGCCGAGCGGCGGGACTCGGGTTCGGCGGCCATCTCTTCAACGGTGCCCAGCGCTGCCAGTTTGGGCCGCAGGGCGCTGAGCGCCTCGGCTGCCACTTCGTCGAGTGAAGCGTCGGTGGCGGACCGCACCATCGCGGCCAGGACCCCCTCGACGAACGGGGCGGCGAGCACCCGGATGTCGGGGCGCTCACCGTAGAGCTCGGCCCCGAGCTCAGCGCTCATGATGGCCGAGCCGATATCAACGAAGACGACCACGCCCTCGCCCTGGTCGACCTCCTCGATAGCCGACATCACGCGCGTGGCGTCGGTACCGAGACCGCCGTCGGGCATGCCGGCGGCCAGAGCGACCGGAGGTGCGTCGTCGTGAATCATCTCCATGGCCATCTCGACGACCGCCTCGGCCAGCCGTGCGCTGTGTGAGACCAGCACGATGCCGACCGCCATCAGGTGCCGATCACGTCCGCAAGAGCGTCGAACAGATAAGCCGACGACGTTGCACCAGGGTCGCAGTGCCCCGCGGAACGCTCACCCAGGTAGCTGGCGCGGCCCTTGCGGGCGACCATCGGGGTGGTGGCGTCGCGCCCCGCAGCGGCGGCCTGCTGGGCGGCGTCCACCGCGTCCCACAGGTCGGCGCCGTCGGCGAGGGCAGCGTCGTAGGCGTCGATGGCGGGCGACAGCGCATCCACCATCGTCTTGTCCTCGAGCTCGGTCTTGCCACGGGCGATGAGACCCTCGAGGCCCGCGCGCAGCGCCTTGCCGAACTGGTCCGGTTCAAGCTCCACCACGGAGCCTGTGGCCATGCCCATCTTCATCAGCAGTGTGCCGTACAGGGGCCCGCTGGTGCCGCCGACGGTGCTCACCAGCGTCATCCCTGCCTTCTTGAGAAGGCCGTCGATGGTGGTTGCTTCGTCGAGGTGGGTCACGACGGCCGCCGTGCCGCGGGCCATGTTGGCGCCGTGGTCGGCGTCGCCGATCGCCGAGTCGAGCTCGGTCAGATACGTCTTGTTCTCGTCGATGATCGCCGCGAAGCGGCGCAGCCAGTCAGCGAGCAGATCGAGTGTCAGCGTGGATGAGGTCACAGGCCCCACCGTAGCCCTGCTGTCTTCACCGGCGCGTCCCAAAGGCGAATTAGCTCATCGTCGGCTTTCACCAGGGTGAGGGAGCAGCCGGCCATGTCGAGGCTCGTGATGTAGTTGCCCACAAGGTTGCGCTCGATCTTGATCCCGGCGGCCTCGAGCAGCGCCACGACCTCGCCGTACATCAGGTAGAGCTCGATCAGCGGCGTGCCACCCATGCCGTTGAGCATGGCGATGACCGGTGCGCCGGTGAAATCGAGGTCGTGCAGGATCGGATCGACGAGCTGCTTGGCAATCGACTTGGCGTCCGCCATCGGCTCGCGGTGTCGGCCGGGTTCGCCGTGGATGCCGATCCCGATCTCCATCTCGTCGGCGGGTAGGTCGAACGTCGGTTTGCCCGCCGAGGGGACGGTGCACGAGGTGAGCGCCATGCCCATCGAGCGTCCGTTGTCGGCCACCTTCTGCGCGACTGCCTTGACCGATGCCAGGTCCTGTCCCTCCTCGGCGGCTGCCCCGACGATCTTCTCCAGCAGCACGGTCGTCCCAACGCCGCGGCGGCCGGCGGTGTAGAGCGAGTCCTGAACGGCGACGTCGTCCGCCACCAGAACGGTCTCGACCTGCACGCCCGCGTCGGCTGCCATCTCGGCGGCCATCTCGAAGTTCATGACGTCGCCGGTGTAGTTCTTGACGATGTGGAGGACTCCGGCCCCGGTGTCGACCGTCGTGGTCGCTTCCAGCATCTGGTCGGGCGTCGGGGAGGTGAAGACCTGGCCGCAACAGGCCGCATCGAGCATGCCGAGACCGACGAACCCGCCGTGCATGGGCTCATGTCCTGAGCCGCCGCCGGAGATGATGGCGACCTTCCCCGAGTCCTTCGCCTCGGCGCGGTAGATGACCCGGTTGGTGTGGTCTACCCGGACGTTGCCGTCCGAGGCCTCGATGCCCTTCAGGGCGTCGGCCAGTACGTCGTCGGCGGAGTTGATGAGCTTCTTCATGGTGCCTCCTACATCGGGCGCGGCGGCGCTGCCACGCGGTCTCCATTGTCTCACCGGTTGTCTGCACTTTCCAGATCTAGCCGGTGCTGGCTGCTGGTCGTCGGCACGCCACAGCGGCTGGCCGGGTAGAATGCGGTGGCACGGCCCCGTGCGACGCGCGGGGCTTCATCTATGTGTTGAGGAGTGACCCCCATGCCGAGTGTGGTGGTTGTTGGAGCCCAATGGGGCGACGAAGGCAAGGGCAAAGCCACTGACCAGTTGGGCGATCGCGTCGACGTGTGTGTCCGGTATTCCGGCGGCAACAACGCGGGCCACACCCTGGTGGTGGGCGGGGAGAAGTTCGTTCTCCACCTGCTGCCCTCGGGCATCCTGAACCGCAACACCACGACGGTGATCGGCAACGGCGTCGTCGTCGATCTGGACGTGCTCGCCGAGGAACTGAAGGTGCTGAGCGACCGCGGCGTCGACGTGCCCCACCCGCTCATCTCGGCCAACGCTCACATCATCACGGAGTACCACAAGGTCATCGACAAGGTCACCGAGCGGTTCCTCGGGAAGCGGAAGATCGGCACGACCGGCCGCGGTGTCGGGCCCTGCTACTCCGACAAGGTCAACCGCCTCGGCATCCGCATCCAGGACATTCTGGACGAGTCGATCCTGCGGCAGAAGGTCGAGGCGGCGCTGGACCAGAAGAACCAGTTGCTGGTCAAGGTCTACAACCGCCGCGAGATCGACGCCGAAGGCGTGGTGCAGTCGCTGCTCAAGCACGCAGACGTCATCCGGCCCCACATCGTCGACTCCGGCCGGTACGTCAACGACGCGCTCGACGAGGGCAAGGTCGTCCTGTTCGAGGGTGCGCAGGCCCACCACCTGGACGTCGATCAGGGGACCTATCCCTACGTCACCTCCTCGAACCCGACCGCGGCTGGTGCCACCACCGGCGGCGGGGTCGGCCCCACCCGAATCGATCGAACCATCGGGATCGCCAAGGCCTACACCACCCGCGTGGGGGAGGGCCCGTTCCCGACCGAGCTCTTCGACGAGGACGGCGAGAAGTTGCGCCGGATCGGTGCGGAGTTCGGCGCCACCACCGGGCGGCCGCGCCGCTGCGGTTGGTTCGACGCGCTGCTCGTGGAACAGGCGGTCAAGATCAACGGCTTCACCGACATCTTCCTCACCAAGCTCGACATCCTGTCGGGATGGGAAAAGATCCCCGTGTGTGTCGCCTACGAGGTCGACGGCGTCCGTCACGACGTGATGCCGATGACCCAGTCCGACTTCCACCACGCCAAGCCCGTCTACGAGTATCTCGACGGTTGGGCCGAGGACATCAGCGGTTGCCGCGTGTTCGACGAGCTGCCCCCCACGTGCCAGGCCTACGTGCACCGCCTTGAGGAGCTCATCGGCTGCCGCATCAGCGGCATCGGCGTCGGTCCCGGGCGTGAGCAGTCGGTCGCGATCCACGATCTGATCTGAGGTGGCGCAGAAGGGGCCGCTGGCACTGCGGCTGTGGAACTTCAAGAAGGCGTTCATCGAGGACGACACCCCCGTCGACGACCTGTCCTTCCTGTCGCGTCACCGTGACACGCTGCGCGAACTCGTCATCACCGGGGATGAAGAGATGGACGTGGCGGAAATCAATCAGCTACGGGCCCTCGAGCGCCTGAACATCAATGCCCCAGGCGGTGCCAATGCTGTCCTTCGGCTGGCGGGGATGCCGTCGCTGAGGCAGCTGTCGATCCTTGACCGGGGTCCTGAGGGCAGGCGCCTGATCGTCGATTTCGGCGGAGCGACGGAGATCCGCCAGGTGTTGCTGGCGGCCCCGGACGAAAGTGAGGTCGCGGCCGTCGCGGCCCTCCCTCGGCTGGCTGACGCGACGCTGGAAGGGGCAGGGGCGTTCCCCGCCCGCTTCGCGTCGCTGGAACTCACGGACCTGACCGTGACGGGCGTGACGTCCTGGCCGGCGTCGGTGACAGGGATCGAGCGCGTGGTGAGTCTGGAGGTCGCCGAGTCGAGAGGGCTGGCTGATCTCTCGCTCTTCGCAGACGCGAGCCCGCTGCGTTTCCTCACCCTGTTCGACCTCCCGGGACTGCGAAGCCTCCGGGGCGTGCGCTTCGCCGACGACGCTGAGATCGACATTCAGGGGTGCCCCGACCTGGTGGACCTCGGCGAGCTTGATCCCGGCCGTGCCGTCGGGGGCGCCGTGACCGGCAGCCCCCGGCTGGGTCTGCCATGACCACGAAACGACTCGTCACCGCGCTCGTGGTGGTCCTCGTCGGCTTCATGGTGGCCACTGTGGCCATCGCCTTCGGCCAGGACGACATCGACTGGGGCTGGTGGTGGGCCGTCCCGCTGGGCGGCTTTTTCGTGCTCGTGGTCCTCGGCTTCCGCGTGCTGGTGCAACGCTCGCAGGAGGCCGCCGAGCGAGCCGACCGCGAGGCTGACGAACCAGCCCGCTGACCTCAACGTCTCCCGGGTAGGGGAGCGAGGGACGAGCGCCCGGTTCGCCTACTCCTTCACCCTGAGAAAACGTGCCTGCGCAGCGATATGGCGCACGGCACATCATTTTCTCAGGATGAAAGGCTGAGGGAAGCGGAAGGGGCGGAGGCCTCAGCCTCCGCCCCATCCTGTCGGACCAGATCAGCCCTTGACCGCGCCGGCGGTCATGCCGCGCACGAGGAAGTTCTGGAGCGTGAAGAACACGATCATCGGCAGCACCATCGAGATGAAGGCGCCGGCGGTGACGAGTTCAGCACCCTGACCCTGTGTACCCAGCAACTGCTGGACCTTGACGATCACCGTCGTGTTGTCGTTGGACAGGAACAGCTTGGCAATGAGCAGGTCGTTCCACACCCACAGGAACTGCAGCGTGGCGAACGCCGCGATCGCGGGCGTCGACATCGGGGCGATGAGCTTCCAGAAGATCTGGAAGTTCGAGCACCCGTCGATGCGGGCCGATTCGACGACGCTGTAGGGAAGCGACGACATGTAGTTGCGCAGCGTGTAGATGCACAGCGGCATGCCGAAGCCTGTGTGGAGGATCCACACCGCCAGATACTGTCCAGAGATGCCCAGGCCGTTGGGGCCCATGAGGTTGAGCAGGGGCTGGAACGCCACCTGGATGGGCACCACCATGACCGCGACGATGATGATGAACAGCACGTCCTTGAACGGGAAGCTCATGAACGTGAACGCGTAGGCCGCGAACGCCGCGAACATGATCGGGATGATCGTGGCCGGAACCGCGACGGCGATGCCGTTGAGGAACGCGTTGCCCATGTCCTGCATCTCGAACACCCGGGTGTAGTTGTCGAACGTCCAGGTGCGCTCGAAGGGCTTGTAGATCGCCTCCCACCAGCCACCGCGGAGCGCGGAATCGCGGGTCTGGAAGCTGATCACGAGCAGGCCGAGCGTGGGCACGGCCCACAACAAGGCAAGCAGGAACATGACCACCATGGAGAAGGGACTGCGGTAACGGCCGTCCTTCATTCTGCTGACGCTCATCGCATTGACTCCTGTTGCCTGAACAGCCGCACCTGGTAGATGAGGACGGGGAGAATCGCGACCAGGAGGACCACCACGATGGCGGTGGCCCGGCCGGCCTGGAGGTTGGTGAACATCTCACGGAAGAACATGTTCGCGATGACGTCCGTGTTGTTGCGCCCGTTGGTGAGCACGTAGATGATGTCGAAGACCTTCATGACCAGGATCAGCACGGTGATGAAGACCGTGATGATCGTCCCCATGATCTGGGGGATGATCACCTGGAAGAAGATCTTGAACTCGGACGCGCCGTCGATGCGGGCGGCCTCGATCGTGTCCTCGGGGACACCCTTGATGGCCGACGAGAGCAGCACCATCGCGAAGCCCACCTGCAGCCAGATGAGGATCACCATGAGCAGGAGCGAGTTCAACCGCCCAGTGTCGATGGACAACCAGGCGAGCGGTTCGTTACCCGTCGCTGTGCGCATCGCGTTGAGGATGGCCGTCTGCGGCTGGCCCGGGGGCTGGTAGCCGTAGACCGTCGTCGACCAGATCGCCGACGCCGCCACGAACGAGATCGCCATCGGGAGGAAGATGAAGCTCTTCGACCACTTCTCACCAGCTGCGGACAGCTTGTCGGAGAGAACGGCGACGATGACGCCCAGCGCCACGGTCACAGCCGGGACGATCGCGATCCACAACACGTTGTTGAAGATGGCGGACCAGAACTCCGAGCTTTGGAACAGGAAGGTGTAGTTGGCCCACGGGGGGTCCATGTACTCGGTGCTGTTGCGGTTCGCGAAGGAGTAGTTGATCGTCTGGATGGTCGGGTAGAGCAGCATGAGGCCGATCAGCGAGAAGCCCGGCAACAGGAACGCGTAGGGCATCAATCCGTGCTCGAGCGAGCGCGGCAGCCCCTCGATCGCCATGTTGAGGAACCAGAAGAAGATCGCGGCACCGCCCACGCCCACGATGAGGGCGAGGATGGCCATGAGGATCTTGCTGTCGAAGAACCACTGCGGGTAGTAGGCGAAGGCCAGGAACAGGTTGCCCATGAACCAGAGGGTGAAGGCCGCGCCGACGGCGCCGCCGATCACCTTGAGCGGCTGCAGGCCAGTGGTGGCTGCTGTGGGTGGACCTGACGGGTCAGGGCTGTCGGGCACCCCGCTCACGGGAGGCGGGGTGGCACTTGGAGTGCTCATCACTCCTCCTCTTCCTCCGACTCCGGCCAGGTGGCGGCGATGGCGTCGGCGGTGTCCTGGGCGGACTTACCGGATTGGAAGGCCACCATCTCGGTCCAGAAGCTGCCCGAACCCACCTCGCGAGGCATGACGTCGGAGCCGTCGTACCGGAACACGTCGGAGCTCACGGCGAGCTCGGCGATCTGTCGGGTCGTCTCGTTGGGGTACAGCGAGGTGTCGAAGGTGGTGTGCGGGCTCAGCCAGCCACCGGCCTCGGCCCAGGGGCCACCGAACTGGTCGGAGCTCAGGAACTCCATGACGGCGATGGTGTCGGCGTCGTAGCTGAACGCTGCGGCGAGGTCGCCGCCGCCCAGCATCGGCTGGCCGTCGTAGCCTTCCTCGTCGCGCGGGAACACGAAGATGCCGATCTCCTCATCGAGATTGGACGCGATCTCGGGCGGGAAGAAGCCGATCGCGAAGTTGCCCTGGCGCATCATGTAGCAGCCGGGGGTTTCGCTGAAGGCCGGGTTCATGGCGTCGGAGAACGGCGTGTTGATGATGCCGTCGTTGCCGCCGATCACGTTCTCAGGGGTGGCGAGCTCGCCATAGCGCTCGATCGACTGCACGATGCGCTCGTCGTTGAACGGGATGCGCCCGAAGATCCAGTCGTCGTAGACCTGAGGACCCCACATTCGCAGGACGTACTCCTCGATCCAGTCCGTGCCGACCCAGCCGGTGGCCTGGTCGGAGCCCCACGCGATGCACCACGGGGTGGTGCTGGTCTCAGTGCGGATCTGTTCGGTCAGCTCGTCCAGTTCCTGAAGGGTGGCCGGAGCGGTGTTCCACCCGTTCTCCTCGAAGGCCTTCTTCGGGTACCAGACGATGCTCTTCACTGCCATGCGCATGGGCACGGCATACACACGGCCCTTGTAGCGGGCCGAGTCCAGGAAGCCGGGCACCAGCGTCGAGTTCAACGAGTCGTAGTCGAGGAACTCGTCGATCGGGTAGATGTGGCCGCCCTCGGCCAGGTTCATCACGCCGCCGGGTTGCGGGAACAGGCCGATGTCGGGCAGGTCGCCCGCGCTCACCCGCACCTGGATGGTGTTGGTGAAGTCCTGATCGGAGACGTAGTCGACCTGGATGCCGGTCTCGTCGATGAACGGTTGAAGGGCCTCGTTGAACAGCGCCTCCTCATCACCGCCGAACGCACCCATGATGGTCACGATGCCGTCGCCCGCCTCGGGTTCGCCCAAGCTGAATCCTCCGGCCTGGTTGGACCCGGCGTTCGGGTCCTGCAGACAGCCGCTCAACAGCAACCCCCCTGCGACGAGGAGCGCGGGTATGCGGGCTTTCCGCCAGTGTTGCTTAGCCATCGTTGGCTCCCTTCCGGCGCTACCCCTCCCACGGCTGTGTGGTCGGCGAGCGCGCCTGACTCTCGTGCCGGAGCTTAGCAACAGTCGCGTCATGGAGGCTGCGATAGTCGCGACATAGTTACCGAATGGTGACTCCCGGATCTGTCCGTTGCGCTGAACGCCGGGGAGGTCTCCCCGGCGGCGCGGGTTAGGGTTGGGCCGTGAAAATTCTCCTCCTGGGTTCCGGTGGCCGCGAGCACGCGATCGGCCGCGCACTGGCACACGATCCCGCCGTCACCGAACTGCACGTCGCCCCCGGCAATCCAGGCCTCTCATCAATCGCGACGATGCATTCGGCGGATCCCGCGTCCCCAACAGCGGTGCTGGACCTGGCGCGCTCCCTGCAGGTCGACCTGATCGTCATCGGCCCCGAAGCGCCGCTGGTGGCGGGTGTGGCCGACGCACTTCGCGACGCCGGCTTCGATGTCTTCGGACCCGGCCGCGAGGCCGCGGTGCTGGAGGGGTCGAAGGCCTTCGCGAAGGAGGTCATGCGGTCTGCCGGCGTGCCGACGGCCGACGCGCGGGTGTGTGAAACCCCCGACGAGGTCTCGGCGGCGTTGGACGAGTTCGGGCCTCCGTACGTGGTCAAGAACGACGGCCTCGCCGCGGGCAAGGGAGTCGTGGTGACGACGGATCGGCAGGAGGCGCTGGACCACGCCGCGTCGTGTGGCCGCGTCGTGATCGAGGACTTCCTCGACGGCCCCGAGGTTTCGCTGTTCGCCATCTGCGACGGAGAGCGCGCGCTCCCTCTGCTGCCTGCGCAGGACTACAAGCGGGTCGGAGATGACGACGAGGGCCCCAACACCGGGGGTATGGGAGCGTACTGCCCACTGTCGTGGGCCGACGCGGGTCTGACCGACCAGATCATGTCCGAGGTCGTCAATCCCACGCTGGCCGAGATGCGCCGCCGCGGGACCCCGTTCATCGGGCTGCTGTACGCGGGGCTGGCGCTCACCTCGAGGGGGCTCCGCGTCGTCGAGTTCAACGTCCGCTTCGGGGACCCCGAAACCCAGGCCGTCTTGTCGCTGTTGAAGACACCCCTGGCAGGCGTCCTCCGGGCGGCCGCGCGCGGCGAACTGGACAGCGTGCCGGAACTTGACTGGCACGACGGTGCGGCCGTCGTCGTCGTCTCGGCCGCCGAAGGCTACCCCGGAACCCCGGCGACCGGACGTCCCATCACGCTCCCCGACGACGAAACTGACGCGTACGTGCTGCACGCCGGCACGCGGATCGAGGGCGGCCGTCTGGTGTCGTCGGGCGGGAGGGTGCTGGGCATCGTCGGCCGAGGCGCCGACCTCGACGAGGCCCGCCGCCTGGCTTACGCACTCCTGGAGAGAATCGACTTCGCCGGCGGCTTCAGCCGCACCGACATTGGCGTGCCCCACTGAGGACGTATCGACCGTTTCCCTGAGTAGTTCGCGAGGGACGAGCGAACGAAGGTCTTATGGTCTGTCAAGTGGTGTGGGGGAGGTTGTTGAGGTCTGTTTGGAGGGCGGTCCAGAGGTCTCGGGTGACGTGTCGTTTGAGTGCTCGGATGGCTTCGGAGCGGGTCTTTCCTTCGGATACTCGGCGTTGGATGTAGGTCTTGGATCGCGGGTCGGTTCCGAGGCGTCCGATGACGACGCGGTGGATGACGCTGTTGGCTTGCCGGTCGCCCGAGCGCGACAATCTCCACCGGCTGGACTTTCCGGATTGAACGGGCAGTGGTGCCACGCCGACAAGTTTGGCGAACGCGTCACCGGAGGTGATCCGGCCGGGGTGACCGGCGGTGATCAACAACTGGGCAGTGGTCACTGGCCCGACATGATGCTGGGCCAGCAGGGTCGGCGCGATCGGGGTGAGGATCCTGAGCAGTTGCGCATCGATCTCGACGATGGCCCGATCATGGTCGAGGCAGGCACGGGCGAGGTCCCTGAGGGCGAGTTTGTAACTGTTGACAGGGTCGTGGAGACGAGTCAGGTCGGGACGCCACGCGGCGATCCGGGCCAGTTTCTGGGCCGAGTTCAACCCCCGCACCTGGTCAGCGAGGTCGTCGGGACAGGTCACCAGCATCCCGCCTACACGGCCCCAGGCCCGCTGCCTGGAGCTCCGGTGATGGGCCCGCAGCACCATCAACGGTCGTAGCGCGGCGATCGCGGGATGATAGTGCTTGGCTAGGCCCTTCTGGGTGCCGGCCGCCGCCGCGGTCGCCGCCCGGTACGCGTCGAGCTCATCGGTCTTCCCGTGCCGGGCCCGGTCACCTCGTTCGGTGTGGTTGATCTCGATCACCTCGATCCCGGCAGCATGCAACACGGCGCTCAACCCGGCACCATAGGTGCCGGTCTGTTCCACCCCGGCCCGCGAGACCCTGCCATGACCCACAGCCCAGTCCAGCAACTCAAGATAGCCGGCCGGGGTGGCCGGGAACTGCTGGTCAGCCACCGGAGCACCGGTCGCCGCATCCACCAACGCCGCGTGATGGATGTCCAGATGGGTATCGATACCCACCACCACCGATCCTGATGGGGGGTTGCGGTGACGGCGCGTGTGTGATGTCTTGTACATGTTGCCTCCCTCAAGGCTTGTCACTATCAGCCGGGAGGGATGGCTCAGCAGGCCGGGGACCGGAGCACTACAGAGATGAGCCCCACACACGCGGGGCACGGTCTTATCAAGCTACCGCCCCGGCCTGACCCATCCCCCAACCCGCACGCGGGGTCAGACACCGGCCCGGATCTCCCAGGGATCAACGAGGCAGGGCACATCGCAGCAACGCCCTCCAGGGCAGTATCGAAGACAGCCACCACCACAAGACCACCGGAAAGCCCGGCACCCTCATCCTCGCTGATCCCCGGGAAACCCGGTACCCCCAATCCTCTCTGTATCGAAGGGCATCCCGCGGCGTCGCGCTGACCTGGGTGAGCGGTCATGTCGCGAGCCCTTCGATTCGCGGCCGCTCGTACCTCGCGGCCGCTACTCAGGGAAACGGCAAGCGCGGGTCAGGCGATGATCGGGGGCACGGCCTCGGTCGGGTGCTTCTGCCAGCTCTCGGGGACTCCCAGGCCTTCGGCGAGTTCCTTGGCGCGCGGCCGAAGTTCGCCGCAGAGGGCGTCTACCGTCGCAGTGATCGCCTTGGACTTCTTCGGGTCGAAGGCCTCGTGCTCCAGGTACCAGGCGCGGTTCTGCTCGATCGTCCACAGCGCGTACAGGTCGCACACCTTGACGAGGATCGCCTTGATGTAGTCGTCGGCGGTCTCCTCGATGCCCTCGATGAAGGCCTCCAGGACGATCCGGTCGACGTGGGCCTTGGCCGCCTCGATCATGTGCATCTGGCACGCGTTGATGGCCGCGTCGCGCTGGTCCTCGGGCTGCTTCGACGCCGCGCGCATCCGGGCGGCGAGGCTCTCGACGATGTGCGACTCCCGGAACTCGAACATCTGGACGTGCCAGCCGCGGGCGCGGAGCCGTTCGGACTCCGGCTTGCGGTTGGCGACGGCGACGAGGCGGTCGATGGCCGACCGGGCCGTGGTGCGCTCCATGAACGCACCGCCGATGAGCTTCGCTGTCTTCGACGCCGTCCCGCGCAGATCCATGTCGCCCCAGGTCGACTTGTACTCCAGAAGGAGCGCCTTGGCGACCAACTGCAGCAGCACCGTGTTGTCGCCCTCGAACGTGGCGAAGATGTCGGCGTCCTGGCGCGTCATCGTGATGCCGTTGTCGGACATGTAGCCCGCGCCGCCGCACGCCTCCCTCGCCTCTTGGATCGCATCGAGTGCCCACCTGGTCAGGAGGGCCTTCATCCCGGCCGCGCGGGTCTCCAGTTCGCGGGACGCGGGGCTGCCCGGATCCTCCTGATCGAGCACGCGTTGCAGCTGCTGGGCGAGTTCGTTCTGCGCGAACCCATACGCGTAGGCCCGAGCGACGTGCGGCAGGAGGCGACGCTGATGGCTGAGGTAGTCGAACAGCGGGATCTCCTCGCCGAGGCCGGCGCGGCGGAATTGCCGACGGTTGAGTCCGTGATGGACGGCGATAGCCAGGGCCTTGCGGGCACCTGACGCAGCGCCGCCGCCGACGCAGATGCGTCCGCGCACGAGCGTGCCCAGCATGGTGAAGAAGCGGGCGTTCTTGGACTCGATGGGGGAGTGGTAGGCGCCGTCCTCGCCGACGCCGCCATAGCGGTCGAGCAGCATCGACCGGGGGACCCGAACGTGCTCAAACGAGATCGTGCCGTTGTCGACGCCGAGCAGGCCTCCCTTGTGGCCGTGATCGCCGATCGTGACGCCCGGCATGGGGTTGCCGTCCTCGTCACGAATGGGGACCAGGGCGACGTGTACGCCCTGGTGCTCGTCGTCGACCCAGAGCTGACCGAACACCGCGGCCATGCGACCGTCGCGGGCCGCGTTGCCGATGTAGGCCTTCGTGGCTGTGGGCGAGGGGGAGTGGACGACGTACTCCTGCGTGTCAGGGTCCCAGGTGATCGACGTTTCGATGGACTGCACGTCCGATCCATGCCCGAGTTCCGTCATAGCGAAGCAGCCGGGCAGGTCGACGTTGATCGCGCCAGGGAGGAACGTCTCGTGGTGGTACTGGGTGCCGAGGTTGGTGATGGCTCCGCCGAACAGGCCGTGCTGGACGCCCGACTTGATCGTCAGCGAGAGGTCGCCCATGGCCATCATCTCGAAGTTCGCCACGGATTCCGCGCTGGTGCCCGTGCCGCCCTGCGCGGAGGGGAAGCCTGCGGTGACGAAGTCGCGCTGAGCGAGCTTCTTGACCCGGTCGAGGGTCCAGTCACGTGCCTCCTCCATGCTCAACGCGGTGTCGCGGACCACCTCGTCTGCGCTCACCTCGTCGCGCCAACGCTGCTTGAGGTCGTGGAAGGGGCCATCGAGAGCGCGGCGAAGGCCTTCGCCGGTGGGTGAGATGGACATGAGTGTCAACTCCTTTGTTGTGCTGCGAATGCGGGGGCGAAAAGCTGGTCGACGTAGCCGACGACCTCGGCGCGCGGGCGCCGGAAATTAGTGATGATCCAGCGGTCGGAGACCGCCCAGATGAAGCCGACCGCGCCGTGTCCCCAGATGTTGGCCGGCTCCTCGTCCAGGCCTTCCCGGCGAAGCCACGCGCGCAGGACGGTGGCGACCTCGTTGCCGATGCGCGTGGTGACGCCCGTGACCGGATCGGGGGAGTCGCTGGTGGGCCGCGACGAGACGAACAGGTACAGGTTGCGGTCGCGCTCGACGACGGCGAGGTAGGCGTCGGCAAGCCGCAGGATGAGCTCGTGCGGGGGGAGGTTGTCGGCCTCGTCGAGGGGCAGCTTGCGGACGATGAAGTCCTGCACGGATTCGACGACCGCACGGTACAGGCCCGCCTTGTCACCGAAGTGCCGGTAGAGGACGGTCTTCGACGTCTTGGCCTGCGCGGCGATCTCGTCCATGCCGACGTGCGGGCCATGTTTGCGGATGGCGCGCACGGCGTCCTGGACGAGCGCACGCCGTCGCTGGTTGTTGTGCTCCTCCCAGCGGGACGCACGGCCGTCCTGGACGGGCGCCGTCGCGCCGCTCTTCTGGTTCATGTAACCGAGGGTACCCGAAACCTGACGTACCTGCTACCCTGGGTATCGGTTACCGGTCAGCCGGGACCCTGAACTTCCGGGAGGACTTTTAAATGACGACACGTACCGCGGTGATTGTCGGCGGCAACCGCACCCCCTTCGTCAAAGCCGGCGGCAAGTACGCCATGGCCTCGGCCCAGGACCTGCTGACGGCAGCGCTCGACGGGCTCGTCGCGCGATTCGGGCTGGCGGGCCAGAAGGTCGACGAGGTGGTCGCCGGCGCCGTGCTCAAGCACACCCGTGACTTCAACCTCACGCGGGAGGCCGTGCTCGGCTCCGCCCTCTCCGCGCACACGCCCGCCTGCGACCTGCAGCAGGCGTGCGGGACCGGTCTCGAGGCCGTCGTCTACGTCAGCAACAAGATCCGGCTGGGTCAGATGGACGTCGGCATCGCTGGCGGCGTCGACAGCGCCTCGGACGCGCCGATCGTCGTGTCGGAGCCGATGCGAAGGGCCATGCTGGACCTCAGCCGCGCCCGGTCGCTGCCGGACAAGCTCGCGGCGCTAGCCAAGATCCGGCCCGCCGATCTCGTCCCAGTCCCCCCGGGTGTCGTCGAGCCGCGCACAGGGCTCTCCATGGGTGAGTCGCAGGCCAGGACCACGGCCAAGTGGGAGGTGTCGAGAGAGGATCAGGACCAGCTCGCCCTGGAATCGCACCACAAGCTGGCCGAAGCCTGGGACGACGGCTTCTTCGACGACCTGGTGACCCCCTACCTCAAGGTCTCGCGCGACGGCATCCTGCGCCCGGAGACCTCGATGGAGGCACTGGGCAAGCTCCGCACCGTCTTCGGCAAGGGCGACGAGGCCACCATGACGGCGGGTAACTCCACCGCGCTGACCGACGGCGCGGCGCTCGTGCTGCTCGCCGAGGAGGAGGAGGCCCGACGTCGAGGCTGGCCGGTGTGGGCCAAGGTGGTCGACGCCCAGGTGGCAGCCACCGGCTACGTCAACGGCGAAGAGGACCTCCTGTTGGCTCCGGTGCGTGCCATCCCAACGCTGTTGGAGCGAAACGGGCTGACGCTCGCCGACTTCGACTTCTACGAGTTCCACGAGGCGTTCGCCTCCACGGTGCTGGCCACCCTCAAGGCGCTGGAAGCAGACGGCCACGGGACCGTGGACCGCACCAAGCTCAACGTCAAGGGCTCGTCCCTGGCCGCCGGGCACCCGTTCGCCGCGACCGGCGGCCGCATCGTCGCCTCGCTCGCGAAAATGCTCGCCGAGAAGGGCCCGGGCTCCCGCGGGCTGGTATCCATCTGTGCAGCCGGCGGCCAGGGCGTCGTCGCAATTCTGGAGGCGTGAGATGAGCATTCTCGAGATGATCTACGGCACCCCGGCCGGAAAGTTTGTGGCCAAGAAGGCCGGACTCAGCGAACCGCCGACGCTTCGTCGGGGGCGCACCATGCCGTCGGGGCCGGTCGCGCTGGCCGAACTCGGCGGCGGCGGGCTGGCGGCCGAGTGCCTGCAGCTGCTCGGCGTCTCGACCGTGGAGCCGCTGCTCGACGTGGCCGATGCCCGCACGAAGGACGACAAGGGCCGGATGCAGCCGCCGCGGTACCAGACCAGACCGGGCGCGGTCGTCGTCGACGCCACCGGGGTGCGCCGCATCACCGAGCTCGAGGGGATCCGCCAGGCGCTGCGCCCAGCGATGCGCGGGCTGGAGAAGTCCGGTCGCATCATCATCCTCGCCACAGACGCCACGGGCGTGGAGGGGCTGGAGGCGAAGGCCGTTGCGCAGGGCATCGACGGCATCAACCGCACTGTCGGCAAGGAGCTCCGCGACGGGTCGACGTCGAACCTCGTCTTCGTCAAGCCCGGTACGACTGCCGCGGACCTTGCGTCCACCCTGTCGTTCCTGCTCGAGGGCCGCTCGGCCTTCGTCAGCGGTCAGGCGTGGCGGGTGGGCCCGTCCAAGGACCCCCACGACCTCACCGACCGTCCCTTCGACGGCCGGGTCGTGGTGGTGACGGGAGCCGCCCGCGGGATCGGAGCGGCCATCGCGCGAACCTTCTCCCGCGACGGCGCGACGGTCGTGGCCGTCGACATCCCCGCCGCCGGCGATGCCCTTGCCAAGGTGGCCAACGAGATCGGTGGGTCGGCCCTTCAGCTCGACATCACCGCCGCCGACGCCGGCCAGAAGATCGCCGGCCACGTGGCCCGCGTGCACGGCGCGCAGAAGCGGATCTGGGCGATCGTCCACAACGCCGGGATCACGCGCGACAAGATGCTCGCCAACCTCGACGAGAAGCTCTGGGCCTCCGTCCTCGACGTCAACCTGGCCGCCGAGATGCGCATCAACGACTTCCTCCTCAGCAACCCGGATGCCCCGGGCGGGCTGGACACCAGCGCCCGGATCGTGGGCATCGCCTCCACCTCCGGGGTCGCGGGGAACAAGGGACAGACGAACTACGCGGCCTCGAAGGCCGGTGTCATGGGCCTGGTCTGGGCGATGAAGGACGAGCTTGCCGACCGCCCGATCACGGTCAACGCGGTGGCACCGGGCTTCATCGAGACCGAGATGACCGGCGCCATCCCGTTCGTGCAGCGGGAGATCTTCCGCCGCACCAACTCGCTCAACCAGGGTGGCAAGCCCGTCGACGTCGCCGAGACCCTCGCCTACCTGTGCGGGCCGGCGTCCGGGGGTGTCGACGGCCAGGTCATCCGAGTCTGCGGCCAGAACCTGGTGGGCGCCTGATGTCGCGCGATGTTCAGGTGCTGCCGACCCTGCCGAAGGTGGAGGGGCTGTGGCTGAAGGCTGCCAAGGGCCTGCTCAAGCGGCCGGGGGAGCGATCGCAGCTCCCCGACCGCACGCTGATGGTCCTCGACCACACCCAGAGCGTGCTCGGGCTCGCGGACTACGCCCGCGTCACCGGCTTCGCGCTGCGCGACTCCGTGCCCGCCACGTGGCTGCACGTCCTGACCTTCCCGCTGCAGACCGAGCTGATGGCCGCCGAGGACTTCCCGTTCCCGCTGGCCGGTCTCGTGCACGTCACGAACGAGATGACCCTGCACCGCCCCGTCGCGGTGGGGGAGAAGCTGCGCATCTCGGTGAGAGCAGAGGACCTCCAGCCCCACGCGAAGGGGGCCACCTACGCCATGCGCGGCGAGGTCCACGCCGGAGATGAACTGGTGTGGGACGGCACGTCCACCTACCTCGCCACCGGAGTGAAGATGTCGGGGGAGGCCCCTCCCGCCGTCCGGCTCGAGGCCCCCGACGTTACGCCGTCGCAGCAGTGGCGGCTGGGCCCGGACCTGGGCAGGCAGTACGCCGACGTCTCGGGTGACGCCAACCCGATCCATCTGACTCCGCTGACCGCACGGCTGTTCGGCTTCCCCCGCCCGATCATCCACGGCATGTGGACCCACGCCCGCGCCGTCGCCGCCCTCGGGGGCAAGCTGCCGGAGGCCTACTCGGTGAGGGTGCAATTCGCCAAGCCGATCTTCCTGCCGGGCAAGGTGGGGTTCGCCTCCGAGCGGGAGGGGGACGGGTGGCGCTTCGCCGTCGTCAACAAGGACGGCAAGCCGCATCTGGTGGGCGAACTCACCGGCTGACGCCGATCCTTGCCACACTGGTGACCGCCCGTGTCCCGGCGGGCGGGAGAGCAGGTGATCATGGCTGATTGTCCGTGTGGAGGCGGCTCCTGGGATGAGTGCTGCGGCCCGCTTCTCGCGGGCACGCGCCAGGCGGGGACCGCCGAGGCGCTCATGAGGTCGCGGTACAGCGCGTTCGTCTTCGGGGACAGCGACCACCTGTGGCGCACCTGGCATCCGCGCACCAGACCCGCCTCCGTCGACGCTGCTGGCGTCGAGTGGCTCCGCCTCGAGGTGCTCGACGTCGTCGGCGGGGGAGAGGACGACGCGGAGGGGGTCGTCGAGTTCGACGCCCACCACGCCGGTGGGGTGTTGCACGAACGGTCCCGGTTCGCGCGCCGCGCCGGCCGCTGGTTCTACCTCGACGCTGCCACGCCCTGAGCTTGTCGCCTGGTCCCTGAGCTTGTCGAAGGGTAACGGCCTCGTGACTGCGCTCCGCCCCCGACCCCAGGGGGCGAGGCGAGCGGGACCCTCCGACAAGCTCATGGAGCAAGCACCGAGGGCCCAAGGGGGCCGTGTCAGCGATCGGGATGCCGACGCCAACTTTTCCGCTATCCCCGCGCCCGGTCCTAGGCTTCAGCCATGAGCGTTCCCAATGTGCTGGCCAACCGATATGCCTCCACCCAGATGCGCGACATCTGGGCCCCCGAGGCCAAGATCGTCTCCGAGCGCAAGCTCTGGCTCGCCGTCCTGCGCGCGCAGCGGGACCTCGGCGTCGACTTCGGCGGAGCGGATCCGGACGCGGTCATCGCGGCCTACGAGGCTGTCGTCGAGCAGGTAGATCTCGCCTCGATCGACGCCCGCGAGCGCGTCACCCGGCACGACGTCAAGGCGCGCATCGAAGAGTTCAACGACCTGGCGGGCCACGAGCACATCCACAAAGGAATGACGTCCCGGGACCTCACCGAGAACATCGAGCAGTTGCAGGTGCTCCAGTCCCTTCGGCTCGTCCGCGTTCGGGTGGTCGCGGCGCTCGCCCAGCTTGCGCGGCTCGCGACGCAGTACGCCGACCAGCCCCTCACCGGGCGTTCCCACAACGTCGCGGCACAGCTGACGACGCTCGGCAAGCGTTTCGCGACGGCGGCCGACGAGCTCCTGGTGGCGCTCGGGCGCCTCGACGATCTGATCGGCCGCTATCCGGCGCGAGGCATCAAGGGACCGGTCGGCACTGCGCAGGACATGCTGGATCTCCTCGGCGGGGACGCCGGAAGGCTCGCCGAGCTGGAGGGCCGGATCGCCGCTGAACTCGGCTTCGCTGACGTGCTCACCTCCACGGGACAGGTGTACCCGAGGTCGCTCGACTACGACGCGGTCACCGCGTTGGCGCAGATCGCCGCGGCGCCGTCGAACGTGGCCACCACGATCCGGCTCATGGCCGGGCTCGAACTGGTCACCGAGGGTTTCAAAGAGGGACAGGTGGGCTCCTCGGCGATGCCCCACAAGATGAACACGCGCTCGTGCGAGCGGGTCAACGGTCTGGCCGTGATCCTGCGCGGTTACGTGTCGATGGTCGGCGAGCTGGCGGGCGACCAGTGGAACGAGGGGGACGTCTCGTGCTCGGTGGTGCGCCGCGTCGCCCTGCCCGACGCCTTCTTCGCGCTGGACGGGCTGTTCGAGACCTTCCTCACCGTGCTCGCCGATTTCGGCGCCTTCCCCGCCGTCATCGAGGCTGAGCTGGACCGCTACCTGCCGTTCCTCACCACCACGAAGGTCCTCATGGCCGCGGTCCGCCGCGGGGTGGGTCGGGAGGTGGCGCACGAAGCCATCAAGGAGCACGCCGTCGCCGTCGCCCTGGACCTGCGCAAGGGCGCCCGCACCAACGATCTCCTCGACCGCCTCGCCGCCGACGAGCGGCTGGGGCTGAGCCGTGAGGAGTTGGAGGCGCTGGTCGGCAGCCCGCTGGAGTTGGCCGGCACCGCGCAGGCCCAGGTCGCACGCATCGCGGAGCGCGTGGCCGACGTCGTGGCGGCCGACCCCGAGGCCGCGTCCTACCGACCGGGGTCGGTGCTGTAGGTCGGGCTTCGACCGGCCCCGTCAGTCGGCCAGCTGCTCGCGCACCTGTCCGCGCAGCACCTTCCCGATGAGCGACTTCGGCAGCTCAGCCACGACGACGATCCGGCGCGGCACCTTGTACCGCGAGAGGCGCTGCTTCGCCCACTCGCGTACCTCTCCGGTGTCGACGCCGTGCGGGGCCACGACGGCCGCGACGATCTCCTCGTCGCCCTGCTCGCGCGGCATGCCGACCACGGCGACGTCCTCGATACCGGGATGCTCGCGCAGCACGCGCTCGACCTCGCTGGGCGAGACGTTGAAGCCGCCGGTGATGATGATCTCCTTCTTGCGGTCGACGATCGTCGCGAAACCGTCATCGTCGAGCGTCACGATGTCGCCGGTGCGCAGCCAGCCGTCGTCGGTCAGCGCCTCAGCGGTGGCCTCGGGGTTGTTCCAGTAGCCCTGGAAGACCTGGGGGCCGCGGACCCAGAGTTCGCCGGGCTCACCCGGGGCGACGTCGACGCCGTCCTCGTCGACCACACGCCGCAGAGTGGACGGGAAGGGGATGCCGATGGTGCCGGTCTTGCGGCTGGCGCTGAACGGATTGCCCATGGCGATGGGCGCGCACTCGGTGAGCCCATAGCCCTCGACCAACCGACCTCCAGAGACCGACTCCCAGAGCTCGACGACGTCGTCGGGCAGCGTCATCGCCCCAGAGATGCACCAGCGCACGCCCTTGAGGGAGACGCCCCTCTCGGCGGCCCCCTTGGCGGTCTTCTCGTAGATCGGCGGGACTGCGCAATAGATGGTCGGGGGCCGCTTCTTCATGGCGGCCAGCGCCAGGTCGGTGTCGGGGCGGGGGAACAGCACCTGGTGGGCGCGCTTGTAGACGCCGAATGTGACGTACAGGACCAGCCCGAACGCGTGGAACATCGGCAGCATGGCGTAGCTGACTTCCTCGCCGTCGCGCGCGCCGTGCATCCAGGCCACGCCCTGCAGCGCGTTGCAGTACATGTTGAAGTGGCTGAGCATGACGCCCTTCGGCAGCCCGGTGGTGCCGCTCGTGTACTGGATGGCCGCGAGGTCGTGCACGTCGGGGCGCGGGTGGCCGTCGTCGATGGGGTCATTGGCCACGAGCTCGCGCCACGTGACGTCGCCGCGGTCGCCCGAGGTCAGCAGGGCGCGCTGCTTCTTCAACTTCGGGATCGGGAGGCTCAGCGCCAGTCGCTTGACGGTCGGAAACGCCTCGACGAGGTTGACCGCCACCACCGTGATAGCAGGCGCGGCCGCCTTCACCCGCTGCGCCACGGAGTCCATCGCCACGGCGACCTGTGCGCCGTGATCGGTGAAGACCTCCGCCAGTTCCCGCTCGGTGGAGAGTGGGTTGTGCTCGCAGACGACCGCCCCGAGGCGCAGCACGGCGTAGAACGCGACGAGGTGCTGCGGGCAGTTGGGTAGCAGGATCGCGACCCGGTCTCCCGCTCCGACGCCGAGCCTCCGGAGCCCCTCGGCTGCTCGGGCGATGCGCTCGCCCAGCTGGGCGTACGTCATGGTGGCGCCGAAGAATTCGGTGGCCACCTTGTCCGCGGCTCCCGCGCAGGAGCGCTCGCACATCGCGGTCAGTGACTCGGTGGGCAGCTCGATCTCGGCGGGAACGCCGTCTTGGTAGAAACGGATCCAGTCTGGCGTTGTGCTCATGCGAGAAGCCTACCGACGAGTTTCGGGTCACTGTTACCGCGGTGCCCCGCGCGGGTCGGGGTCTCCGAAAGTTGACTGAATGCCCCGACGTTATCCACAGATGCCCAGCTCGCACTGTTGGACGGCCCGTTCGCTTGCTTGAATGTCGGGGTCCGGAGAGAGGGGATGCGTAATGCGAAGGATCGCGCTGTCGCTGATGTGCGTGGGGTTGCTCGTGGCGTGCACGCCCGAGGAGCCGGTTCAGACGAGCCTCCCTCCCACTTCCACGGTTTCGACCGTGTCAACCCCGTCCCCGAGCCCGACGACGTCGGCTCCGTCGGCTGTCGCGACCCCCAGCCCCTCGCCCTCGCCGACCGCCGTGGAGTCGTTCCCCCCGCCGCCGGCCACGGAGTCGCCCGAACAGGCAGCCGTCCGAGCGGCGTGGACGGAGTACTACACCCAGTTCGCAAAGTACGCGGCGGACCCTGGGCTGGGCGACTTGACCGAATTGACGATGTTGGTCACCGATGAGGAATTGCCAGAAACACTGGGGCAGGTCCAGCGGCTTCGCGGGGCCAATGAGGTACTCACTGAAGGATTTCGTTTCCGTGATGTGGTGGTCACTATCCCGCACCCCGATAGTGGTGCCGTGGACTCGGCGCTGGTCGCCTATTGCTTCGATAGGAGTGGTTTGCAGGTCCAGGATTCCGAGAGTGGCGAAGTCATCCCCCGATCCCTATCGAACATGGAGGAGCAAGCAACGCTTGAGAGAGGATCGGACGGCCGTTGGCGCATCGCGTCCATTCGTAACCGGGAGAGTTCATGCTGAGCCCTACAAGATGTCTTGTTGCGGTGGCTATGGGTATCAGTCTGGCGGTTGCTAGCCAGAGCGCTACGGCTGATGATGACTGGTCGAGGTTGGCCGTAGGAGGCTCTCAGGAGAACGTCGTTGTTAATTTGGCAGGCGGAACCGGAGCGACTGCTCAACCGAAGAGCTCAGCTCAGGGAGCCTCCGATTCGCAGGCAGTCAAGGGGCCGAGCAGCAGTCGAGCCTGCAAGTTCCTAGGGCGAGTGCTCCCATGCGACACACCACACGGCGTGTGGAGTTCGATCGCAGGAGCCTGGTGTATCCCGGCTGAGAACCAACCGGCCCGTAGCCACCCTATTTGGGAGGGGCGCGCCAGTGGTTCGATCTACCTCTGCACGAGCCCGAATGGCTCGCTTGACCCCGACGCTGGCTCGCGATTCATGCGGTGGTTGCCGTCGGCTCCGGAGGCGGACGTGGTGACGCGGGCTGAGGCGGAAGCCGCTGCTCGGCAGGCGGCCGCGTCGATCGGGATCGAGGCCATCGACCTCGGCATCCATCCGCGCGGCGACACGGCCGCCCGGATGAGCGTGGTCGGCTGGAACACCTGGCTGTGGGCCGAGTCACCGTCGTCCACCCAGTGGGGGACGATGAGCACCAGCGCCACGGCCGCCGGCATCACGGTGTCGCTGAACGCGTCATCGTCCCAGGTCACCTGGAGCATGGGCGACGGCGCCACGGTCTCTTGCGGGCAGGGGACCCGCTGGACGATGGCAGGGACCGGCGGCCGCAATGTGCCGTCGCCCGACTGCGGGTATGTCTACGACTCCGAGGGTCGCTACACCGTGACGGCCAGCACGGACTGGTCCATCGACTGGTCTGCTGCGGGGTACTCGGGCACGATCCCCCTGGAGGTGCGTCGGTCGGCCGAGGTCATCGTCGGGGAGATGCAGTCGGTCAACCTGGCCGGGGCCTGATGAGACTAGACGAGCGTGGTCTGGCGCTGTCGGTGTGGACCGCAATGGCTTTGCCCGCTTTCATCGTGGCCGTGGGCATTGGCGTGGATTTCTCCGGCCACGCGACAGCCGCGCAGGAGGCTCGGGCAATCGCCGCGGAGGCCGCCAGGGCGGCGACGCACGAGATTGTCATCGGACCCGCGGGGCCAGTGCTGGACGTGCCGCGGGCCAGATCGGCGGCTCTCAACTTCGCCAACGTGAGCGGCTACAGCGCCGCGGTCACGGTGTCTGGGGGCTCAACGGCCACGGTCCGGATCTCGTCCACCTACGACACTGTTTTCCTCGGGCTGATCGGTATCCATGAGATCGGGTTCGACGTGTCTGGTTCGGCCCGGGCCGTCAGGACCCTCAACGGCACGGAGTCAGGCTGATCACCGATCCTGCTCGCTGAGCTTGTCGTCCGTGCTCCCTGAGCTTGTCGAAGGGTAACGGCCTTGATCCTGCTCGCCGCCCTATGGCCGGGGCGGCGGTAGTTGGCTGGGCCGTTACCCTTCGACGGACGCTCCTCGCGCGGAGCGCTCGTCACTGCTCAGGGATCGATTCGAGCCTGTTCCCTGAGCTTGTCGAAGGGTCACGGCCTTGATCCAGGTCGCCGCCCTGAGGCCGGGGGCGGCGGTAGGTGGCTGGGCCGTTACCCTTCGACGGACGCTCCTCGCGCAGAGCGCTCGTCACTGCTCAGGGAGCGATTCGAGCCTGTTCCCTGCGCTTGTCGAAGGGTTGCGGCCCTGATCCTGCTCGCCGCCCTGTGGCTGGGGGCGACGGTTGTAGCGGAGCCGTTACCCTTCGACAAGCTCAGGGATCACGGTGGACGGACGCTCGGGGATTGGAGGTCTCCGAAAGTTGACACTTTCGGGGGTGAGAACGGTCGCCGTCAACAAGCGTTAGGGGCTTGTCGGAGGCGAAGCGTAGGTTGATCGTATGCCCGACATCGTCATCATCGCCCGCGGCTCCAGCGACCCGCGGCATGCCGCCGATGTCGAGCTGCTGGCAGACCGGGTGCGGGATCGCGTGCGGTCGGGGCGCGGCGTCGGGGCCTGTTTCCTCGACCACCACAGCCCGTCGCCCGACGACCTGGCGGCCGAGCTCCGGCACCGCGCCGTCGTCGTGCCGATCATGGTCACACCCAGTGATGAACTCCACACGGAGCTGTCCGAGGTGGCCCGCCGGCTGGGAGCCGGCGGGGCGGATATCAAGGTTGCCCCACCACTTGGCCCGGACCCCAGGCTGCTCCACGCCTGTGAAGAGCTGCTCTCGGCGGCCGACGTGCGGCCCTCCCGTGACACCGGCGTTGTGGCTCTCCTTGACCAGCGGTTCGGGGCCTCCGACAGGACGGCCATCCAACGGGTATTCAACACTGGCCAGGACGGGTACAGAGCGTGGGCGGTGGCGTCCGTATCCGACACCAACGACCTCGAAGCGGTCATCGGTCAGCTGCGTGCGCGATGCGAGAGGGTGGTTGCCGTGCCGCTGTCGCTCATGGATGTCCGCCGACGGCGGGAGCTTGCGATGCGCTGCCGTGATGCCCAAGTCGGCATGGTGCCCGGGTCACTCGCCACAACTCAGGCACTCGCCGACCTGGTGGTCGCCCGCTCCGCCTGAGCGATCCGTGGCGGACGACCTCTGAGAGTCGTCGCGGCCCTCGGTAGGCTGCGTTGCGTGAGCCAGTTCCAGGAACTCGTCGGACTGCCCCTTCGCCATGCCGGCAAGGTGCGCGAACTCTACGCGGACGACCACCGCATCCTCATGGTGGCCACCGACAACATCTCCGCGTTCGACCACGTTCTGAGCATGCTGATCCCCGACAAGGGGGCAATCCTCACGCAGCTCAGCCTCTGGTGGTTTGATCAGCTCTCCGATCTCGTGCCCAACCACGTCCTCAGCGCCGAGGTACCGCCCGCCGTCGCCGGCCGGGCGCTCTGGGTGGAGCCGCTGGAGATGGTGGAGGTTGAGTGCGTGGCACGCGGTTACCTCACCGGATCCGGCTGGGCCGAGTACCAGGAGTCGCGCACGGTCTGCGGGGTCGCTCTGCCCGAGGGTCTCCGTGACGGGGACAAGCTCCCGGAACCCATCTTCACTCCCGCCATCAAGGCCCGGCTCGGCGAGCACGACGAGAACGTCGACTTCGCGACCATCGTCGACCTTCACGGCTCGGCGCTCGCCGAGGAACTGCGTCGGTTGACGCTCGCGATCTACACCCGCGCCGCGGGCATCGCGGCGGAGCGGGGAATCATCCTCGCCGACACGAAGTTCGAGTTCGGCCGACGTCCAGACGGCACGCTCGTGCTGGCGGACGAGGTCCTGACCCCGGACTCGTCCCGCTTCTGGGACGCCGCACTGTGGCAGCCGGGAGAGTCGCTGCCCAGCTTCGACAAGCAGTACGTGCGCGACTGGCTCGCCCGCGACTCGGGCTGGGACAGGTCGTCCGACACCCCGCCGCCTGCGCTTCCCGACGACGTGGTCGCCGCCACTCGCGAGCGCTACCTCGAGGCCTACCGACGTCTGACAGGTACAGACTTCAGCCCTCCGCGTTAGGGACGACCTGTCCGCACGCCGAGCCTTTGCGTTCGTCCTGAAGAAATGAGGTGCGAAGGCGCATATGGCGGCCGAGGCGCGTTTTTTCAGGGTGAATCGGGTGGACTCAGGGCGTCGGTGGGTCGACCCGTCCCCCACGCCCAGTGGGCGGCGGGGGCGGGTATGGTCGGGCGCATGGCCACACGCATGCTTGCCCTCCTCGACGGCTCACTTGTCGACCCCTCCACGCCCATCGTGCGGGCCGACGACGACGGCGTGGTCCGCGGCGACGGCGTCTTCGACGCCCTGCTGGCCGCCAACGGGATCGCCCGCGACCTGGACGAGCATCTCGGGCGGTTGGCCGACTCCGCCAAGATCCTCGCCCTCCCCGCGCCCGACGAAGCCGGCTACCGGCGCGCCGTCGACGCGGTCCTCCAGGCCTGGGATTGGCAGGCGGAGCCGGAGGCGGTGCTGCGCCTCATCCAGACCCGCGGCCCTGCAGGCGGCCAGGGCAACGGCTACGTGCTGGCCGCGCCCCTCGACGCGGCGACGCGTCGCGAACGCTACGAGGGCGTCCGCGTTCTTCTCCTCGACCGCGGGTTCGAGGGCAACGGCATCGTCGACCTCCCGTGGCTCCTCCCTGGCGCCAAGTCGCTCTCCTACGGCATCAACATGGCGGCCAAGCGTTATGCCATCGCCAACGGGGCCGACGACGTCATCTTCGTCACCCCGTCCGGCGCCATTCTCGAAGGCCCCACGTCCAGCGTCGTGCTCGATCTCGACGGCGTCCTGCACACCCCGCCCCTTGACGGCATTCTGCGTTCGATCACGATCGCGGAACTGCTCGAGAAGGCCCCCGCGGCGGGGCTGGAGGTCAAGGTCGGGGCTTTGACCGTCGACGACCTGTGGCGAGCGCGCGGCGCGTGGCTGCTCTCCAGCGGACGCCTCATCGCCAGCGTCAACGAGGCCGACGGCAAACCGCTCCCTGCGTCGCCCCTCGACGGCGCACTCCGGCGAATCCTCGACGTCCCCGAGGCCTGATGCTCATCCCACGCGACGTCAGCTTCACCGAGCTCCCACTCGACGCGCTGCAGGCCCTGGACTCCGTGGCGAAGGAGGCACGGGCGCTTCTCGGTGGGCACCTGACCGTCGACCGCGACCCCGGACCCGTCACGCTCCGGATCACCGAGGTCGAGGCGTACGCCGGCCCACACGATCCCGCCTCCCACGCCTACCGCGGACCCTCCGCACGCAACCAGGCGATGTTCGGCCCCGCCGGGCACGCCTACGTCTACCGCCACATGGGTCTGCACACCTGCTTCAACGCCGTCGTGGGTCCGCCCGGGACCCCCACCGGGCTGCTCATCCGCGCGGGCGAGGTCATCGACGGGGCGGACATCGCCCGCGCCCGCCGCTCCGAGCGCGGCGTCACCCGAACCGACCTCGACCTGGCGTCCGGCCCCGCCCGACTTACGGTGGCGCTCGGGATCACGCTGGACGACAACGGTGCCGCACTCGACGGCTCGAGCGGCATCACGCTGCTCCCACGCTCAGGGCCCGCCCCGACGATCGTGTCCGGTCCGCGCATCGGCGTCGGCGCCGCCCGCGACTTCCCACTGCGGTTCTCCATCGCCGACGATCCGACGGTCTCGCGCCCCCGCTGACTACTCGCTTAATCCGGCCTGTCCGACCCTCACGAGCTAGGGGCCCCGTCGCTGTAGCGGCGGGCCCTTGCAAGACTTTGGCCATTTGCCGCCCTGCGCGACTAGGATTCGGGCCATGCCACGCGTCGTTGTCAACGTCATGCCGAAGCCCGAGATCCTTGATCCGCAGGGGAAGGCCGTCACCGGCGCCCTCCGCCGCCTGGGATTCGACGGCATGAGCGTCCGCCAGGGCAAGCGCTTCGAGATTGAGGTCGACGGCGAGTTGACGCCGGAGCTGCTGGCCCGTATCGAGGAGGCGGCGGAGACGTTGCTCGCTAACACGGTGATCGAGTCGTTCGACGTGGTGGCCGACTGATGCCACGGATCGGTGTCGTGACCTTTCCCGGGTCCCTGGACGACCATGACGCCCTCCGCGCGGTGCGGTTGGCTGGCGCCGAAGCGGTCCCGCTCTGGCACGGCTCTGACTCCACCGAGGGCGTCGACGCCATCGTCCTGCCAGGCGGCTTCTCCTACGGCGACTATCTTCGCTGCGGCGCCATCGCGCGGTTCAGCCCGGTCATGGACACGGTCATCGACGCTGCACGCAAGGGGATGCCGGTGCTCGGCATCTGCAACGGATTCCAGTTGCTCTGCGAGGCGCACCTGCTCGAGGGCGCAATGATCCGTAACGCCAACCAGCAGTTCATCTGCCGCGACGAGCGGCTGCGGGTGGAGACCATCGACACCACGTGGACCTGCGCGTTCGCCAAGGGCGACGAGATCACGATCGTTCTGAAGAACGGGGAGGGCAACTTCCAGGCCTCGCCGGAGACCCTCCGCAAGCTGGAGGAGAACGATCAGGTGGTGTTCCGCTACCTGGACAACCCGAACGGTTCGGCCAACGACATTGCGGGCATCACCAACGAGCGCGGCAACGTCGTCGGGCTCATGCCGCACCCTGAACACAACGTCGAGGACCTCACCTCGCCGTCGCTCGACGGACAGAAGTTCTTCGAGTCGGTCATCTCCTTCCTCGGCACCCGCGTCTAGTCGGCGCAGGAGGCCTCGAAAGGGTCAATTCGGTGACACGCACGGCCATAGTGGTCGTACATGTCACCGAACTGCACCCTTCGGGAGGCTCGACCTCATCTAGCCTTCTGCGGTAGGTGTTGTCCCACCTGCCTCGGGTGTGGGCCGTATCGCCTCTGGTGTAGTCCGACAACTGGGAGGTCGGTGGCCTGGCCCCTGCGGCGCTCCAAGATCGGTTGAATGCGATATCTGGATGGCGCAGAGCGAGGAGTCTTCTCGCGTGCGGAGTTGCGCGAGCTCGGCGTGTCAGCGTCAAGTTTTCGTGCTTCGCTCGATCGGCGTGAGTACATCAGCGTCGGGCGGCTGCACGTCGTTGATGGGCAAGTCCCCGATGCAGTGAAGGCTGCAGTTCGGTCGGGCGGTTCGCTGACCTGCCTCAGTGCCTTGCGTGAGCACGGCGTGTGGACCTACCCAGACAGGAGCATCCATCTGCTTCGTCCGAGGAAGGCACGGTCCACCTATCCATTACCGGAGAACGGGTGTGATTGCCGGGGTCGGTTCGGAGGGGCCGAGGGGCGGCTGGTGGTGCCGCTCGCCACTGCGCTCTCGGCGGCCCTCACCTGCCATCCAGCCGTTCACGGAGTGATCGCAGCGGACGACATCCGTCGCCGTCGGCTTCTGCCCGACCACGAATTGGAGCACGTTCTGGCCCAATGCTCCGCGCGGAAGCGGACGGCGGTCGCGGTGGCGGATGGGACCGTAGAGTCGGCTCTCGAGTCCGTGGTTCGTCACCTGTTGTGGAGCGCCGGGATCGGATTTCGAGTGCAGGTAGTGCTGGACGGCATTGGGCGCGTGGATTTTCTCATCGGTGAGAAACTCATCCTCGAAGTGGACGGCTTCGAGTTCCATGGCCACGTTGATGGCTTCCGGAATGACCGTCGTCGGGACCTCAGCGCCGCCGCGCAAGGATATGTGACCATCCGCGTCACGTGGTGGGACGTGTTGCACAAGTGGCCCACCATTCTGGGTGACCTGCAGTCGATTGTTCGACGTCGCGGCCATCGGGCGCGCTGAAAGGGTCAGTTTGGCGACACGCGCGACCATAGTGGTCGTACATGTCGCTGAATGGCACCTCTCGGGACGTGCTTGGATGGTGACCATGTCGTCAGCGAACCTCACCCAGGCAGAAACCGCCCACCGCGCCTCCGCCGTCAACGTGCACTCGTACACCGTCGACGTCGACGTCCGCGACGCGCGCGACCAGGCGTCGCAGACGTTCCGCGTGACCTCGACGATTGAGCTCACCACTGCGAAGCCGGACACGTGGGTCGACTTCATCGGCGAGGTCGACGACGTACTGGTGGACGGCGAAGCCTGGCCGTTCCACCACGACGGCGCCCGCATCCAGCTGACCGGCCTGCCGGCCGAACGATGCGCGGTCACGGTGCGGGGGCGAGGCCACTATTCGCGCACGGGGGAGGGGCTCCACCGCTTCGTCGACCCGGCCGACGGTGAGACCTACCTCTACACCCAGTATGAGCCGGCCGACGCACGCCGCGTGTTCCCCAACTTCGAGCAGCCCGACATGCGCGCTCCCTTCACCTTCTCGCTCACCGGCCCGTCGGACTGGTGGCTGGGGTCCAACCAGCCCGAGGCGTCGCGCGAGGAGGTGGAGCCGGGTGTCGTCCGCGTGGAGTTCTCCCCAACGCCCACCCTCTCGACCTACATCACCTGTCTGTGCGCCGGCCCCTACCACCGGGTCGACGACACGTGGCGCGGCAAGATCGAGCTCGCTCTGCTGTGCCGCCAGAGCATGGCGCGTTACCTCGACGCCGAGGAGCTCTTCCGGCTCACGAAGGCGGGGCTGGACTGGTTCACCGAGGCGTTCGGCGAGTACCCCTGGGGCAAGTACGACCAGATCTTCGTCCCGGAGTACAACCTGGGCGCCATGGAGAACCCCGGGCTCGTGACGTTCACCGAGTCCTACCTCTTCCGCTCACCGGCCACCCCTGCCCAGTTGCAGGCGCGGGCCAACACTCTCGTGCACGAGATGAGCCACATGTGGTTCGGCGACCTCGTCGTCCCGCGTTGGTGGGGCGATCTATGGCTGAAGGAGAGCTTCGCAGAGTTCATGGGCAGCCACGTCTCGGTGGAGGCGTGCGGCTTCAAGGAGGGGTGGGTCAACTTCGCGTCCAACCGGAAGGTCGGTGCGTACCTCGCCGATTCGATGCCGACGACGCACCCGGTGGTCGCCGACATCCCCGACCTCGAGGCCGCGAAGACGAACTTCGACCGCATCACCTACTCCAAGGGCGCCTCGGCCCTCACACAGTTGGTCCACTACGTCGGGCTCGACGCCTTCCTCGCCGGATGCCGCCGCTACTTCGCCCAGCACGCCTTCGGCGCGGCGACGCTCGCCGACTTCATCGCCGCCCTCGACGCCGAGGCGGCGCGGGATCTCAGCGGCTGGGTGGAGGCCTGGCTCCGCACTGCTGGTCACGACACTCTGAGTGCCCAGACCCGCGTGGAGGACGGCGTCATCGCGGAGCTGCTGGTGCGCCGCGACTTCGAGGGGGCGGGCGATCCGGAGGCAGACCGACCGCACGCCACCACCGTCGGCCTTTATGTGCTCGACGGCGATCGGCTGGTGCTCGATGCCCGCCACGAGGTGCTGGTGGAGGGACCCGAGACGCCGGTGGCGGAGGCCGTCGGAGGGCGCGCGCCCGACGTCGTTCTGGTCAACGACCTCGACCGCACGTTCGCCCGCGTGTCGCTCGACCCACACAGCCGGGCGACACTGCTCGACCACATCGGGAGCCTCAAGGCGCTCGCCCGCGCTGTGGCCTGGAGCGCGCTCTGGGCCGACGTGAGAGCTGGCGCTCTGCCCCCAGCGGACTTCGTCGGGGCCGTACTCAGCTCCGGGGAGCGGCAGACGGGCGTCCTCGCCTCGATCCTGCAGCGAGCCCTCGTTGCCCTGGACCGCTACTCGGACGGTCACGAAGCCCGCTGGCGGGACGGCTGCCGGGCCAACCTGATGGCGGCCGAGCCCGGGTCGGCCGAGCAGATGCTCTGGGCCAAGGCCTACCTCAGCGCTGCCTCGCTCGCGCCCGAGGACGTCCGGTGGGTGCTCAACGGCGAAGTGCCGGGGCTCGACGTCTCGGTGGACATTTCGTGGGCCGCGTGGGAGTCGCTGGCCACGCAGGGCTCCGCGACCGACGTCGAACTCGACGCCGCCCTGAACGCTGACGACACGGCGGCCGGCCGCACGGCCCACCTGCGCGCGGTCCATTCCCGTCCCGACGCCGAGGTCAAGGAGGAGGCGTGGCGCCGCGCCCACTCCGTCGGCGGTGAGACCAACGACGCGGTGGGGGCGCTGCTGGCGGGCTTCAACGCTCTCGGTCAGGAGCATCTGCGGCAGCCGTTCGCCGAGCGTTACTTCGAGCGTCTCGAATCGGTGTGGCGCGACCAGCCGATCGAGATCGCGATGCGTCTGGTCTCCGGGGGCTTCCCCGCGGACGGTCACGAGGACGGCTACCGCTGGCTGGCCGAGCACCCGGACGCGCCGGCCACCTTGCGTCGGTTGGTCACCGAGGCCACGCACGAGTCTGCGGTCGCCGATCGCGTCCGTCGCGGTCCCGACGTCGGCCCTGCAACGTTTTCCTGAGTAGCGGGCAAGAACGAGCGGTTGACTTCACGTTTCCCTCACCTGGAAGTCGGCCTTGAGTCGGCGCGAGGGTAAGGGCTCGGAATCTGGTGGCAGTGCCCGACGATGTCCCTGACGCCAACGGTTCCACGGGGACGCCAACGGCTCTCTCCGCAACGCCAACGGTTTCACCGGAACGCCAACGGCTCCCACCGCAACGCCAACGGTCACGCCCACTCGCCCCCGGAACCCATCGACGCCCCCGAGATATCAGGGGCGTTGATGGTTATCGTCGGCGAGTTCCGATCCACGTTGGCGTTGCGGTTTTCCGTTGGCGTTGCGGTCGAAGGCCCCCACCCGGGAGGGTGGGGGCCTTCAGGTTGAGTTAGGTCGCTAGCGGATCAGGGCTTGCCCTTGCCCTTGCCCTTGCCGCTGTTGTTGTCCTTGCCCTTGTTGGGGTTGCCGGCACCGGGGCCGTTGCCGGCGCTGGTGTCGGCGCCGTCGGCGTAATCGATGGTCAGCGGGGCCAGGTCGTAGGTCTCCCAGTGATCCGGGTTGGTCGGGTCACCGAGCGCCTTGAGCACGCGGAGCTCGAGCACGTAGCTGCCCTCGGCCACGCGACGCAGCTTGCTGTTGCCGGAGTTGCCCTGATAGGTGCCGTCCCACGCGATGGTGGCGACGGCGCCCATGCGGCCCAGATCGAACTCGGTGGCGTAGTTGATGAAGTTCGAGTGGACCTTCGCGCCCTTGGTGCCGTCCGGGTTGGCCTTGTACACGTCGACGTACAGGCCGGAGACCGGGACGCCGAGGTAGAGGGCGATCAGCGGGATGTCGCCGTCGACCATCGTGAAGGTGCGCCACGGGGCGGCGACCGAGAGGCCGCCATTCGCGTTGCGGTAGGTGAGCGCGGCGAGCTCCACGGCCTGGAGAGCCTGGTAGTCGCCCGAGAGGCCGGCGAACGGCACGACCAGCTGCTCGGTCTCCGAGGTCAGCGTGATCCAGCCGCCGTAGATGGCGCCGTGGACCTTGAACTCGACGCCGTTGTCATCGGTGTCGGTGAAGTCCTCGCTGATGACGACGGTCGCGGTGGCGGTGCCGCCGGCGGGAACCGTGATCGAATCAGCGGAGAACTCGACGGTTGCATCCAGCACGTAGAAGCCAGGGACATCGGTGGGGCCGTAGGTGGCCACGCCGTGCTCCACGTCGAGGGCATAGGTGACCTCGACGTCGGAGGCGTTGTGCACAGTCAGGGTGGTGGTGACCGGGCCGGCCTCACCCTCGCCGAGCGAGATCTTGTGCGGGGTGACCGTCGTGGTGGTGGTCAGCGCGTGCGGGATGTCGATCAGGCCAGCGCCCTGACGGTGCACGGGCTCGGCCACGCCGGCCTCAGGGAGGGTTCCCCACGTGAACGGGTTGGCGGTGTTGGCGAGGATGGTGCGGACCTCGTACGGGTCGAGATCGGGGCGCGCCTCGAGGAGGAGCGCCGCGGCGCCGGCCACGTGCGGGGCGGCCATCGAGGTGCCGCCGAGGGTGGCGTAGCCCTTCTTCTCCAGCGGGTAGGTGGAGTAGATGCTGCCGCCGGGGGCGGATACGTCGGGCTTGAGCGTCAGGTCCGCGGCCAGGCCGTAGGAGCTGAAGTCGGACTGGTAGCCACCGGTCGGGTTGTCGAAGCGCTTGGGCTCCTCGGAGAAGTCGATGGTGGTCGAGCCGCCGTTGGCCGCGATCTCGGCCTTCAGCGCCGCGCCGTCGGCCTGCAGGACCGAGACGGCGGGGATGGTGATCTCGTCCGCACCCTCGACGGTCATGTTGATGACGCCGGGAGCGTTGTTGGCGACGATGACGGCGTCGTACCCCGCCACCTGAGCGGCCAGGGCCTTCAGGTGGAAGGAGCAGGTGCCGCGGTCGACGATCACTGCCTGGCCCTCACCCGTGGCCTCGGCCAGGGGAGCGCAGGCGTTCAGCGGGTCACCGGCGACGAGGGTGTAGGAGGCCCCGGGGGTCGGCTCGGGCGAGCCGGTCGAGGTCATGAACGGGGTCTCCACGCCACCGGCGGTGGAGATGTAGTCGGCCATGTACTCGGAGTTGTCGACGGAGCCGACCGAGATGACGTTGTGGGCCACCGACGGGGCGCCACCGGAGAAGGTGCCGCTGGTGCCGGAGTTGCCCTGCGAGACGACGACGACCACGCCGGCATCGACCAGGCGGTCGGCCGCGGTGGCGGTCGGGTAGGTGGGCCACGTCTGCAGCGAGGCGCCGAGGCTCATGTTGACGATGTCCATGCCGTCGGCGTAGGCCTGATCCATGGCGGCGATGATGATCTCGGAGTCGCTGGAGCCGTCGCAGCCGAAGACGCGGTAGGCGCCGAACTCGACGTCGGGGGCCACACCGGTGACGCCGCCGTCGGCGCCGACGATGCCGGCGACGTGGGTGCCGTGGCCGCCACAGTCGTCAGGCCACTGATCGGGCTTGGGGGTGTTGATGGCCGGGTCGTCGCTGCTGGCGTCGTAGACGTCGCCGACGTAGTCGTGGCCCCACTTCACTCGCTCGCCCGGGAAGTCCCTGGTCTCGGCGTTGACGCCGGAGCCGCCGAAATCGGGGTGGTTGTAGTCGATGCCCGAGTCGATGATGCCGACCTTGATGTCCTTGCCGGTGAAGCCGAGCTCCTCGTTGGCCACGTCGGCGCCGGTCAGGGTGCGGGCGTAGTCGATGTCGGGCCGGGCGGCATCCTCGGCGGGCTTGGTGACCTCGACGACGGGATAGACGCCCTTGACGCCGGCGATGCCGGCGAGCTTGACGGCGTCGGCCTTGCTCGCGGAGACGGCGACGCCGTTCCAGGTGTTGGTGTAGCTCTTGCCGACGGTGACGGCGATGCCCTCAGCCTTGGCGGCGGCCACAACCTTGTCCTGGGCCTGCTTGGCCTTGGCGGCGTTGCCGCCCTGGATCTTGGCGGAGCCCTCAACCTCCACGAGCCAACGGCCCGCGAGGACGTCGTCGCCGAGGGTGGCGAGCATCTCCTCGATCGAGGGGGCTTCGGCGGAGGGCGCGGCGGGGCCGATGGGCTCGGGAAGAGCCTGATCGGCGGAGGCGGTGCCCACGGTGCCGGCGCACAATGCGGCGGCCAGCAGGCTCCCACCCAGGGCCCGCATGATGCGGGCTGGTCGAGGTTGCGTCATGAAAACTCCTCAGATAGACGCGGGCGATGGCTTCGTCGCCCCTGGTGCATTGGTGCATCCTGTCAGCCGCATTGGGCCTACGACAAGGCTTTTTTCGCATCGTGAGATTTAACATCGCCGTTACGAGGAGGGTCTAGAAGGGCCTGACGGGGGTGTTGAGCGGTGGTGGCCGCGAATCTACGAAAGCCGAATTCAGCGGTAGATTGTGCCTCGTGGCAGACACCGTTGATGACGCTTTCCAGACCCCTGACGTCGAGCAGCCCTACGCGGCGCTGGGCGTCAAGGACGACGAGTATGCGAGGATCCGCGAGATCCTCGGTCGCCGACCCACCTCCGCCGAGCTCGCGATGTACTCGGTCATGTGGTCCGAGCACTGCTCCTACAAGTCCTCCAAGGTGCACCTGAAGAAGTTCGGCGCGTTGTCGCAGGAGACCCCGCGCGGGCCGCTGCTGGCCGGCATCGGTGAGAACGCGGGCGTCGTCGACATCGGCCAGGGCTACGCGGTCACCTTCAAGGCCGAATCGCACAACCACCCGTCGTACGTGGAGCCCTACCAGGGTGCGGCCACCGGCGTCGGCGGCATCGTGCGCGACATCCTCGCGATGGGCGCCCGCCCGATCGGCGTGATGGACTCCCTGCGCTTCGGGCCGCTCCACGAGGCCGACACCCGGCGCGTGCTGCCCGGCGTCGTCGCCGGAGTCGGCGGCTACGGCAACTGCCTCGGCCTGCCCAACATCGGCGGCGAGGTGCAGTTCGACACGTCCTACCTCGGCAACCCGCTCGTCAACGCGCTGTGCGTCGGGGTGCTGCGCCACGAGGACCTCCACCTCGCACACGCCTCCGGGGTCGGCAACCAGGTGATCCTGTTCGGCGCGGCCACCGGTGGCGACGGCATCGGCGGCGCCTCCATCCTGGCGTCCGAGACCTTCGACGAGACGGGCCCTGCCAAGCGCCCCAGCGTCCAGGTGGGCGACCCGTTCATGGAGAAGCTCCTCATCGAGTGCACGCTGGAACTGTTCCAAGCGGGCATCATCAACGGCATTCAGGACTTCGGCGCGGCAGGCATCTCGTGCGCCACCTCCGAGCTCGCCTCCGCCGGCGACGGCGGAATGTTCGTCGACCTCGACCTCGTCCCCCTGCGCGACCCCAACCTCGCGCCTGAGGAGATCCTGATGAGCGAGTCGCAGGAACGCATGATGGCGGTGGTGGAGCCCGCCAACGTCGAGCGCTTCATGGAGATCTGTGCCAAGTGGGACGTGCTGGCCACCGTCGTCGGGGAGGTCATCGAGGGCGACCGGCTGATCATCCAGTGGCACGGCGAGACGATCGTCGACGTCGACCCCAAGACCGTGGCCCACGAGGGTCCCGTCTACGAGCGTCCCTACCATCGGCCGCACTGGCTCGATCAGGTCAACGCCAACCGTGCCGAGGATCTGCCCCGGGACAACACCCCCGGCGGGCTGCGGGACGCCGTGCTCAAGGTGCTGGGTCACGGCAACGTCGCGGACAAGACGTGGGTCACGCAGCAGTACGACCGGTACGTGCGCGGCAATACGGTGCTCGCGCAGCCCGAGGATTCGGGGATGCTGCGCATCGACGAGGAGACGGGTCTCGGCATCGCGCTCTCGCTCGACGCCAACTCCCGCTTCGCCTTCCTCAACCCCTACCTGGGCGCGCAGCACTCGCTGGCTGAGGCGTACCGCAACGTCGCCGTCAGCGGCGCGGAGCCCGTGGCGATCACCGACTGCCTGAACTTCGGCTCCCCCGAGGACCCCGAAGTGATGTGGCAGTTCGCCGAGGCCATCCTCGGGCTGGTCGACGGGTGCCGCGAGCTCGGCATCCCGGTGACCGGCGGCAACGTCAGCCTCTACAACCAGACGGCGGCCACACCGATCCTGCCGACCCCCACCGTCGGCGTGCTCGGGGTCATCGACGACGTGTCCACGCGGAACCGTTCCGCGTTCACGCACGCGGGCGACGCGATCCTGCTGCTCGGGGAGACCCGGGAGGAACTCTCGGGCTCGATCTGGGAGAGCGCGCTCCACGACGGGCACCTCGGCGGCATGCCGCCGGCTGTAGTCCTGGATAAGGAGATGGCGCTGGCCCGCGTGATGGGGGAGGCGGCGCGCCGCGGGCTCCTGTCGTCGGCCCACGACGTGAGCGAGGGCGGCCTCGCCGTCGCGCTCGCTGAATCCGCCTTCCGCAACGACGCCGGCTTCGCCGTCACGCTGCCCGACGGCGACCCCACGGTCCAGCTGTTCGCCGAGTCCGCGGCGCGCGCCGTCGTCTCGCTGAGCGGAGCCCAGGTGGGAGAGTTCGAGGCGCTGTGCGCCGAACACGGGGTGACCTCAACCAGGTTGGGCGAGGTCACAGGCGATCCGGAGATGGAGTTCGTGGGCCTGTTCACGGTGCCGCTCGGCGACGCCAAGCAGGCGTGGCGGGACACCCTCCCGAACGCGCTGAACTGAGAACCGTTTCCTCCGACCGCTTGCGATTGCGTTCACCGTTTCCCTGAGTAGGGGCGAGGAACGAGTGCGTTCTCCGTTTCCCTGAGTAGGGGCGAGGAACGAGTGCGTTCTCCGTTTCCCTGAGTAGGGGCGAGGTACGAGTGCGTTCTCCGTTTCCCTGAGTAGGGAGCGAGGTACGAGTGACCGTATCGAGGGGCTGCCGCGGGGCTCCGCTGTCTCGGGTGAGCGGTTGGGTGCGGGGCCCTTCGATACAGAGAGGATTGGGGGTACCGGGTTTCCCGGGGATCAGCAAGGATGAGGGTGCCGGGCTTTCCGGTGGTCTTGTGGTGGTGGCTGTCTTCGATACTGCCCTGGAGGGCGTTGCTGCGATGTGCCCTGCCTCGTTGATCCCTGGGAGATCCGGGCCGGTGTCTGACCCCGCGTGCGGGTTGGGGGATGGGTCAGGCCGGGGCGGTAGCTTGATAAGACCGTGCCCCGCGTGTGTGGGGCTCATCTCTGTAGTGCTCCGGTCCCCGGCCTGCTGAGCCATCCCTCCCGGCTGATAGTGACAAGCCTTGAGGGAGGCAACATGTACAAGACATCACACACGCGCCGTCACCGCAACCCCCCATCAGGATCGGTGGTGGTGGGTATCGATACCCATCTGGACATCCATCACGCGGCGTTGGTGGATGCGGCGACCGGTGCTCCGGTGGCTGACCAGCAGTTCCCGGCCACCCCGGCCGGCTATCTTGAGTTGCTGGACTGGGCTGTGGGTCATGGCAGGGTCTCGCGGGCCGGGGTGGAACAGACCGGCACCTATGGTGCCGGGTTGAGCGCCGTGTTGCATGCTGCCGGGATCGAGGTGATCGAGATCAACCACACCGAACGAGGTGACCGGGCCCGGCACGGGAAGACCGATGAGCTCGACGCGTACCGGGCGGCGACCGCGGCGGCGGCCGGCACCCAGAAGGGCCTAGCCAAGCACTATCATCCCGCGATCGCCGCGCTACGACCGTTGATGGTGCTGCGGGCCCATCACCGGAGCTCCAGGCAGCGGGCCTGGGGCCGTGTAGGCGGGATGCTGGTGACCTGTCCCGACGACCTCGCTGACCAGGTGCGGGGGTTGAACTCGGCCCAGAAACTGGCCCGGATCGCCGCGTGGCGTCCCGACCTGACTCGTCTCCACGACCCTGTCAACAGTTACAAACTCGCCCTCAGGGACCTCGCCCGTGCCTGCCTCGACCATGATCGGGCCATCGTCGAGATCGATGCGCAACTGCTCAGGATCCTCACCCCGATCGCGCCGACCCTGCTGGCCCAGCATCATGTCGGGCCAGTGACCACTGCCCAGTTGTTGATCACCGCCGGTCACCCCGGCCGGATCACCTCCGGTGACGCGTTCGCCAAACTTGTCGGCGTGGCACCACTGCCCGTTCAATCCGGAAAGTCCAGCCGGTGGAGATTGTCGCGCTCGGGCGACCGGCAAGCCAACAGCGTCATCCACCGCGTCGTCATCGGACGCCTCGGAACCGACCCGCGATCCAAGACCTACATCCAACGCCGAGTATCCGAAGGAAAGACCCGCTCCGAAGCCATCCGAGCACTCAAACGACACGTCACCCGAGACCTCTGGACCGCCCTCCAAACAGACCTCAACAACCTCCCCCACACCACTTGACAGACCATAAGACCTTCGCGGCCGTTCGTCCCTCACGGCCGCTACTCAGGGAGACGTTGAATGCGGAGCCGTTCGTTCCTCACGGCCGCTACTCAGGGAGGCGTGTGGGGGCGTGGCTGGTTCCTCACGGCCGTTACTCAGGGAGACGTTGAACGCGGAGCCGTTCGTCCCTTACGGCCGCTACTCAGGAAGACGTTATTGGTGGGAGGAGGGCGTCGAGTTCGCTGGCGAACTCCCAGGCGTCCTCGAGGTCGGCCAGGCCGGCCGGGGGCTGCTTGTCGGATCCGTAGGCGGTCGCGTTGCGCACCAGCCGCAGCCACTCGAAGCCGTCCGTGTCGAATCCCTTGAGGAGCTTCGCAGCCGCCTGACCCGTCGCCGCGTGACTGCCGGCGCTCTTGGCGCGGAAACCGTGGTCCAAGAGGAGGGCGGTGAGTTGCTTGCGGATCGAGTCGTAGGCCAGCGAGAACGCGCCCGCGGGGTCGGTGTGGCCGATCATCCTGGAGCTTTGGAGATGCGCCCGCGCCTGCTCGCGCAGGAGCGCCACCTGCTCGGGGTCGCGGGCCACCGTCTCGATGCGGCGCTCGCGGATGAGGTCGGCCAGATCCTGTCGCACCATCGTCCGAGCCTACTTCTCGCCCAGATCGATCGGCACCAACGGGCCGGCCTTGACCGTGCTGGCGAACCCCGAGCTGGGCCGTTCCCACTCCCCGGGATCCAGGATCGTGAGGTTGACCTCCTGGCGTAGGGCCGCGGTCGCTGCGCCCTGAGCCTTGGCCGCGGCTCGGCGGGACACCTTCCCGACGAGCAGCACGTCTACGTCTTCCGGCTGTGGGCCAGGTTCCCCGAGACGGCGCGCCGCCCACGATCCATACACGTAGGCCCGTTCCAGCCCCGGCAGGTCACGCAGCAGGGCGGGCAGCACCGCCACCGGGCCGTAGGTCAGCGTCAGCAGTTCGGTGAGAGGCGGGGCCAGCGGATGGGTCCCGCTGGCCCGCACCAGACGCGCCCTACCCACCCGCCGCTCCTCCAGCAGCCCGCCGGCCGCCAGTCGCTCGACCTCGCTGTGCACCGTCGTCAGAGGGGCCTTGAGTAGGCGGGCAAGATCACTCAGCGTGTGCTCGTCGTCGGGGTGGAGGAACAGCGACGCGAGCAACTCGCCCTGGAGGTCGCTTCGCAGCAGCGGGGCGAGGGTGGGCGGTGCTTGTTTCACAGAAACAGAATAACTCTCCCGCTTCCCGGAAGTGGCGACGGTAGCGAGAGCCGGAGAATGGCGGTGGCTAGGCTGGGGCCATGAGTGTCACCGAGTCCGTCAACGCCGTCCTGCCGTCTGTCATCGCCGATCTGAAGCGACTGATCGCCATCCCGTCGGTGTCGTCTCTGCCCGAGCACCACGACGACGTGCTCGCCGCCGCAGATACCGTCGCCGACCTGCTCCGCGGGGTTGGGTGCCCGGAGGTCAGGCTGCTGGACGGTGGCGGCAAGCCTGCGGTCTACGGTCACTTCCCGGCCCCCGAGGGCGCGCCGACGGTGCTGCTCTACGCCCACTACGACGTCCAGCCCACAGGAGACGCTGCGGGATGGACCACCGACGCCTTCAGCCCGATGGAGCGCGAGGGCCGTCTGTACGCGCGCGGATCTGCCGACGACAAGGGCGGCATCGCCGTCCACCTGGCGGCGCTGCGCGCCTTCGACGGGAAGCCGCCGGTTGGCGTCAAGGTGTTCATCGAGGGCGAGGAGGAGATCGGCTCGCCGTCGATGAAGGACCTCCTCGACGCCCATCCGGAGGAGACCAGCGCGGACCTGTTCATCATTGCAGACTCCATGAACTGGCAGGTCGGCCAGCCTGCCCTCACGACGACCCTCCGCGGACTCATCGATGCCGTGGTGACCGTGTCGACGCTGGAGTCGGGCGTCCACTCCGGACAGTACGGAGGCCTCGTGCCGGACGCGGTCACGGCTCTGTGCCGGCTCCTGTCGACGCTGCACGACGAGGAGGGCAACGTGGCGATCAAGGGCCTCGTGCAGGACCCCGACCCCGAGGTGGATTACGACCACGACGCGCTGCGCGCGGAGGCGGGCGTCCTCGACGGCGTCGAACTCTTCGGCGACGGCAAGGCCTCGGCGCGCATGTGGACGAGGCCGGCCGTCTCCATCGTCGGCATCGACACGACGAGCATCAAGGACGCGTCCAACACGCTGATCCCGAGCGCCCGCGCCAAGGTCAGCGTGCGCATCGCGCCGTCACAGGACCCGGTCGCTGCCGAGGCCGCGCTGCGCGAGCACCTGACCGCCAACGCTCCCTGGGGCGCGCGGGTCGAGATCGACCCGGAGCGCGGCGGGTCCGGCACGCGGATCGATCTGAGCGACCCACGCGCGAGGGTCGCCGTCGAGGCGCTGGAGGAGGCTTTCGGCGTCGCCCCGGTCGAGATGGGGGTCGGCGGCTCCATCCCGATCGCCAACGAGTTCGCCGAGCGCAACCCCGGGTCGCTGGTGCTCCTGACCGCAGTCGTCGATCCGACGTCGCGCATGCACGGCCTGAACGAGTCGCTGGACATGGGCGATTTCGCCAAGGCGGCGCTCGCCGAGACGATCCTGTTGGCCAACCTGGCCACATGAGCCTCCCGGCTGCCGACGCAGCGGTGCGCAGGGCCGACGAGGCCGCGCGCTCGGTCGTCGAGGTTTTCGGGCAGCGTGTATTCGGGTGGGTGCCGGGCACCCACCTGGGCGCGGTCGCGCGCCCTGGCTCGGACGGTGGCGAGTGGCACTACTGGTGGCAGGCGCACTTCCTCGACTGCCTGCTCGACGCGGCCGAGCGAGACTCCCCGTCGGTGTCCACGGGGCTCATCGGCCGCCAGCACCGGGGGATCTGGCTCCGCAACGGCATGCGGTTTCGTAACTCGTACTTCGACGACATGGCCTGGCTCGCGCTCGCTTGCCAGCGCGCTGGGCTGTCGACGGGGCGGCTTCACGCGGATCTGCGCTCAGCGGTCACCGACGAGTGGGGAGGCGGCGCCTTCTGGCACCGGGCGCGTGACTTCAAGAACACGGCGGCGACGGGACCCATCGCGCTGTACCTGGCCCGGTCCGGTGACCACGGGACTGCCCGCACGCTTGTGGGCTGGCTGCAGACCCACCTTCGTGACCCGGGTACGGGGCTTGTCAGGGACGGGTTACGGCTCGAGGGTGGGCCGAGTCCCGTGCTGGTGCCGCACGTGTTCACCTACAACCAGGGGCCGATCCTCGGAGCGATGCTGGCCCTCGGCGACCGGGCGAGCCTCACGGCCGCAGCCGAACTCGTCGACGACGTCGCCCGGCACCTCGTCCGCCCCGGCACGTCCGTGCTGATCACCCACGGGTCGGGGGACGGCGGACTGTTCACCGGGATCCTCACGCGCTATCTGGCTCTCGCCGCCTGCGACGCGCGACTGCCGTCGTCGGCGAGGGAGCAGGCGTCGGTTCTGGTGAGGGACACGGCTGAAGAGCTGTGGCGGGGCAGGGAGACCCGGGGCTGGCGGGGCCGCCCGGTTACAGTCTTCCCCAGCGACACAGGAGACCCGCGCGTCCCTCACCGCGTGGAACTGTCCACCCAGCTGCAGGCCTGGATGGCGCTGGAAGCGGCGGTCCGCCTCCGTTGCCTAGCCGACGGTCTCGACGTAGAACCTGCGCTCGACCAGATGCGTCTGTAGGGCGGCGGGGAGCCAGGGGAGGATGTCAGCCGGGAGGTCGTCGAGGGCGAACCAGGCCAGCTCGGAGGTTGCCTCTCCCGGGGCCAGCTCGCCCGACCACCGCCTGGCCTCGAAGAAGAAGTTGAACCCCTGGGCCCGTCCGAGGGTGTAGGGCACGTCGAAGCGCTGCAGCCCGACGTGCACGAGGTCGTCGGGCGACAGGCGGGCGCAGACCTCCTCGCCGGCCTCGCGTGCGGCGGCCACCGGGGCCGGCTCCGCGTCCTCGATGTGCCCGCCGGGCAGGTTCCACAGCCCGTCGGCGAGCGAGGTCCCGCTGCGGCGCGCGAGCAGTACACGGTCGGCGTCGTCTCGCAGCGCCACCCAGGCGATCAGCTCCATGTGCCCATCTAACCCGGTAGCGTTGGCGCGGACGAAAGGACCGGTCAATGCGGATCGAGCGCGACTCCCTCGGTGAGATGAGCATCCCCGACGACGCCTACTGGGGCATCAACACCGCACGGGCCATGGAGAACTTCGCCATCAGCCGCCGCACCATCAGCGTCTATCCCGACCTCCTCATCGCGTACGCCCAGGTGAAGCAGGCCGCCGCGAGGGCCAACAATGAGCTGGGGGTGCTCGACGACGAGCGCGCGGGCCTCATCGACCGGGCCTGCCAGGACATCATCGACGGCGAACTGCACGAGCAGTTCGTCGTGAGCGTGATCCAGGGTGGAGCCGGCACCTCGACGAACATGAACGTCAACGAGGTGATCGCCAACCGCGCCCTCGACCTTGCGGGCAGGCCGTTCGGCGACTACGAGTTCATCTCCCCGAACGACCACGTCAACAAGTCCCAGTCGACCAACGACACCTATCCGAGCGCCGTGAAGTTGAGCGTCGCCTACGGCGTCTATGGGCTGATGCAGGAGATGCGGCTGCTGCGTAACTCGTTCTCGCAGAAGGGCAGGGAGTTCCGGGATGTCCTGAAGGTGGGCCGCACCCAGCTCCAGGACGCCGTGCCGATGACGCTGGGCCAGGAGTTCCGGGGGTTCGGCACCACCATCGGGGAGGACGTCGACCGCTTGGAGGACGTCCGCGAGATGCTGCTGGAGCTGAACCTCGGTGCGACGGCCATCGGCACCGGCATCGCGGCGTCGAAGGGGTTCGGCGAGGCGGTCATGCGGCACCTGCGCGAGATCACGGGCTACGAGGAGCTGAGGCAAGCCGCCGATCTCATCGAGGCGACGAGCGACACCGGCGTGTTCATGTCGGTGTCGTCGGCGATGAAGCGGGCGGCCATGAAGCTCTCCAAGATCTGCAACGACCTGCGCCTCCTCAGCTCCGGCCCGCAGACCGGCCTCGGCGAGATCAACCTCCCGGCTGTCCAGGCGGGGAGTTCGATCATGCCCGGCAAGGTGAACCCGGTGATCCCGGAGGCCGTCAATCAGGTGGCCTTCATCATCGCCGGCGCGGACGTCACGATCTCGATGGCGTCGGAGTCCGGCCAGCTCCAGCTCAACGCGTTCGAGCCGGTGATGGCGCACGTCCTGCTGCAGAACTCCACCTGGCTACGCCGGGCGGTACGGACGCTGCGCATCAACTGCGTCGACGGCATCACCGCGAACGAGGAGCGGCTCCGCTCCCAGGTGGACCAGTCCGTCGGGGTGGTGACCGCGCTCATGCCGCAGCTGGGATACCTCAATGCGGCCAAGCTTGCGAAGGAGGCGCTCAAGGGAGGGACGTCGATCCGTGATCTGGTCCTCGACCGGGGCCTGCTCAGCGAGTCAGAGGTGGAGCGGGCGCTGGAGCCGTCGGGTCTGTCCGGTGGCATCTTCGACACTGGACCAATGCCGCGGATGACCCCCGAGCTGATCGCCGAGATGGAGAAGCGGCTGGACGAGGCCGACCGTCACAACGAGGCGTGACCGCCGCACAGCCGATCGATGGCCCCGTCGTACTCTCGTCGTAGCCTGTCGACGAGCTCGGCCACCGACGGCACGTCGTCGATGGCGGCGACCCCGTGCCCGGCCGACCACACATCGCGCCACGCCTTCACGTCCTCGGATTCCGCAGGGGGACCGGCCGGATCGACGCCCGCGGCCTTGAGGCTGGAGGAGAGGAAGTTGGCAGGGATGCCGCTCACCGCGGGGGTGTAGACGATGTCTGAGGCGGCGGCTGCGACCACCTGCTGCCGGTAGGCCTCCGGCGCGGCCGACTCCCTCGTCGCCAGGAAGCGTGTCCCCATGTATGCGAGATCGGCGCCCATGGCGAGGGCGGCCGCGACGTCGGAGCCGGAGGAGAGGGACCCCGAGAGCGCGATGATGCCGTCGAACCAGGGCCGGACGCTGGCGAGGAGCGCGAACGGATTGAGCGTGCCGGCGTGGCCGCCCGCGCCGGCCGCCACGAGCACGAGCCCGTCCACTCCAGCACCGGCCGCCTTCCGTGCGTGACGCAGGGTCGTCACGTCGTGCAGGACGATGCCCCCGTAGCCGTGGACGGCCTCGACCAACTCCGGGACCGCGCCGAGCGAGGTGATGACAACCGGCACCCGATGGGCGACGACGGCGGCGAGATCGTCCTGGAGCCGGGTGTTGGTGGGGTGGACGATGAGGTTGACGGCGTAGGGGGCGTCGTCGTCGGAGAGTGCCGTCTCGATCTCGGCCAGCCATTCGTCGAGACCGGCGGTGGTGCGCTGGTTGAGGGCGGGAAAGCTCCCGATGACCCCCGAACGGCAGGCCGCGACCACCAGCTCAGGCCCTGAGACGAGGAACATCGGGGCGGCCACGACGGGCAGCCGCAGTCGATCCTTCAGGGGCGCGGGAATCGGCATTGGTTCTCCTCAGTTCGGGCGGGTTTGTTCAGGATGTCGGCACCCTCGTTGCAGACGCCAACGGGGATGGGGCGACGCCAACCGGGACGCGACAACGCCGACGAGACCCATCGTCGCCCGCGACATGTCGAGGGTGACGATGGTGGTCGTCGGCGAGTTCGCGTCAACGTTGGCGTCAGGCGTTCTGCATTGGCGTCAGGACCACAGTGGCCGCTGCGGCTCGGTCAGGAGTCGAGGTTTTCCGCGACCATCGACGAGATGAGCTCGACGGCCTCGGCGTTCTCCGACTCGATGCTGACCTCGGCACCCTTCTCGGCGCCCAACGTCATGATGAGGAGCGACGAGGCGGCATCGACGCTCGTGCCGTCCATGGAAATGGTGATGTCTTCGTTGAAGTTGGCTGCGGCAGCCGCGATCAACGCTGCGGGGCGGGCGTGGAGTCCGACGCCGGAGCCAACTTTCACAGTCTTGTTAGCCATATCAGGCTCCTTTCGGGGGTCCGATCCGCCTCATTGCGGAAGGCACTGGGCAAGCATACCCGGCCGTGAGAAGAGACTTTGGGGCACCCGTTCGGGGCGGTAGGTTGCTGGGAGATCACCGAGTGGATGGAGCAGCATGGGGCGGACCGTCAGCGGCACCGGAGTTGTGGCAGGCGTCGTGAAGGCGCCGGTGGTGTGGTTACGGACCGCGCAGATATCTCCCGAGCCGTGCGCACCGGTCGAGCAGCAGGAGAGGGAGGCGGAGGCGGAGCGGTTGCGCGAGGCGGTCGAGGCGGTGGCCCTGGGGTACGAGGGGCGGGGAGCCCGAGCGGACGGCCAGGCAGCAGAGGTGTTGTCCGCCACGGCGGCCCTGGCCCGGGACCGCGGCTGGTTGCGGCCGGCCTTGGGTCAAGTCAGCGCCGGCCGCCCTGCCGTGGCGGCGATGGCGTCCGCGATCGATGAGTTTGTCGCAGTCTTCACCCAGATCGGCGGCGTCATGGCCGAGCGCGTGGCGGACCTCCGCGACATCCGCAACCGCATCGCCGCGAGGTTGGCAGGCAACCCCGAACCGGGGCTTCCCCACCCAGACCAGCCCTCGATCCTGCTCGCGGACGACCTGGCACCCGCAGACACCGCGGATCTGGACCCCGAGCTCTTCATCGCCATCGCCACCCGCCTCGGTGGCCCGACGGGCCACACCGCGATCATCGCGCGCCAACGAGGCCTGCCGTGCCTGGTGGGCGTGACCGACCTCGACGAGATCCGCGACGGGGAGACGGTCGTGCTCGATGGCGAGGCCGGCGTCATTCACCGCGATCTCGGTAACGCCGAAGCCACCCGGCTGCTCGACTCCGACGCCCGACGCCGCGCCGTGACCGATGGCTGGCACGGACCCGCCCATACCGCGGACGGCGTCAACGTGGAGTTGCTGGCCAACGTGGCCGACGGCGACTCGGCCGTGGCGGCCGCAGCGGCCCCGGTCGAGGGAGCAGGGCTCTTCCGGACTGAACTGGGCTTCCTCGGCGCGCCGACCGAGCCCAGCGTGCACGACCAGGCGGAGCGGTATTCCGCCGTGCTGCGTGCCTTCGGTAGCCGCAAAGTGGTGGTCCGCACTCTCGACGCCGGAACCGACAAGCCGGTGCCCTTCGCATCGCTCCCCGATGAGCCCAACCCTGCACTGGGCGTGCGCGGCCACCGCCTCACCCGTGCCCAGCCGGGGCTTCTCTCCCGCCAACTCGACGCCATCGCCCTCGCGTCCGCGGAGGGGCCGGCGCCCTGGGTCATGGCCCCGATGATCTCCACCGTCGACGAGGCGGCGGAGTTCGCGGCGCAATGCCGCTCGCGCGGACTCACCCCGGGGGTCATGGTCGAGGTGCCCGCCGCCGCGCTGATGGCGGACCGCTTCCTCGAGGAGGTGGATTTCGTCTCGATCGGCACGAACGACCTCGCGCAGTACACGATGGCCGCGGACAGGCTCTCGCCCGAGCTGGCGCCGTTGACCGACCCGTGGCAGCCGGCGGTGCTCAAGCTGGTGGCGATGACGGCCGACGCGGGCCAGCGTGCCGGCAAGCCGGTCGGCGTGTGCGGAGAGGCGGCGTCCGATCCCATCCTGGCGTGCGTGCTGGTGGGCCTCGGCGTCACCTCGTTGTCGATGGCGCACCTGTCGGTCCCATCGGTGGGTGTGCAGCTGGCCGAGGTCACGCTGGCGCAGTGCCGAGCGGCCGCTCAGCAGGCGTTGTCAGCCCCGACGGCCGCCGCCGCCCGTGAGGCGGCCAGGGCTGAGTTGACTCGGTAGTCGTACCGCTCCCTGAGCTTGTCGAATCGCTCCCTGAGCTTGTCGAGTCGCTCCCTGAGCTTGTCGAACTCGGTCCCTGAGCTTGTCCAATCGCTCCCTGAGCTTGTCGAAGGGTAACGGCCCTGCTGCCTTCCGCCGCCCCTGCCCACAGGGCGGTGATCGCGGATCAGGCCGTAACCCTTCGACAAGCTCAGGGATCAGGGACCGAAAGCTCAGGGATCAGGCGCCAAGCTCAGGGATCAGCGGCTACAGATCAGGATCGCCGGAGCCAGACGGTGGCGTCGGTCGGGAGCTCGTCGTCGACCGGCATGCTGGACAGTACGACGTCGAAGCCCTCGGGCAGCGGCATGGGTGCGCCGAGCACGTTCGTCATCACCCGGATCGGCCCGTTGTCGAACGCGACGATGTCGTCGCCCGCCTCCACCCACGTCATCTCGCCGGAGCCGAGACCGAGTTGCCTGCGCAGCGCGATCGCGTCGCGGTACATCGTCCACGTGGAGCCGGGCTGGTCGATCTGCTGATCGACGGCCAGTGCCCTGTAGGACTCGGGTTGGGGGAGCCAGGTCTCGCCGGTGGGGGAGAAGCCGAGGCCCGGAGCGTCGGCCTCCCACGGGATGGGGATCCGGCAACCGTCGCGACCGACGTGCGCGTGTTCGGACCTGAACCAGGTGGGGTCCTGTCGGAGTTCGTCGGGCAGGGTCGTGTGCTCGGGCAGCCCGAGTTCCTCTCCCTGGTAGATGTAGGCGGATCCCGGCAGCCCGAGCATCAGGAGGGTGCCTGCCCGCGCCCGGCGGAGGCCCACCTCGTTGTCCGGCTGCTCGTCGCGGATACCGAGTCCCTCGTGGCTCGACCCCGGATCGGAGAGCCCGAAGCGGGAGACGTGACGCACGACGTCGTGGTTGCTGAGCACCCACGTGGTGGGAGCACCGACGGCGTCGTCCGCGGCCATCGTGCGGGTGATGATGTCGCGGTAGCTCGCGGCGTCCCAGCGGCTGTCGAGGAACTGGAAGTTGAACGCGGTGTTCATCTCGTCGGGCCGGAGATAGAGGGCGAGCCGCTCGGGATCGGCCACCCAGGCCTCCGCGACAAGGGTGCGGTCGCCGTCGTACTCGTCGAGCACCTTCCGCCACCGGCGGTAGATGTCGTGGACGCCGTCCTGATCCCACATGGGGCCGCCTCCGCCATCGAGGAGCGCCTGCTCCGCGTCGAAGTCGGGGAGGCCGTCGGCCTTGACCAGGGAGTGGGCCACATCGACGCGGAACCCGTCCACGCCCTTGTCCAGCCAGAATCGGAGCACGCCGTCGAAGGCTTCGCGGACGCGCTCGTTGGACCAGTCGAGGTCGGGTTGCTTGATGTCGAAGAGGTGGAGGTACCACTGCTCGGGCGTGCCGTCGGGGGCGGTGAGCCGGGTCCATCCCTTCCCGCCGAAGACGGAGGTCCAGTTGTTCGGAGGCTCGGACCCGTCGGGCCCCTTGCCGTCGCGGAAGAGATACATCTCACGCTCCGGGGATCCCGGCCCGGCCGCGAGCGCGGCCTGGAACCACCGGTGCTCATCCGAGGTGTGGTTGGGGACGAGGTCGACGAGAACCCTGAGCCCCAGTTCGTGGGCCCTGCGGATCAGCCGCTCGGCGTCGGAGAGATCACCGAAGAGCGGGTCCACCGCTTCGTAGTCGGCCACGTCGTACCCGGCATCGGCCATCGGGGACTTGTAGAACGGCGAGAACCAGACGGCGTCCACGCCGAGGTTCACGAGGTACTGCAACCGGTCGATCGCGCCGGGAAGGTCGCCGTAGCCGTCGCCGTCGGAATCGGCGAAGGAGCGGGGGTAGATCTGGTAGATGACGGCGTCTCGCCACCACTGTGCTGTCACGTGTGAGGTCCTGTCGACTGGCGGATGATGAGGTCGGGGTGGAACATCATTTCGGTGTGTTCCAACGGCAGGCCGCGCATGGCGGCGAGCAGAGCGCTGACGGCTGCCTGGCACATGGCCGGCAGCGGCTGCCGCACCGTGGTGAGCGCGGGCGAGGTGAACGCCATCAACGCCGAGTCATCGTAGCCGACCACCGAAATATCGCCCGGCACGTCGAGCCCGCGGGCCCGCGCCTCGCGGATGGCGCCGAGCGCCATGACGTCCGAGCCGCAGATGATCGCGGTGTGGCCGCTCTCGTAGAGTCGGGCGGCGGCCGCCTGCCCACCCTCGACGGAGAAGATCGTCGAGGCGATCGACGTGCGCGGGAACCCCAGCGCCCGGAACGCCGCCACCTTGCGCTGCGTCGGCAGGTAACGCTCTTGGCCGACCGCCAGCCCGATTCGTTCGTGGCCGAAGGAGCGCAGATGCGCCACCGACATGGCGACAGCCCCCGCGTCCGAGGACGAGAAGAACGCGCCGGGCACAGTCTCGTCGTACCCGTTGATGAAGACTGCCGGCACATCCCCCGCCACGCGGCGGTAGTGCTCGGGGGAGGCGAGGCTGTCGGCGAGGGTGCCGGAGACCGAGATGATCCCGGCGACATTCACGCTGAGGAGCGCGTCGAGGTAGCTCACTTCGCTCGTCGCGCCGGGACCGGAGGTGCAGAGGATCATGTGCCTGTCGGCGGCTGACAGCTGGAGCGACAGCTCCGTTGCAAACGCGGCGAACGACGGATTGGCAAGTTCGGGGAGGATGACGGCGACGAAGCCCTCGTGAGCGGGCGTCTCGTCTTCCAACTGGTAGCCGAGTGCCTCGATCGTGGAGATCACCTGCGCCCTGGTGGTCTTGGCTACGCCCGGCTTGCCGTTGAGCACGCGGGAGACGGTAGCGGTGGATACACCTGCGGCGGTGGCCAGGTCGGCCAACCTCGCGCGCGACGGAATCACGGTTACTCCCCTTCGAGATGAACAGTTCTAGATGTTCATAGTGCGTCCGCTTTGCAGCCGCTTGCAAGACTTTACAACGGAATTGCAGCGGATGAGCCCAATGTGAGGGTTGTTTCATCTCCTTGGCTCTCGCTGACTGTGTCGGTACCGTCGAGGCATGAACATCCGACGCGTCTCACTGTCACTCATCGCAAGCTCCGCCTTGGCCGTCGTGGCGTGCGGTGCCTCCGAGGGGCCCACCGGCGACACGTCTCCGATCACCCCCGGTCCCGTCGTCGCGACGACGTCGTCCCCCGACGGGGGAGTGGGTGACGGCGCGTCGCCCACGTCCTCATCACCGGCCGCGGCGGCTTCTGAGCCGTCGTCGGCTCCGGTTCAGTCGACGGGCGAGGGCGCCGAGGAGATCAACGCCTCTGCCCTGCAGGCGGTGTCGACGGCGGAGGAGTCCGCAGGTGGCGCGGCAGTCAAGCTCGATGACGAGGACTTCGACCGGGCCTGGGAGATTGATGTGCTCGTCGGGAACCGGGTGGTCGAGGTGAAGGTGAACCGGGAGGGCACCGAGGTGCTCGAGACCGCGGATGACGATGCTCTCGACGACGGAGAGACCGCCCAGCCCGGCGACCTGATCGCCGCAGCCGAGGCCGCGCTGGGGCACTCACCCGGCGTCATCGACGATGTGGAGCTCGAGACCGACGACGGTGTCCTCTACTGGAGCGTCGAGCTGGACGGTACCGATGGTGGCGACGACGTGGAGCTGCGGGTCGACACCCGGACCGGTGCCGTCACTCCGGAGGGCTGAGCGCCCCCATTCTTTGGATCGTTACAACTTCGTTATGCAACGATGTTGCAAGCGTTTCAAAATCCGTTACGCTTCTGGAAGGACGGGTTGCATTGGTGCGATCCGGACACAGAAGGAGAACCACATGCGCAAGAGCCTTTTCGCCGCTGCCGCGGTTGGGCTTTCGTTGACGCTCGTTGCCTGTGGAGGCGACGCCAGCGAGACGACGACCACCCCCACCCCCACGGACACCGCCACCGCGGTTGCCACCGAGACCACCACTGCCTCTGAGACCGCCGCCCCCGGCGCCGCTGGCACGCTGACGATCTGGGTCGACGACACCCGCGTCGATGCCTTCAAGACCCTCGGCGAGGACTTCCTCGCCCAGACCGGTGTGACCCTGGACGTCGTCCAGAAGCCCACCGGCGACATCAAGACCGACTTCATCGCGCAGGCTCCCACCGGCGAAGGCCCCGACCTCATCGTCACGGCGCACGACGCCATCGGCGACCTGGTGAGCAACGGCGTCATCAGCGCGGTCGAGCTCGGCGACAAGGTGGACGCCTTCTCCGACGTCGCGACCCGCGCGGTCAGCCTCGAGGGCACCATGTATGCGGTTCCCTACGGTGTTGAGAACATCGGCCTCGTGCGCAACAACGCCCTGGTCCAGGACACCCCGGCCACCTTCGACGAGCTGATCGCTCAGGGTAAGGCCGTCGAGGGCGCGGAGTTCCCCATCGTCATCCAGCAGGGCGAGGGCGGCGACCCCTACCACCTGTACCCGCTGCAGACCTCGTTCGGTGCACCGGTCTTCAAGACCGACGAGAACGGCGACTACATCGGCGAGCTTGCCATGGGCGGCGCCGAGGGTGAAGCCTTCGCCACCTACATGAAGAAGCTCGTCGACGAGGGCGTTCTGTCGGCCTCCATCGGCGGCGACCAGGCCAAGCAGGCCTTCCTCGACGGCAAGTCCCCGTACATGATCACCGGCCCGTGGAACACCACCGAGTTCGCTGCTGCGGGCATGGACATCAGCGTGCTCCCGGTCCCGTCGGCCGGTGGCCAGCCCGCTGCCCCGTTCGTCGGTGTCCAGGCCGTGTTCGCCTCCTCGCAGTCGGAGAACCCGCTGCTCGCCAACCAGTTCCTCGACTACATGGCCTCCAAGGAGGCCCAGGACAAGATGTACGAACTCCGCGGCCTGATGCCGGCTCTCACCGAGTCCGCTGACGCCGTTGAGGACGAGATCCTCGCCGGCTTCGCCGAGGCCGGTGCGCAGGGCGAGCCCATGCCGGGCATTCCGCAGATGGGCGCCGTGTGGACCTTCTGGGGCAACGGTCAGGTTGCAATCCTCACCGGTGCTGCCGAGCCCGTCCCCGCGTGGCAAGACATGATCGCGAACATTGAGGGCGCGTTCTGAGCTAGGCTGTAGTAGCTGAACGGGGGCTGCGCCGCGCGAGTGACGCAGCCCCCGCTTTGCATCGCAACGAAGCGAAGGAACAACTATCGTGAGCACTTCGACACAGCAGTCGCCGAGGCTCTCCCACGCGCGGGACCTCTCGCGCCCGGGCTTCATCGTGAAGCTCATCCTCATGGCGCTCGTCAATGCCCTCGGCATCTACGGCATCATGGCCTCCTACGGCCAAGAGGAGTGGGGAGTACTCGCCTTTCTCGTAGTGACCCTGATCGTGGTCAACTACGTCTACTTCTCCAAGCGGGCGATCGCCGCCAAGTACCTGGTCCCTGGTCTGCTCTTCCTGATCGTCTTCCAGATCTATGTCATGGCAAACACGGCCTACGTCGCCTTCACCAACTACGGTGACGGGCACAACGACGCCAAGGGCCCCGCGATCACCCAGATCATGAAGACGGCGGACGGCCGCGTTCCGGACACTCCGACCTACCCGGTTGCCGTGCTGGACCGCGACGGCGAGATCGCCTTCGCGATCGTCGACGGCGACGAGGTGAAGGTGGGCGACATCGACGAGCCGCTCACCGTCGTCGACGACGCTGTTGCCGACGGCGACCGCGTCACGGAGGTGCCCGGGGCCACCATCTTGAACATCAGCGAGATTCAGCAGCGCCAGAACGAGGTGCTCGATCTGCGCGTGTCGATGACGGACAATCCGGATGACGGCTGGCTGCGCACCGACAACGCCGCGATGGCCTACGTCGCCAAGTCGACGCTGGTCTACGACGAGGCTGCGGACACGTTCACCAGCGCCGAGGGCAAGGTCTACACCGCTGACCCCGAACAGGGCCTGTTCGTCGCCGACGACGGCACCACGCTCAGCCCTGGATGGCGTGTCGGTGTTGGCATGGATAACTTCACGCGCGTTTTCACCGACTCCAGGCTTTCGGGTCCGTTCGTCTCGATCCTGATCTGGACATTCGCATTCTCGATCCTGTCCGTGCTGACCACGTTCGCGCTCGGCCTGCTGCTCGCCGTCGTGTTCAACGATCCGCGGGTCAAGGGCCGCACGTTCTACCGGGCCATGTTCATCCTGCCGTACGCGTTTCCGGGGTTCCTGGCCGCACTGGTGTGGAAGGGCATGTTGAACCAGGAGTTCGGCTTCATCAACGAGGTTCTCCTGGGGGGCACGACCGTCGAGTGGTTCACCAACGGGTTCCTGGCGAAGCTGGCCATCATCGGAGTGAACCTGTGGCTGGGTTTCCCCTACATGTTCCTCGTCAGCACTGGTGCGCTGCAGTCCATCCCCGGCGAGCTGGCGGAGGCAGCCGTCGTGGACGGCGCCAACCCGTGGCAGCGATTCTGGTCGATCACGCTGCCTCTGCTACTGGTGTCGGTGGCGCCGCTGCTCATCGCGAGCTTTGCGTTCAACTTCAACAACTTCTCCCTGATCTACATGCTGACCGGCGGTGGCCCCAACTATCCGGGTGCACCGTTCCCGATCGGCGAGTCCGACATCCTGATCTCGATGGTCTACGCCATCGCGTTCGAGTCGGGCAACCGCCAGTTCGGTCTGGCGAGCGCCATGTCGATTCTCATCTTCGTGGTCGTCGGTGTCGTCTCGTGGCTGGGCTTCCGCCAGACCCGCAAACTTGAGGAGATCGTGTGATGGCCAAGAAGAGGGTTGTCCTCGAGAACGAGAACGACACGAGGCTGCGCGGCGGCCGGTGGTGGGCGCAGGTGGGGTGGAAGCACGTCCTCGCTGTCGCGATGATCGTGTACTGCATCTTCCCGATCCTGTACGTGCTGTCCGCTTCCCTCAACGAGGGCGGCACACTGACCGGCTCGAACCAGTTGTTCAGATCCTTCAGCCTGGTCAACTACCAGGAACTGATGGACTCCGACTTCGTGCGGTGGATGCTCCACTCCTTCTATGTGAGCAGCGTGACCGCGATCGGCACCGTCGTCATGGGCGCTGCAGCCGCGTACGCGTTCAGCCGGTTCCGGTTCACGGGTCGCCGCGGAGGCCTGACGGCGCTGCTGATCATCCAGATGTTCCCGCAGATGCTGGCTTTCGTCGCCATCTTCCTGCTGGCACTTCTGATCGGCGACATCTTCCCGGCACTTGGCGTCGGCTCGCACCTGCAGCTGATCCTCATCTACCTGGGCGGAGCGCTCGGCTCGAACACGTTCCTCATGTACGGGTTCTTCAACACCATTCCGCACGAACTGAACGAGGCCGCGAAGATCGATGGCGCCACGCACGCCCAGATCTTCTGGGGCATCATCATGCGGCTCGTCACTCCGATCCTCGCAGTCGTCGGGCTGCTCAGCTTCGTCGGCTCGTACGGCGAGTTCATCCTCGCCCGGATCGTGCTTGCACGGCCGGAGAACTACACGCTGGCAGTCGGCCTGTACGTCTGGGGCTCCGACGAGCGGAACGCCCCGTGGGGCCTCTTCGCTGCCGGTGCGGTCCTCGCTGCCATCCCGATCATCCTGCTGTTCATGTACCTGCAGAAGTACATCGTCTCCGGTCTGACCGCGGGCGGCGTCAAGGGCTGATCCAGACACCCGACCAGAAGCACCCCCGGCAACGGGGGTGTTTCTTTTGTGCCGTAACGCCAACCGGCCACCCGTAACGCCAACGGGCAGCGCGAAACGCCAACCGCCAGCTCGAAACGCCAACCGGCAGCGCTCGACGCCGACGGGACTCAGCGACGCCCCTGAGATATCGCGGGCGTCGCTGGTTCTTGTCGGCGGGTGGCCTTGTCGGTTGGCGTTCGCCTCTATCGGTTGGCGTTTCCTCATGCCTGTTGGCGTTCGCGCCTCTGCGTTGGCGTTCGCTGTTCCTGGTTGGCGTTGTGGGACCTATCGCGCTCGCGTGTCCGGCTCTCGCAGCCAAGAGTTGAGCGGAGGGGGCGTCGTTGACCCGTCTCATTTGCTCAACTCTCTCCTCGCCGCCAGCGCCTGGGTTCAAGAGGGTCGTTGCTCGGCCGGCGGGCTGCTCGAGAGCTCGCTGGCGCCGTCGGTCAAAGAGAACACCCCCGGCGGGGTGGCCGGGGGTGTTCTTGTGTCTGGGGCTCTGAGGTCAGCCAGTGACCCGGACGGCTCCTGCGTACGGCATCGAGTCGAGGCTCGCGGTGCGGACGCCGGTGCGGGGGTTCGCGGCGTCGACGATCTTGCCGTTGCCGACGTAGATGCCGACGTGGCTGATGGGGGAGTAGTAGAACACGAGGTCGCCCGGCTGCAGCTGGCTCTTGGAGATCCGGGTGCCGGCGCTGTACTGGGTGCGCGACGAGCGAGGCAGATCAATGCCCACCTGGCGGTAAGCCCAGCTGGTCAGACCGCTGCAGTCGAAGGTGCTCGGACCGGCGGTGGCGTACACATACCGGGAGCCAACCTTGCTCAGCGCGTAGTCGACGACCTGCTGGCCGATGGAGCTGCGGATCGGCTGCTCGACCGGGACGCCCGACAGAGCAGGCGCAGCAGCGGGGATCGTGGTCACGGCCGGCTTCGTGGACGTGGCGAACTGGACGATGTTGTTGACCGCCCACGTCTTCGAGGAGACGATGCCGTCGTAGGTCTGGCTGAGCGCCGTCGTGACGACGTAGGTGCGGCAGCCGTTGCGGCCGGTGGCGTCCGTGTCGCACTCGGTGCGCCAGCTGCGGCCGTCGTCACCCTTCCAGGTGCCCGGGGTGGCCAGGGGGTTGCCGGTCCAGTCGCCCCGGTTGGAGGGGAGGTAGGTGAGGTTGTTGAACACCCAACCCTCGTGGGAGACGTAGCGGCCGTTGTGCTGGACAACCTTCTTGGCCCAGATCTCGGTGCTGCAGCGCACCACGGTGCTCGAGTACTTCTCGCACTCGGTCTGCCAGTACCGGCCGTTGACCAGATGATGGCCGGGCACGGTGTAGACATCGGTGTCGGCAGCCTGCGCCGGGCCCGAGGGGGCCAGCGCGAGGACTGCGCCGGTAACCGTGGCGAGCGCCAGGTGGAGCGTCTTCTTCAGCATGGGATGCGGTGAACCTTCCGTGGTTGTACCACGGAAACGTAACACCCATTCTGAGAGATTCCAAAAAATCTCTCAGGAACTGCGGTCTGTGGCCTCTATCGCTGCTTGTCCGGAGCGTCGATCGTCGTCGGATGCTGAGAAAACTCAGTTGCCTCAGGTGGTTCGGTTTCGTTTAGAGCGCACACGCAGCGGAATGGGCCAACGTCGATCGGTCCGGCCCCGACACCGGTGCCGCCGGCCTCCAGGTAGCCGTCCAGGAACCCCTTGTGCATGGTGCACAGCAGCGGCAGGATGTCGGGCCGCACGGTCGTGCGGAAGGGGCAACGGGTGAAGGTGAGGGTCGATTCGTCCCGGACGGTGGTGAACCCCCGCTGGCCGAGGTGTCCGACGAGGTCGTCAACGCTGGCAGCCCCGTCGTCGGGATCGGAGCGAGCCACCGAGGCTCCCCAGGCGCGTCCCGCCTCGGCCGCGCGCTGCGCGGCGTCCGGTGCCGGGGCGACGAAGCTGGCGAACAGCACGTCGGTCAACTCCAGCAGGTGGATGTTGGTCAACGTGGGCGAGGCATCCGTGGCGGAGAACAGTAGCGGAGGGCGCCCCTGGTGACCGGTAGGTTGGGCCCACCTCTCCGCATACCGGGCGTCGACAAGGGCATCCAGATGGAAGCGCGCGGAGTTCTTGTGCATGCCCAGTCGGTCTGCCACGTCGACCACGGACATGGCAACTCCTGCAGACTGCAGCAGGGCCAGCACCCGTGCGCGGGTCGGGCCAAGCCCATGGTTAGGGGTCCCCATCGAGCTATTTTCGCATCATCGCTAGTGGGAGCCACACCCGGGGGTGCTTAGCCTGGATCCACCGATTCCCCGCTGCTACGCGACCCCATGCAGGCACACCGGCATCGCCGATCACGCTCAAGGTAAACCCGGTAGCTCTTCGCGTGCATCGTCTTACCGGTGCACCCGCCTGGTGCCGCTCGCTGCGCGACCAATCGGTGGAGCCAGGCTTAGCGCGTTCACCGTCTCCCTTACCTGGAAGCGGGCTTCGCTCTACCCACTCTGAAGGGGTCAGTTTGGTGACAGGCGCGACCACAGTGGTCGTGCATGTCGCGGAATGGCACCTCTCGGGATGTGCCGCCCTCCCTCGCTCAGGGTGCCGTGTCGGCTCGGTGACTGAGTGAAGGCTGTGTTCCGTGAGAAGCGGGCCGGAATGCCAACGAAGAGACCGAAACGCCAACGTTGATCGGAACTCGCCGACGATAACCATCGACGCCCCTGATATCTCGGGGGCGTCGATGGTTTCCGGGGGCGTGTGGGTGTGGTCGTTGGCGTTACGGTCGACCCGTTGGCGTTCCCGGGGATCCGTTGGCGTTTCGATGAAGCCATTGGCGTCGGGGGCGTTTCCGGACACTGCGAGCAGTTTGCGGGTCTTGCCTTCGCGCCGCCTCAAGGCTGACTTCCTGGTGAGGGAGACTTTATTGGGGGCGTGGTTCGTTCCTTACGTCCGCTACTCAGGCGGACGTCTAGGGTCGCCGCGGTCCTCCCGGCCGCGGCTCAGCGCGGCTTTCGCTTAGGCTGGCCCGTATGAGCGGAACGATGACCCGGGTGGCCGACCTCGTCAAGCTGCTGGCTAGGCACGGCGGATCGGGGATCCTGAGCTCCGGCGGCGCCGACGAGTTCCTTACCCAGACTGACGAGGCGGCCGACGCGGGCTCCGGGCCGGAGCAGTTGGCCGCCGACCTGGAGTCGATGGGCCCCACCTACGTGAAGCTGGGCCAGCTCCTGTCCACGCGACACGATCTGCTTCCCCAGGCGTACACGGAGGCTCTCACGCGCCTCCAGGACGACGTCGACCCCATCCCCGCCGACGAAGTGCATCGCATCATCACCGACGAGATCGGTGCAGACGTCAAGGCTCTCTTTGAATCGTTCGACGACGAACCGCTGGCCGCCGCGTCCCTCGGCCAAGTGCATCGGGCCCGCACCCGCTCGGGCCGGGATGTGGTGGTCAAGGTGCAGCGGTCGGACGTCAGGGAGACCGTCCAGGGCGACATGGAGCTGCTGACCCAGGCAGCTGAACTCATCGACAACCGGACGTCGGCGGGGGAGCGCATCGGCACGGCCGCGCTACTGGCGCAGTTCCGGCGCTCGCTGGCCGACGAACTCGACTACCGCAAGGAACTGTCCAACCTGGAGCGACTCCGCGAGCTCGCCGTGTCGGAGGACCTCATCGTCGTCCCCGAACCCATCCGCGACTACAGCACCTCGCGCGTGCTGACGATGGAGTTCATCGGCGGGCGCAAGGTGACCGATGTGGACAGCATCGGTCTGCTCCACGTCGACGGCGAGGCGTTGGCTGAGACGATCTTCCGGTTCTTCCTGGAAACGCTGCTGAACCACGGTCTCCTCCACGCCGACCCCCATCCCGGAAACCTGCTCGTGACCCCCGACGGGCGCCTCGGCCTGATCGATCTCGGCATGGTGGCGCGCGTGTCCAAGCGCGTCCGACAACAGCTCGTGCGGTTGCTGCTCGCGATCGGCGAGGGGGAGGGCGAAGAGGCAGCCAACGTCCTTGCGGCGATGGGCCACCCGACCAGTGACTACGATGCGGCAGCGTTCCGCGACGACGTCAGCCACCTCGTCTCCGGCGCGCTCGCACTCGGCAACGATCTGCAGGCGGGATCCGTGCTCGTCGCGCTCGCGCGCACCTCGGGCGCCCACGGGCTGCGTCCCCCCGCCGAGATGTCGATGATCGGTAAGGCGCTGCTCAACCTCGACAAGGCTGTGGCGCACCTCGACCCTTCGTTCGCGCCCGGCGAGGCCATCCGCGACAACGTCGCAACGATCCTCAAGTCCGGCTTCTCGGTCTCGGCCGGGAGCGCGGTGGCCGGTGCCCTGGAAGCCAAGGAGTTCACCGAGAACCTGCCTCGCCGCGCGAATCGCATCATGGACGCCCTGAGCAGCGGGGAGCTGACCCTCAGGGTCAACGCGATCGACGAGGACCGCCTTCTGGAGACCCTTCACCAGGCCGCCAACAGGCTCACTGTTGGGCTCGTGCTCGCCGCGGTCACCGTCGCGGCGGCGCTGATGTCCGGCATCGAGGCCGGCCCCCGCCTGCTGGGCTATCCACTGGTGGCGCTGCTGTTCTTCCTCGCCGCTGCCCTCGGGGGGCTGGCGCTGGTCGTGTCGATCGTCGTGACCGACCGTCGGACCCGACGCAGGGCCCGGCAGGCTGAGAAGGACGCACCCAAGAGGCTCCGTGACTGAGCTGGGGGAGCACCCTGCCGGGACGCTTGGCCGGGCAGATACGATGCAGCACATGGTGATCGGGCTGGCAGACGCGCACGGGAGGGTCGCACGCGACCTCCGTGTGTCTCTCACCGACCGCTGCAACCTTCGCTGCACCTACTGCATGCCGGCCGAGGGGCTGCAGTGGTTGCCCACCGAGGAGACGCTGTCCGACGACGAGGTGATTCGGCTGATCCGAGTGGCCGTCGAGAGGCTCGGCGTCAACCGGGTGCGATTCACCGGCGGCGAGCCGCTGCTGCGGCCGGGGCTGGAGCGGATCATCGCGGCGACGGTGGCGCTGCAGGGATCGCCCGAAACGGCGCTGACGACGAACGGGCTCGGCCTCGACAAGCGCATTGACCGTCTGAAGGACGCGGGGCTGAACCGCGTCAACATCTCGCTAGACTCACTCGACCCCGCCCGGTACGCCCAGCTCACCCGTCGCGACCGGCTGGGGGACGTGCTGACCTCCATCGAGGCCGTGGACCGCGCCGGGCTACGGCCGCTCAAGGTGAACAGCGTCGTCATGCGCGGAACCAATGAGAGCGACGTCGTACCGTTGGCGGAGTACTGCCTCAGCCGCGGCTATCAGCTGCGCTTCATCGAGCAGATGCCGCTCGGCCCCAAGCACGAGTGGAGCCGGGCCGACATGGTCCGGGCTGCGGAGATCCTCGAACTGCTCGGCCAGCGATTCACGCTGACCCCCGCCAGCGAGCCCCGTGGCACCGCCCCCGCCGAACTCTGGGACGTCGCCGCCGACGACGGTCAGCCCGGGGGCCGGGTGGGGGTCATCGCCTCGGTGACCAACCCGTTCTGCGCAGCGTGCGACCGCACGCGGCTGACGTCCGACGGGCAGGTGCGCAGCTGCCTCTTCTCGCGGGCCGAGACCGACCTGCGTGCACTGCTGCGGGGCGGTGCCAGCGACGACGACATCGTCGAGGCCTGGGTGGGGACGCATCTGGCCAAGCCCAGGGCGCACGGTATCGACGACGAGAGTTTCGTTCAGCCCGAACGCACGATGAGCGCGATCGGTGGATAGGGGAGACATGGAGATCAGATTCTTCGCCGGTGCCGCGGAGGCGGCAGGAGTGGACACCATGGAGATGGAGGTCGAGGGCCTCACCGCCGCTCAGGTCGCGTCCCGGCTGGCTGACCAGAATCCGCGGCTGGCGCGGGTGCTGGCCGTCAGCTCACTGCTGGCCGACGGGGCGCGGATCAGCGACCTGGATGCGGACCTCACGGGCACCTCACGGCTGGACGTCCTTCCTCCCTTCGCCGGGGGATGACCGTCCGTCACGCCGTCGTCCTGGGCGGTGGCCGCTCCTCGCGGATGGGCGCGGACAAGCTGGCGCTACGCCTTGAGGGAGAGTCGCTGCTCGCCCGCGCCTGCGCTGCGGCGCTGACCTTCGCCGACCACGTCGTCGTCGCAGGCCCCGAGCGCGAGGGTGTGCCCGACGGCATCTCGTTCGTCCGCGAGGATCCCCCGTTCTCAGGCCCCGCCGCCGGGCTGGCGGCCGCCCTCGACGCGCTTCCTGCGGGCGATGAGGTCCTCGTGCTGGCGGGCGACCTGGCGTTGCCTCAGTCTGCCGTCGATCTGCTCGCCGCCGAGGCCCTCGAGGGCGACGGGGTGGTGCTCCGCGACGAGGAGGGTTGGCCGCAGTACCTGTGTGGCCGCTACCGCCAGGAACCCCTCACGCGGGCCCTCGCTGGGGACGTTCGCGACGTGGCGGTGCGCCGACTCCTGGGCCCGCTCAATTTGGCAATTTTGTCCGCACCTAAATCGGTCACCGAGGACCTCGATACGCCCGGACAAGCACAGAGACTCGGCGCCGAATAATCTTACGACGACACGTCGGAGATTTTGTCCGACAACTTCGACGCAATGGTCATTGTCGTGCCAAGCTATACGCCATGAGCACAGATTCCGCGCGCCTCGACGGACCGGCCTCCGACGCACTGCTGAACCTCGGGAAGTTCTTCTCGAAGTGGGACACCACCGACGACAACCGGGCGGTGTTCCGGGACGGCGGGCGCGAGGGGGATGTCTTCTACCGAGACCGTTGGAGCCATGACAAGGTCGTTCGCTCCACCCACGGCGTGAACTGCACCGGCTCGTGCTCGTGGAAGGTCTACGTCAAGGACGGGATCATCACGTGGGAGGCCCAGCAGACCGACTATCCGACGACGGGCAACGACCGCCCCGAATACGAGCCGCGCGGCTGCCCCCGCGGCGCGGCCTTCTCCTGGTACACCTACTCGCCCACCCGGGTCCGCTACCCGTACGGGCGTGGCGTGCTCATCGAGATGTACCGCGAGGCCAAGAAGCGCCTTGGCGACCCCGTCGCCGCCTTCAAGGAGATCTCGACTGATCCTGACAAGCGCCGCCGTTACCAGCAGGCCCGCGGCAAGGGCGGCCTGGTGCGGATCTCCTGGAACGAGGCACTCGAGATCGCGGCAGCCAGCTACGTCAACACCATCAAGGAGTACGGGCCCGACCGGCTCGTGTCCTTCTCCCCGATCCCCGCCATGAGCATGGTCAGCCACGCCATCGGCACCCGCTTCACCCACCTGCTCGGCGGCGCGATGACGAGCTTCTACGACTGGTACGCCGACCTGCCCGTTGCCTCCCCACAGGTCTTCGGCGACCAGACCGACGTGCCGGAGTCCGGCGACTGGTGGGATGCCACGTATCTCATGATGTGGGGCTCCAACGTCCCGGTCACCCGCACCCCCGACGCCCACTGGATGGCCGAGGTGCGCTACCGCGGCACCAAGGTTGTCACCGTCGCGCCCGACTACGCCGACAACGTCAAGTTCGCCGACGAGTGGCTGCCCGCCCAGGCCGGTACCGACGGTGCGCTCGCCATGGCGATGGGCCACGTGATGCTGAAGGAGAACTTCGTCGAGCGTCGCGTCCCGTTCTTCGAGGACTACGTCAAGCAGTACACCGATATGACCATGCTGGTGCGCCTCGTCGAGCACCCCGACGGTCATGGCCTCACCGCGGCCAAGTTCCTCACCGCCGCCGACCTGGGTCAGGACGTCCCCGACGCCGCCTGGAAGACCGTGCTGTGGGACAAGGCTACGGGCACGCCCCAGGTCCCGAACGGCTCCATCGGCTACCGCTACAACGACGACGGCCAGGGCAAGTGGAACCTCGAGCTCGGCGATCTCGACCCCGCACTCTCCCTGCTCGACGCCGATGGGGCCGACGCCGCGGAGATCGCGCTGCCGTGCTTCGAGGACCCGCGCGGCAAGGGCTCGATCCTCCAGCGCGGCGTGCCGACGATGCGCATCGGCGACCATCTCGTCACCACCGTGTTCGACCTCATGCTCGCCCAGTACGGCGTCGGGCGCGACGGGCTGCCGGGTCTCTGGCCGAGCGGCTACGACGACGAGACAGTCCCGTACACCCCCGCCTGGCAGGCGCCCATCACCGCGGTGCCCGCGGAGGCCTGTCTCCGGATCGCGCGCGAGTTCGCCAAGAACTCCGAGGACTCCCAGGGCCGCACGATGATCATCATCGGTGCCGGTATCTGCCACTGGTACCACGCCGACACCACCTACCGCGCGATCATGGCGCTGCTCATGATGACCGGATGCATCGGCCGCAACGGCGGTGGCTGGGCCCACTACGTCGGCCAGGAGAAGTGCCGCCCCATGACGGGCTGGTTCAACATGGCCAACGCGCTCGACTGGTCGCGCCCGCCGCGCACCATGATCGGCACCGGGTACTGGTACATGCACACCGACCAGTGGCGCACCGACGGCTACTCCGCCGACGCGATCACCAGCCCGCTGTCGACCGGTTCGCTCGACGGGCTGCACAGCGCCGATGCCATGGCCAAGTCGTGGCGGCAGGGTTGGATGCCGTTCTACCCCCAGTTCGACCGCAACCCGCTGGACCTCGCCGACGAGGCCCGCGCCGCCGTCGAGGCGGGGGAGGCCCCGGATGTCAGCTCCTGGGTGGCGGCCAAGCTCAAGTCCGGGGAGCTGGGCTCAGCGATCGAGGACGTCGACGCGCCCGAGAACTGGCCCCGCACGATGATCCTGTGGCGATCCAACCTGTTCGGGTCCTCCGCGAAGGGCAACGAGTACTTCCTCAAGCATCTGCTGGGCACCCACAACAACGTGATGCCGAACGAGCACGGCGCCGGGATGCACCCCAAGGAGGTGCGCTTCCGCGAGGACGCGCCGGAGGGCAAGCTCGACCTGCTCATCACCGCCGACTTCCGCATGACCAGCTCGACGATGCTGAGCGATCTCGTCTTCCCCGCCGCCACCTGGTACGAGAAGCACGATCTCTCCAGCACCGACATGCACCCGTATGTCCATGCGTTCACGCCAGCCATCAACCCGCCGTGGGAGACCCGGACCGACTTCGATGTGTTCGTCGATCTGGCCCGCGCCATCTCCAAGATGGCCAAGGGCCGGCTCGACACGCGCTACGACGTCGTGGCCGTGCCTCTGCAGCACGACACGCCGGGGCAGGTGAAGCAGCCCGGAGGCATCGAGCGCGACTGGAAGAAGCCCGAGATCCCGGCCCAGCCCGGCGTCAACATGCCGAGCCTCATGCTGGTGGAGCGCGACTACACGGCGATCGCTGACAAGCTCGTCGCCGTCGGACCGCTGGCGGACCGCCTCGGCTTCACGGTGAAGAACATCACCTACGACATCACCCACCAGGTGGAGAAGCTGGCGAAGAAGCACGGCGTCTTCCCCGACGGCGTCGCCGCCGGTCGCCCCGCCGTCGACTCCGACAAGCGGTTCGCGGAAGCCATCCTCATGTTCTCCGGCACGACGAACGGCGAACTCGCCACCCAGGGCTTCCACGACCTGGAGAAGAAGACCGGCCGCAAGCTGGCGGACCTCTCCGCGGGCCTCGAGGAGAAGCAGATCACCTTCATCGAGACCCAACAGGCTCCGCAGCCCGTCATCACGTCACCGGAATGGTCCGGCTCCGAGACGGGCGGTCGGCGTTACGCGGCGTTCACGATCAACGTCGAACGGCTGAAGCCCTGGCACACGCTCTCGGGCAGGATGCACTTCTTCCTCGACCACGACTGGCTGACCGACGCAGGCGAGAACCTGCCCATCTTCCGGCCCCCGCTGGATATGACACGGGGGTACGGCGAGCCCGAACTGGGCCCGAACGGCGAGAAGACCATCACGCTGCGCTACCTCACGGTGCACAACAAGTGGTCGATCCACTCCGAGTACCAGGACAACCTGTTCATGCTGAGCCTCGGCCGCGGTGGCCCCCAGGCGTGGCTGAGCGTCGCCGACGCCGCCTCCATCGGGGTCAAGGACAACGACTGGATCGAGCTCACCAACGCCAACGGCGTCTTCGTGGCCCGAGCTGTGGTCTCCCCGAAGCTTCCCGACGGCGTGGCGTACGTGCAGCACGCGCAGGAGCGCACGATCGACGTCCCGAAGTCGGAGGCGACGGGCCGCCGCGGCGGTATCCACAACTCCGTCACCCGGATCCTGCTCAAACCGACGCACCTCATCGGTGGGTACGCCCACCTCAGCTACGCGTTCAACTATCTCGGCCCAACCGGTGTCCAGCGCGACATCGTCTCGACGGTGCGCCGTCGCTCCCAGGAGGTTCAGTACTGATGCGAGTCATGGCGCAGGTGTCGATGGTGATGAACCTCGACAAGTGCATCGGATGCCACACGTGTTCGGTGACGTGCAAGCAGGCCTGGACCAACCGGGCCGGGATCGAGTACGTGTGGTTCAACAACGTCGAGACCCGGCCGGGTCTCGGCTATCCCCGCACGTACGAGGACCAGGAGAAGTGGCAGGGCGGCTGGGTCCGCACCCGCAACGGTCGCCTCAAGCTGAAGTCGGGCGGTCGGTTCAAGAAGCTGCTCAGCATCTTCGCCTCCCCGGTGCAGCCGGGGATGGACGACTACTACGAGCCCTGGACCTACGACTACGAGAACCTCATCAAGTCGCCGCTGATCGACGACTTCCCCGTCGCGCAGCCGCAGTCGCTGATCACGGGTGAGAACATCGCCATCACGTCGTCGTCCAACTGGGACGACGCTCTGGGCGGCATCCACGAGACCATCGAGAACGACCCGATCATCGCCAAGCTCCGCGACGAGTCGAACATGCGGATCAAGGCGGAGTACGAGAAGACGTTCATGTTCTTCGTGCCGCGCATCTGCGAGCACTGCCTCAACCCGTCCTGCATGGCGGCGTGCCCGTCGGGCGCGATCTACAAGCGCGAGGAAGACGGCATCGTGCTCGTCGACCAGGACCGGTGCCGGGGCTGGCGCCAGTGCATCACCGGCTGCCCGTACAAGAAGATCTACTTTAACCACCGCACCGGCAAGGCAGAGAAGTGCCACTTCTGTTACCCGCGCATCGAGGTCGGGCTGCCGACGGTGTGCTCCGAGACCTGCGTCGGCCGTCTGCGTTACATCGGCATCGTGCTCTACGACGCCGACCGCGTGACCGAGGCGGCCGCCGTCGAGGATCCCAAGGACCTCTACGAAGCCCAGCTCGATCTCATGCTGGACCCGCGCGACCCTGAGGTCATCGCCGCCGCTCGCGAGAGCGGGATCCCGGAGGACTGGCTGCTCGCCGCTGCGAAGTCGCCGATCTACGCGCTGTGCAAGTACTTCAAGGTTGCGCTCCCGCTGCACCCGGAGTACCGGACCATGCCGATGGTCTGGTACATCCCGCCGCTGTCGCCCGTCGTCGACCTCCTCAAGGAGCAGGGCCATGACGGGGAGGCCGCCGGCAACCTGTTCGGGGCGATCGACACGCTGCGGATTCCCGTGGAATACCTCGCAGAGCTTTTCACCGCGGGCGACACCCGGCCGGTGGTCGAAGTGCTCCAGAAGCTCGCCGCGATGCGCAGCTACATGCGCGACGTGACGCTCGGCCGCGGCGGCGACGAGGAGATCGCGGCCGCCGTCGGCATGACGGGCCCGGCGATGGAACAGATGTACCGCCTGTTGGCGATCGCCAAGTACGACGAGCGCTACGTCATCCCGACCGCCCACCGCGAGCAGGCGCATAACCTGGAGGAGATGGGCTGTTCGGTCGACTTCGACGGCGATCCCATGTACGCGGGGGATGGCCCGTACGGCAGCTCCTCGGGGCGGCCCGTGCCGGTCACCATCGAGAGCTACCGCAACCGCCAAGCCGCGGTGAACGACACGAGCATGGACTGAGCACGTGAGCAACGACACCCAGATCTGCTTCCAGGCTGCCGGCCTGCTGCTCAGCTATCCCGACGAGCAGCTTCTGTCGACCCTGGATCTGGTGGAGGACGCGGTGGCGGCGACGCCGTCGGCCCCGCTGTTCGCCCCGGTGCTCGCCCATCTGCGTGCGAAGCCGCTGCGCGAGCTGCAGGAGTTTCACGTGCAGGAGTTCGACCTCTCGCGGCGCCACGCGCTGCACCTGACCTACTGGACCGACGGCGACACGCGCCGGCGCGGCGAAGTGCTGGCCGCCATCAAGCAGACCTACCGTGAGTCGGGTCTGCTCGTGAACCTCGACGGCGAGCTGCCCGACTACCTACCGATGGTGCTGGAGTTCGCTGCCCGCGGTGACCAGGAGCGGGGGCTCGGCCTGCTGAACAGCTACCGCGCCAGCCTCGAGCTCCTCCGGCTCGGACTCCGCAAGGACAAGCTCCCCCACGAGGGCGTTGTCGAGGCGGTCTGTCGCTGCCTGCCCGGACCCATGGCCCGGGACCGTGCGGACGTGCAGACCTTGTACGGCGCCATGTTCGTGGACGCCCCGCCGATCGAGCAGGTCGGCCTTGAGACCTATCAGATCCAGACAGGCAGGCCAGCATGAACTTCCTCCTGTGGGGAATCCTTCCCTACCTCACCGTCATCATCCTCGTCGGCGGCCTCGTGTGGCGCTACAAGTACGACCAGTTCGGGTGGACGACGCGCAGCTCCCAGCTCTACGAGTCGAAGCTGCTGAAGATCGCCTCCCCGCTGTTCCACTTCGCGCTGCTGGCCGTGCTCATCGGCCACATCGTCGGCCTGCTCATCCCGAAGGCGTTCACCGACAGGATCGGTCTGAGCCAGGAGATGTACCACGCCGGCGCCCTCTACGGCGGTGGCTTGGCGGGGTTGGCCCTGATCGCCGGCCTGGCGATGCTGATCTGGCGACGTCGCCGCACCGGCAAGGTGTTCGCCGCCACGACCGCCAACGACAAGTTCATGTACCTCGTCCTGGGCGCGGTCATCCTCGCCGGGCTGATCGCGACGTTCACAGGCGAGACGACACCGAGCGGCGAGCACCACAACTACCGCGAGACGGTCTCGATCTGGTTCCGTTCCCTGTTCGTGCTGCAGCCCAACGTCGAGGCCATGGCCGCCGCGACCTGGCAGTTCAAGGTGCACGTCCTCATCGGCTTCGCGCTGTTCGCCATCACGCCCTTCACCAGGTTGGTGCACGCGTTCACTGCGCCCCTGCATTATCTGTTCCGCCCCTACATCGTGTACCGCTCCCGTGACCTGCAGCCGACCCGCTCCACCAGCGGTCAGCGGCGCGGCTGGGATCCCATCGGCACCTCCGACCGCGAAAGGGGCCGTCGCTAGCCCATGGCCAAGCTGATCGAGGTGGCCCCCGTCCACGACACGGGCAAGGGGGCCGGTCGCGTCGCGACCATGTCCACCATCGCGTTCACCCTCATGTTCGCGGTGTGGTTGATGTTCGGCATCCTGGGCGTCCCGATCCAGCAGGAGTTGGGGCTGACGGACGTTGAACTGTCGTGGATCTCCGCGCTGGCGGTGTTGAACGGCTCGATGTGGCGACTGCCGGCAGGGATCCTCGCCGACCGCATTGGCGGTCGGCGGGTGACGCTGTTCCTGGTGTTCTCCACCGCAGTGGCCGCCTACTTCGTGTCGAGGGCCGACAGCTACGCGTCGCTGCTGATCCTCGCGTTCCTGGTCGGCTTCGCCGGCAACCTGTTCTCGGTGGGCACCACCTGGAACGCCGCGTGGTTCTCCCGGGATCGGCAGGGCCTAGCGCTCGGCGTGTTCGGTGCGGGCAACGTCGGGGCGTCGGTCACCAAGTTCATCGGCCCCCCGCTCATCGCCGGCACCGCCGGCGCAACCTACGCGTTCGGCGTCGAGGGCGGCTGGCGGCTGGTACCGGTCATCTACGCGGCGCTCCTCATCGTCGTCGGTGTGGCCACCTGGCTGATCGTGCCGCGGCAGGATCGCGCGCCGGGCAGCGCGAAGCCCATCCGCGAGATGCTGGTGCCCCTCAAGCACGTGCGCGTGTGGCGCTTCAGCCTCTACTACGTGGCGGTCTTCGGCGCCTACGTCGCGCTGTCGGCCTGGCTGCCGAAGTACTACGTCGACAACTTCGACGTCGGCCTCGGCACCGCGGGCCTGCTCACGGCGACCTTCATCTTCCCCGCCTCGCTCCTGCGGCCCGTGGGCGGCGCGCTCGCTGACCGCTACGGGGCCCGCCGGGTCATGTACTGGACCTTCGGCCTGATGCTGGCCACCTCCGGCATCCTCATGATGCCCAACGGCTACATCGTCATCACCCACGCCGACGGCTCCGAGACCCAGCATCTGGCCTACCAGCTGAGCGTCTGGGCGTTCGCCGCGCTGGTGTTCCTCCTCGGCTGCGCCATGGGCCTCGGGAAGGCCGCGGTCTTCAAGCACATTCCCGAATACTTCCCCGACAACGTCGGATCCGTGGGCGGCCTCGTCGGCACCCTCGGCGGGCTGGGCGGCTTCATCCTGCCGCCGCTGTTCGCCTACACGAAGGTCTGGTCCGGGTTCCCGACCTCGACCTTCTTCGTGATCTTCCTCCTCACCGTCGTCTGCGCGGTGTGGATGCACCTCACCATCGTCAAGATGCTGCACGACAACTCGCCCGAGCTTGCCGGCACCATTGAACTGCCCCTCGAGGAGGCCCGCGCATGAGCACCAAGCTGGAGACCAAGGGCGACTGGCTGCAGTCGTGGGATCCCGAGGATCCCGAGAAGTGGGACCAGAAGCTGGCGTGGAACACGCTGACCGTCACGACGTTCACGCTCACGCTGGCGTTCGTCGCCTGGTTCCTGCCCAGCGCCATCGTGCCGAAGCTCAACGCGTTGGGGTTCACGTTCACCAAGGCGCAGCTCTACTGGATGGCGGCCATGCCGGGCCTCTCCGGTGGGCTCCTTCGTCTGGTGTGGATGGTCCTCCCACCGAAGATCGGCACGCGGAAGATGGTGACGCTCACCACGTTGCTCCTCATCCTGCCCGTCCTCGGGTGGGGGTTCGAGGTCACCAACCCCGACGTGCCGTACTGGCGCCTCATGGGGCTGGCGATCCTGTCCGGCATCGGCGGCGGCGCCTTCTCCGGCTTCATGCCCTCGACGTCGTACTTCTTCCCCAAGCGCCTGCAGGGCACCGCGCTCGGCCTGCAGGCGGGCATCGGCAACTTCGGCGTCTCGCTGGTGCAGTTGCTCACCCCCTGGCTGATCAGCTTCGGCATGTTCGGCTTCCTCGGCTCCCAGACCATGACGACGGCCGGTGCCTCGGACGTCGTCGTGTGGTACCAGAACTCGGCTCTGGTGTACCTGCCGTTCATCGTCGCGGGCGCCATCTGGGCCTACATCGTGCTGCGCTCGGTGCCGGTCAAGGCCAACATCAAGCAGCAGTTCGACATCTTCAGCAACCAGGACACCTGGTGGATGACGATTCTCTACATCATGACGTTCGGCACGTTCTCCGGCCTCTCCGCCCAGTTCGGCCTCCTGATGCTCAACCTGTACGGCTCCGGCAACTCGGCGATCGTCGAGGGGGCTGGCTCCACCGCCACCATCCTCATCGAGGGCTACACGCTGCCCGATCCCGTCAAGTTCGTCTTCCTCGGCCCGCTCGTGGGCGCAGGCGCGCGCGTGGTCTTCTCGCCGCTGACCGACAAGATGGGCGGCGCCATCTGGACGCTCATCTCCGGGATCGGGGTCCTCGCGTCGATCCTGTTCACCATCCCGGCGCTGACGCCGGACCTGTCCAGCGCCGAGGCGCTGCAGGGCGACTTCAACCAGTTCCTCTGGGGCATGCTGGCGATCTTCCTGTTCTCCGGCATCGGCAACGCGTCGACGTTCAAGCAGATGCCGATGATCTTCGAGAAGCGTCAAGCGGGCGGGGTCATCGGGTGGACCGCAGCCATCGCCGCGTTCGGGCCGTTCCTGTTCGGCGTGGGGCTCACCATCATGAGCCCGACGCTGTTCTACATCATCGGTGCGGTGTGGGCCGTTGGCTGCATCGCCATCACCTGGTTCCGCTACGCGCGCCCCGGCGCCCCGAAGCCGAGCTGACGTAACCTTGGGGCGCATGGAGCTGACCAGGGTCACAACGGCTGACATCGACACCGACGCGCTGCTCGCGAGCGTCTCCGACGACCGCGCCGGGGCGGTGGTGAGCTTCGCCGGCGTCGTGCGCAACCACGACCACGGCAAGACCGTCACGGGCATCGAGTACGTCGGCCACCCCACGGCCGACGAGGTCCTGCGTGAGGTCGTCGCCGAGTTCTCGGGCAGGGACGGGGTGCATGCGATCGTCGCGCAACACCGCGTCGGGATGCTGGGGATCGGCGGCGTGGCACTGTACGTGGCTGTCGCCGCGTCGCATCGCGCGCAGGCCTTCGACTGCGCCTCCGGTCTGGTGGACCGCGTCAAGGAGGTGCTGCCCATCTGGAAGAAGCAGCTCCTGGCGGACGGCACCCACGAATGGTCGCAGTGCCCGTGATGGGGCTCAGCACAGCGCAGCGGGAGCGCTACCTGCGCAACATCGACGTCGTGGGCTTCGGCACCGACGGACAGGAGCGGCTGCTCGATTCGTCCGTCCTCGTCATCGGTGCCGGAGGACTGGGGTCAGCGGCCCTGCCGTACCTCGCCGCTGCCGGCGTCGGCCGGATCGGCGTCGTCGACGGGGACGCCGTTGAGCTGAAGAACATGCAGCGGCAGGTGCTCCACACCGAACTGGGCCGCAACAAGGCAGAGTCCGCCGCGCAGCGCCTCCGGGCGCTCAACCCTGACGTGCACGTCGACGTCTTCCCCGAGTTCCTCACCTACGAGCGCGCGTGCGAACTCTTCGTTGACTATGACCTGGTGATGGACTGCTGCGACACGTTCGGCGCCAAGTTCATGCTCTCCGATGCCGCCGAGGCAGTCGGCGCCAGGTTGATCTGGGCTTCTGCGGTCGGCATGCAAGGGCAATGCTCTGTGTTCGGAGTCCCCGACGAGCACGGTGAACGGCTGTACCTTCGCGACCTCATCCCCACCGAGCCCGATCCCGACGACTACCCCAAGGCCACCGAGATCGGGGTGCTCGGGGCGATGGTGGGACAGATCGGTGCCTTGGAGGCCACCGAGGCGATCAAGCTTCTGGCTGGCTTCGGCGAGCCGCTCGTCGGCAGGGTGATGGTCCTCGACGCCCTGCGGGGGCGGTGGGACGTCCTCAGCCTCCGCAAGGCACCCCGCCAGACGCGGAGCGCGGGATGAGGACGGTCGAGGAGCAGCGCGCCCGGATCCTGTCGCTGGCAGAACCGCTAGCCGCAGAGGTCACACCGATTGTTTCGGCCGTCGGCGGCGTGCTGGCCGAGGACCTGCCCGCGCGGTTCGCGGTGCCTCCCTTCGACAACTCGGCGATGGATGGCTTCGCGGTCCGGGCCGGGGATCTCGCCGCCGGCGTCGAGCTCGTTGTCGTCGGGGACATCCCGGCCGGTGCCACCTCCGTCCCTGAAGTTGGAGAGGGGCAGTGCGCCCGCATCATGACCGGCGCCCCGCTGCCGCCCGGCGCGGACGCCGTCGTGCCGGTGGAGCTCACCGACCAGCCCTGGGGCCAGGCTGAGCTGCCCGCGCGGATGAGAATCACCGAGGCCGTCGCCGTCGGGAAGCACGTGCGCCGCAAGGGGGAGAACGTCCGCGTCGGAGAACCCGGCCTCCCGGCCGGGCTGGCGTGGTCACCGGCCGCCGCGTCTTCGGCGGCCTCACTCGGCTACGCCGAGGTGCCGCTGATCAGGCGGCCGAGGGTGGCTGTGCTGTCCACGGGCTCCGAACTCGTCGCTCCAGGCGAACCGCTCGGCTTCGGGCAGATCCCCGACTCTAATTCGGTGCTCCTCGCAGGGCTGTGCCGGCAGTTCGGCGCCGAGGTGATCTCGGCGCGGGCGGTGGGCGACGACCCCGCCCAGTTCCGCGCGGCGTTGGACGTCGCGTTGGCCGCAGACCTCGTCGTCACCACCGGAGGGGTATCCGTCGGCGCCTTCGAGGTGGTCCGGCAGGTGACCGAAGGCCAGATCGAGTTCACGAAGGTGGCGATGCAGCCCGGCAAACCCCAGGCCTCCGGGGTGCTCGCCGCGCCGGACGGGAGGAAGGTGCCGATGCTGGGCCTGCCCGGAAATCCCGTGAGCGCCTTCGTCTCCGCATGGGTCTTCGTCCGCCCGCTCATCGCGTGCCTCGCGGGACGCGCTGACCGGTGGCCGTCGGTGCAGGCGCGCGCCGCCGTCGGCTGGTCGACGCCGCCCGGCCGCCGGCAGTACGTGCCGGTCGCCGTTGCCGACGGACTGGCCACCCCTGTCCACGCTCTGGGCTCCGGGTCCCACCTCGTCGCGACCCTCGCCCTTGCCGACGGCCTCGCCGTCGTGCCGGAGGATGTGGAGCAGGTGCAGCCCGGCGACCTTCTGACGGTGCACTCCATCACTGCCTGATCCGTCTCTCTGGAGCAGCTGTCGAATCGGTCCCCGAGCAGTGACGAGCGCTCTGCGCGAGGAGCGTCCGTCGAATCGGTCCCGGAGCAGGGCCGGCGAGCGTAGCGAGCAGCCCGTCCGTCGAAGGGTCACGACCTCTCTACCTGCCGCCGCCCCCGACCCAGGGCGGCGACCACAGTCACGGCTGTTACCCTTCGACAAGCTCAGGGGGCAGGGCGACAGCTCAGGGACCTGGGTTGATCCCTGAGCAGGGCCGGCGAGCGTAGCGAGCAGCCCGTCCGTCGAAGGGTCACGACCTCTCTACCTGCCGCCCGCCGGAGACCGCGTCGATCAAGTTCCAGAGTGCATCGGTGTTCACCCTCTCATGCTCCCACTTTGGAGGGCTGGGTCGCTGATCCGCATCTGCATCACCTCCCTCCGGTGACTTGGGCTGGGAAGCACCACCTGAGATCTGTTCACGCGCTGGTCTGGATTGGCCCGGGTTCATAGGGGGCAGGACAGCACGAGGACAGCGAAAGGGGCCACGGAGATGTCGGATGAGGAGACGCAGCAGCTGATCGTTGCTGCGAAGGGCGAGGCGGAGGCCTGCGACCAGTTGGTGTTCTGGACCCAGCGCCTGCAGCACGCGCTGGATGCCCGCCGCCAGCTGCTGGACGTTCCCCCGGAGGAACTGAAGGCCGCCCTGGAGGCGCAGCGATGACCACCGCCACGTTCTCGCTGGCTGAGCTGCGCGCCGCCTACACCGCCCTCCACGCCGGAGCCTTCACCACCGACCCGACCCCCCAACCCGAAACGGCCACCGCAGCAGTGGCGGAACTGCCAGCTGCGGCTGCGGATGCGGTGGTGGGTGTGGTCGGTGTCTCGGGTGGGGTGGGAACGACCACGGTGGCGTTGGCGATCGCCGAAGCACTCGCCGCCGGCCGCCTGGTCGAGCTCAGCGTGCCGCACACCTCTGGGTTGGCGGCCGCGTCGTCGGCTGAACTCGGCACCCAGCACGGCTGGAGTATCGGGTCCCGCGACGGGCTGCGGCTGGAGCGCCGCACCGACCCCGACGCCACGATCCTCCCCGACACCGCCGCAGGGGTCACGGTCCTGGACCTCGGCGCTTGGGCAGAGCCTCTCCCGGCGGTGTCTGTGTTGGTAGTGGTCGCGTCGTGTTCGGTGCCGAGCGTGCGGCGTCTCAACGCCCGCCTTGAGGTCCTCCACGGCCTGCGGGTGGTGCCGGTGATCACCGGGGTCCCGGGTCGGGCACTGCCCAAGCCGGTCGGTTCGGTGTGCGGGCCGAGGCTGCGCGCCGCAGCGGCCGACGGGCTGCTGCTGCTGGTGCCGGAATGTGCGTCTCTTCGGGTCGGTGGGGTTACTGCCGATCCGCTTCCTCGTCGGCTGCAGTCCGCGGTCGACGTCATCAAATCGTGTGTGGAGGAAATCTCATGATCGTTCAGTTCGTAGTCGAGGCCGTGTCTGCGGGTGTGGTGGTGCCGGCGGAGGGGCGGGGGATGGTGTGCCCGGTCGCGCCGGCGGGGGCGCAGGTCCTGGTCGATGAGTTCCTGGGCTGGTTCTCCTGGGCCCTGGTGTGGGTAGCGTTCCCGGCAGGGATCCTGGCCGCGGTCGCGGCGGTGATCCTGGGCAAGGTGTTCTCGATGCCCCACGTCTCCAAGGGCGGCCTGATCGGGGTGTTCGTCGTCCTCGGCGCCGCCCTGCTCTATCTCGTGATCCCGGGCATCCTGTCGGGATTCCTCGGCGACGGCTGCGTCACCCGCTAACCATGAGGCCCGATCGCGCGCACCTGACCCTGCTGGCCGCCGTCACGTCGGTGGCGTTGCTGCTGCTCTCCGGCCTGGGGTTCGCCGTCTACTTCGCCCTCGCCGACCCCACCACCACCCCCACGGGGCAGGTCGTCGACTCGCTACCGGCCGGCGGCGTCACGGTGCGTGACGAGATCGCGGCCGCCCCGATGCTGGCAGTGTCGCCATCGGATGCCACAGGCGGCACCCCGGCCCTCGGAACCCTCCCGACGATCGACATCCCCCTGGTGGACCAGATCGGGGCGGAGGGGATCCCCACCGGCTACCCGCAGACGCCCGAGGGCGCGATGGGGCAGCTGGGGGAGATCCTGGTCTCCGTCCTGAGCTCCATGGATCTGGCGCATGCGCAGCGGGTGCAGCAGTCCTGGTTCGAGGACCCCACTGGCACGGCGGGGTCGTGGCCGGTGCTGGGGCTGATTCAGTCGTTCCTGACCGCCGGGAGAATGCCGGCAGGTCTGCAACCGGGGGCGTCACTGACGGTGATCCCCTCGGCGGGCCAGGTGAAAGGCTCCGACGGCGACGGTTGGCATGTGGCGTGCGTGTTGGTGGAGATCACCTACACGTTCCGCGACCAGGCCCGCCTGGCCTACGGGCATTGCGAACGCATGACCTGGCAAGAAGACCGGTGGCTGATCGGGGCGGGTGCGCATCCGGTGCCGGGGCCGTCGACGTGGCCGGGCACCGAACTCGCCGTCAAAGCGGGCTGGCTGACGTGGCGGGACGCCTAAGCCATGTGGGAGCAGATCGGGGAGTTGTTCGGGGATCTGGCTGCGGCCGGGGGTCAGATTGTGGTGGATGCGTGGGTGGCGATCTGCATAGCGGTGTGGGGCGCCGGATTGTGGGTGATGCGCGCGATCCTGCAGCTGGGGGACTGGTTCCTCACCCCCAACCTCAACCCTGACGGGTCCTCGTCGGCGCTGTGGTCGGTCTACGGCGTCACCCTCTGGCTCGGTCTCTCGTTGGCGTTGATGCTGCTGATCGTGCAGCTGGTCGGCACCGTGCTCCGCCGAGACGCCCTCTCCCTGGCCTCGGCTGTGTGGGGGTCGGTGAAGTTTCTGTTGGTGTGCACCCTCTGGTACACCTACGGCGCCGCGCTGGTGACCGCCGTCGAAGGGCTGAACACGGCGCTGCGCCTCCAGTTGCTGGGCACCGCTGATCTGGCCGACTGGGAGCCGACGGGTCTGGATTTCACCGAAGGGGTGATGACCGGCACCACCGCCACCGTGCTCATGCTGCTGGGGTTGGTGTTGTGGCTGGCCGCGTTGGCGCATCTGGTGGTGATGCTGGGCCGGGCGGTGTCGCTGATCGTGATCGCAGCCACCGCCCCGATCGCCGCGGCCGGGCTGATGTTCAAGCCGTTCGAATCCTGGTTTTGGAAGGCGTTTCGCTGGTTCCACGCCGCCGCCATCGCCCCGCTGCTGATGACGCTCATGCTCGGGTTGGGGGTGCGGCTCGCCACCGGCGTTTCCCTCGGGATGGAGGACTCCGGCCAGGAGGCCGTGGCGCTGGCGTTGCCGTCGGTGGTGATGATCGCGGTGGCAGCTCTGTCCCCGGTGGCCTTGTTCCGGCTGCTGGCCTTCGTGGATCCGGGCACCACCAGCGGGGCCTCGTTCCGCGCCGGCCTGGCCGGCACCACCGGCGCCTCCTCAGCCGCTAGCTACGCCCACACCGCAATGACCCGCAGCAGCGGCAGCGGCTCTGGGGGCGGGGGAGTAGCTGGTGCGGGGGAGTCGGCCACGGCCAGCCGCACCGCCGCGGCGCAAAGCTCCAGCCTCAGCCCCGGCGCAGCCGGGGGAGCCGCGGCGAGCGGCGGCGCCGGCGGGTCCGCGGCTGGTGTTGGTGGCGCGGCCGCAGGTGGTACTTCTGCTGGTGGCGCGGCCGCTGGTGGTGCCGCTGCTGGTGGGGGAGCGGCCACTGGGGCTGCTGCTGGTGTGGGTGCGGTGGCGGGGCCGGTGGGGGTGGTGGCGGCGGGGGTGATCCTCGGCGCGAAGAAGCTCGTCGACGGGTTCCAGCAGGTCGGCGCCCGCGCCACCGGGCTGGTCAACGACACCACCTCCGGGATGGGGGCCGGGGACCCGTCCTACCCGTACGACCCGGCCGGCGACATCCGCCGCACCCCTCATCCGGCGCAGCCTCATCCGGCGCAGGTCGCCACCCAGACGACATCGACCCAGCCGCAGCGTGCGGCGCAGCCTCCTGTGGCTGTGAGAGAAGCGGAGGACCACAATGGCGGCCAGAACCTTTGACGCGTTCACCACCCCGAAGGCCGGCGTGATCTGGGGACTGACCGTCCCCCAACTGCTGTTTCTGTCGGTGGCGACGTTCCCGGCGTGGATGGCGATCAGCTCCCAGCGCTGGCTGGCCGGGATCATGTGGGTGCCGGTGTGGCTGCTGCTTTTGTTCCTCACCGTCGTGCCCCTCGGCGGCCGCTCCGCCGTCGGCTGGCTCGCCGCCGCCGCCAGCTTCGCCGTCGCCGGGCTGAGCGGGTGGCTCGCCTTCCGGTCGAAGGCCGCCACCGGAACACTGCGGGACCTCGACGAGCTGGACATGCCCGGCGCCCTGACCGGCGTCGAAGTGTTGGACGGCCCCCCGATCGGACTCGAGCAGCGCAGGGTGGCGGTGATCAAACACTGCGCGGCCAGGACGTGGGCGATCACTGCCCGGATCGAGCATGACGGGATCGCGATGGCCACCGACGCCCTGTGCAACCGGTACGCCGACGGCCTGACCGAACTGCTGGACACCGCAGCCCGCGGGGAGTTGATCTCGGAGATCCACCTGATGGTGCGCACCACCCCCGATGACTGCACCGAGCGGGAACTGTGGCTGCGCGCCAACATCACCGCGGATGCGCCGGTCACGTCCGTGGCCACGCAGATCGAGCACCTGCGCTGGTCCCAGGCCGGGGTCCGCACCGAAGCCTTCATCACCCTGGTCATCCCTGAGGCCCGCCTCAGCAAAGAGGCCAGACACATGGGCGGCGCCACGGATGGCCGGATGAACACCCTCCTCTCCCTGGCCGCCGAGATCGGAGCAGTAGTCACAGGCCCCATCGGCGCACGCAACATCGAATGGCTCACCTCCCCAGAGTTGGCGCAGGTCGTGCGGCTCGGGTTCGCCCCCGGCGACCGCGCAGGCCTGGTGGCCGCCGAACACGACGCCACCGAAGACTCGTCGGTGAACCCGGGGGTGCCGTGGGCTCTGGCGGGACCGTCGCAGGCGTATGCGGCGGTTCGGCATTATGCGCATGATGCGTGGGCGACGGTCACTGCGACGGTGAAGCTTCCCGAGCGTGGCGCGTCGATGGGCGGCTGGGGACACGTGCTGGCCCCGTCTGAGGCGGTGGAGCGGCGGAGTGTGGCGGTCGTGTTCCCGATCGAGAAGCAGTCCGCCGCGGATCGGAAGGCGGCGCAGCAGGAGTTCGGCCAGAGCCTCGGCCAGGGGTTGAAGGACCGGCTCGGGGTCCGCACCGGCGCCAAGGACCACCGCCGGCAGGCGAAACTGGACCGGGTCGAGGTGCAGCTCGCGATGGGCGCCACCATGAGCCACCCCTACGCCCTCTGCTCCACGACGATTCCCGCGACGGCGCCGGTGGCGGAGTTCGGGCGACGGTTGGATGCGGCGATCCGTCGCGGTGGCATGGCCCCGCAGCGCCTCGACATGTCCCAGGACCTGGCCTTCGTCACCGCCACCCTCCCCCTCGGGGTCAGCCTCACCACCAGGCACCAGTGATGGCCCGCAGCATCAACCGCCTCCTGGCGGACTTCGGCCACACCCTGCCCACCAAACCCTCACCAGAGCAGCCAAAGCTTCCCCGTGAGTTCACTTCCGCCCCGCCCTGGCGCGGCAAACCCGCGAGGGGGGCGGGGTGGGTGGCGTCTCGTCCTGCGGTGAAGCGGTACCAGATGACCTCCGACCAGGCCGGCGTGTTCTGGCCCTTCCTCACCGCCAGCCCGTTGCCGCCGACCGGGGCCCCGATGGGCACCGACATGAGCAACGGCGCCACCTTCTACGTCGACCCCCACGGCTGGGTCCTCAACGACTCCATACCCGTCACCAACCCGAACATCTTCGTCTTCGGCAAGCCGGGGCGGGGGAAGTCGGCCTGGGTGAAAGCGTTCCTCAACCGCATGTTCGCGTTCGGCTACCAGGCCCTGATCCTGGGGGATCCGAAGGACGAGTACGAGCTGATGTGCCTTCACTTCGGCGTCGAACCCTTCGCCATCGGCCCCGGCATGCCCACCCGCCTCAACCCCCTCGACCCCGGACCCCTCGCATCGAACTGGGGCCAACTGAACCGCGATGAGCAGGAGCGGCGTTCGGCGGTCATCTTCGGACGCTGGCTCGTCCTCCTCCGCTCGTTGATCGGCTCCCAGAGCATCGGCGACAGGAAGGTCGCGGTAGGGCCGACGGAGGAACAGGTCCTCAAAGCCGTCCTCGTTGAACTCACCCACACCAATTCGGACAGCCGCGAGCTGCGGCCGATCGTGATCCCGCAGGTGTGGCAACAGCTCCACTCACCCAGCGACGCGTTGATCGCGGAGCTGCGCTACCCCGACCGCCACACCTTCCTCGACGACACCCGCCTGCTCCGCGATGCGGTCGCGCAGCTCATCTCGGGTGTGTTCGCCGGGATCTTCGACGCCCCCACCACCGTCACCATCGACTGGAACGCGCCGATCCAATCCCTGTCCCTCTCGAGACTGATGCCGCTGGGCGATGACGCGGTCGGGATGGCGTTGATGTGTCTCAACTCCTGGGGCACCGCCATGCGCCAAGTGAGCGGCCGGCGCAGGATCAACGTCCGCGACGAAGTCTGGCGCCAACTCCGCCTCGGCACCGGCGCCGTGTCCTCCTTTGATGCCGATCTGCGGCTGTCACGGTCGCATGGGGATATTGAGATCGCCAACGCCCACAAACCCTCGGACTACCTGGGTGCGGGGCATGCCGGGTCGCAGGCGCAGCAGATCGCCAAAGACCTCCTCCACCTCGGCGACATCAAGGTCCTCTTCGGCCAGGACGCCGAAGTCGCCGACGACCTGGAGCAACTCCTCGACCTCGGCCCGGTCGCCCGCGACATCGTCACCGGCTGGGCCATGGGCGGCAAAGGCCGAGCCCTCATCGCCGTGGGCCCACGCCTCCACAAAGTCGCCCTCACCCTCCACCCCGACCTCGAACTGCCCCTGACCGACACCAACCAGAAACTGCAGACCTGATGTGGAAGGCACTGGCCGCGATCGGGGCGGCGCTGACGGTGCCGCTGGCACCGATCCTCGTGTTCGCCGGCGCCCTGACCGGTCCCCAGGTCCAGACCCAGACAATCAGCGCCACGTGCGCCGGCTGGGCCGGCGACACCCCGGTCGGCATCGAGTTGGATGCGGGGCAGATGAACCGCGCCGCCCTCGTCTACGCGGCGGCCCTCGAGACCGGTGTCGGGGCGGCGGGTGCGGTGGTCGGGATCGCGACCGCGATGCAGGAATCGTTCCTCGGCGCCCACCCGGCCGCGGCCACACCGAATGAGGATGGGGATGTCGGCCTGTTCCAGCAACGCTCCCTGGTCGGCTGGTACGCCGACGGCACCACCCAACAAGAGAACCTCCAGATCCTCGCCGACGACGCCTACCAGGCCCGCACCTTCTACCTCGGCCACACCACCCTCAGCGGATGGCACATCCCCGGCCTCACCGACATCGACGGCTGGCAGCACATGACGGTCGCCCAGGCGGCGCAGGCGGTGCAGGTGTCGGCCTACCCCGACGCCTACGCCAAGCACGAAGGGATCGCCCGCAGCCTCGTCGCGCTGTTCGCCGGCCAACCCGCAGGCCTCGCCAACTGCGGCCCGGTGGATCCGAGCCTGGACTGTGCCCCGACGGGAATGGCGTCCGAGCAGGGCCAGACCCCCGACGCGCTGCGCGTGATGCGCTGCATCCACAGCCGATGGCCTCAGATCCGGTCGCTGCTCGGCGTCCGCCCCGGCGACCCGAAAGATCACGGGACCGGTCGCGCCGTCGACGTGATGATCCCCAACTACTTCTCCCCAGCCGGCATCACGCTCGGCACGGAGATCGCGGAATGGGCCCGCGCCAACGCCGCCGCCCTCGGCGTCACCTACATCATCTGGCGCGAACACCTCTGGTCCACCGCCCGCGCCGACGAAGGGTGGCGACGCTGCGGCCAGACCGCGTCCTGCTACACCGGCCCCGACCCGTCGGCCGCCCACCTCGACCACGTCCACATCTCCGTCCACGGCACCCAAGGAACCGGCACCACCAGCGCTGCTGTGGGCTCGGTGGTGCTGCCCGTCGACCAGTACCGACTCACCTCCCGCTTCGGCGACACCGGACCCCGATGGAAGAAGGCCCACACCGGACTCGACTTCGCCGCCCCCACAGGCACCCCCATCAAAGCCGTCACCGACGGCACCATCACCCGTGCCGGCCCCGCCGGCGCCTACGGCAACCTCACCACCCTCACCACCGCCGATGGCACCGTCATCTACTACGCCCACCAATCCACCACCATGGTCCGGGTCGGCCAGAGAGTGACCGCCGGGACCGTGATCGGAAGGGTCGGCGCCACCGGGAACGTCACCGGACCCCACCTCCACCTGGAGGTCCGCGTCGGCGGTATCCCGACCGATCCTGACCGCTGGTTCCGCAGCCGAGGAATCACCCCATGACCCCACCCCCCACCCGCCTCCTCACCGCAGTGCTCGCCGCGCTGCTGCTCGCCGGCTGCAGCGACACGCCGACACAGGCACCCACCCCACACTCGACCACGCCTGCTTCCCACCCAGTCACCTCGCCGGCATCGGTGGGGGAGAGCGACCCAGCCGAGGGCTGGGTGGGCGCCGACGAACTCGACACCACCCAGCCTTCGATGGAGGCGGATCGCCACGACCCGCCCGAGGATGCCCAGATCGCTTCGGCGGTCACCGCGGCCACCGCGTTCGTCGTCGGCTGGTTGACCGCCGACCAGCAGCTCCGGCGTCAGCGCCTCGAGGGTGTGGCTGCGGAGGCGCTGATCGCCGCCTTCGACGACCCCCGCTTCACCCCCGCCGCCGGCACCCAGCACGGCCCAGCCCATGTCGTCGAAGCCGATCAGATGCAGATCACCACCCGCCACCGCCTCGACACCGGCACAGTCGTCGACGTCACCCTCATCCTCGACCCCGACAGCACACATGGCTGGATCGCCATCGCCATCACCCCCTGACAAGCCCACCCAACCGAGCTGTGGGTGGCTCGCGGCGCACGAAGGGCAGCCGATGGTAGGTATCCGGGCCCCGCCGAGCCGGGTAACGTGCTGCACACACCCAAAGCGGTGTCGACGTCCATCGACACCATCCAGCCGGAAGCCTCCAGCGACCCCCCATCGCCGGAGGCTTCCGTGTACCCGGACCAGGACGACAAGTCCCGTGATCGACAAACACGGCCCGACTCTGCCGACCGTCACGCTGTGGGCCCGCTTGGTCCGGGTTGGTAGGGGGTATGACTGATTCGCAGCATGAGGACGGCTACGCCTGGACGTGGGAACCCGCCGTCGGCATCCTCACTACCGTCGCCCTTTTGGCCGTGGTGGCGGTCCAGGTCGGCCGCAGCCTTACCCTCGCCGCGGCCGGTGCCGGCTGGCACTGGCCACCGTTGGCCGTCCTGGTCCCCAGCAGCTGGGGCATCCTCACCGGCAACCTCCACGCCGGCCTCACCACCCACGGCACTGACGCCGTCTGGGTGGCGTGGGCGATCGCCGCGGCAGTGTTCATCGCCGGCCTCACCGCCGCCATCGTCCTCGCGTTGCGGGTCACGGCCGGCCGCCGCTTCAAGGGCATGGCGACCACCGGGCAGGCCGAACAGCTCCTCGGCCTGGGCCGGCTCCGCGCGAACCGGGCCGTGATCCGCCCCGACCTCTGCAGGAAGGGCCACCGGCGATGAGGGGCCGGTTTGAGCCCACAGCGGTGGGGTGGCGGATCGGGACCAGCAAGGTGCCGGTCGGGGTGGCGTTGTGGCAGCCGTGGGACCGCACTGCCGGGGTCATCGGCCCCCAAGGATCGGGCAAGACCCTCGACATCCTCACACCGGCATTGCTCCAGGCCCCCGGCGCGGCGCTGGTCACCCTCACCAAACCCGACGACCTCCTCCTCACCCTCGCCACCCGCCAAGCCAGAGGCCCGGTGGCGGTACTCGACCCGTTCGGCGCCGCGCCAGGGTTGCCGGAGCTGATCTGGGACCCGATCGACGGCTGCGTCGACGCGACGGTGGCGGAGAAGCGCGCCAAAGCGTTCTGCGCCGGCACGCTGGGCAGCGGGGGAGACGGGGCCGACTCGGCCGCCCGCTTCTACGCCGCCGAAGCCGCGAAAGTCATCCAGTGCTACCTCCACGCCGCAGCACTCGCCGGCTACACACTCAACGACGTCCTCGAATGGTCCGCCAACCCCCGCACCGCCACCCTCCCCAGTGAGATCCTGCGCTCGCACCCGATGGCGGAACCGAACTGGTCCGGACTCCTCACCGGCGCCGTCAGCAACACCGACGAACGCACCGCCGGCAACACCAAATCCACCGTCGACCAAGCACTGGCCCTCTTCGCCACCCGAGCCCGCCGAGAACGCTGCGTCCCCAGCGACGGCCGCCCAGCCGTCGACATCGCCGACCTCATCCGCCGGAACGGCACCATCTACCTGCTCGGCCGAGAAGACCCCTACGTCTCCGCGTCACCGCTCATGACCGCGGTCGCCGAGCACGTCCTCGACACCGCCCTCCAGCTCGCGAACGAGAGTGGGTTCGGCCGGTTGTGTCCGCCGATGCTGGCCTGCCTGGATGAGTTGCCCTCCACGGCCCCGCTGCCGACTCTTGCGACGCGGATGGCGAATGAGCGGGCGTTGGGGATCTCGTTCATCTGGGCCTCCCAGACCTGGGCGCAGCTGACCCGCATCTTCGGGGAACAGCAGGCCCGTGCGATCAAGGACCTCACCAACTCCCTGATCATCTTCGGAGGCTCCAAAGACGCCGGCTTCAACCGAGAGATCAGCGACCTCCTCGGCACCCGCCGCATCACCCGCCGCAACCACCAACACGGCGGACACGGCTCGATCTCCACCCACGGCGAAGACACCCCCGTCATCCGCCCCGAACAGCTCCGCGAACTCCCCGCCCGTACCGCGCTGGTCGTGGCCGAGAACGGGAAACCCATCCTCGCCACCCTCCACCGCGCCATCGACGGCAAACCCGGCAAACACCTCCTCGACCAGCAGCGCCAAGCCCGCCGCCTCCTCACCACATCCGAGGGTGCGGCTCCCCATCCGATGACGGCGGGGGAGAAGACCGCGCTGGCTCACTCCTACTCCCGCCAACTCGGCCTCACCGACTAGACAAGGGATCTGCCCCGATGACTCACCTGCTGGAGCCGTTTCCCGAACCCTCGGAGCGGATGCTCGCTGCCCTGGTCGATCTCGCGATCCTCGCCCGCGGGGGAGACGCCGCCGAGGCGATCATGGCCACCGGCGAGATCCTGCCCCGACTCTGGGACATCACTTCGATCGCCGACCCCGATCTGCGTCTGGACACCTGGCAGTGGCTCGACGCCTTCGTGATCTGGCTCAACACCCAACACGCCTGGTACTCCGCAGACCACACCCCGGCCTGCTGGCCCGAACACCCAGGTTTGGTCCGCGAACTTGGCACCCTCGCCGCGATGCGCTACCAAGCCGGGGAAGCCACCAGCCCCATGGCGCTCGAGGAATGGCACCGCTACACACTGCCCGGCTACCTCGACCGCACCCGCGACCAACGCCGAGCCTGCGACGAGAAACACCAACCCTGGCCCGGGAGAGCCGCCCACACCCGCCACGCGGATGGGGCGGCGCGGCGCCGGCACCTCTTCGATGAGGATGTCGACCGGACGCCTGACGCCGAGGACACGCTCGCCCTCTGGCGTCTTCCTGTCCGTTTGTGAGCCCGAGCGTGACAAGGGGCTTTCCGGCGGCTGCTGCCCTTTCCTGTCGTGATGGGGGTTCACTGGTCTCTATTCGCCGATAGGGCTGAGCGGCGCCGATACGCGTATGGGTCCATCGGGCCTTGTCATGAGTCCAGGAGCATTCCGGCGAGGAGTGCTGTGGCTCGTGCCACAAGGCGGCCCTCTGCTGCTGAGAGTCGACCGGAGCGTCGCGGTTCGTCGGGGCGTCCGTGGCCGGTGCCGGCGTCATTGCGCAGTCGGTTGACGGCCACACCCAGCAGGAAGAGGCACTGTTGAACCTGCTTGTGGGGGTTCGGGTGGAGTTGGGTGGTGAGGTCTGGTGCGATTTCCAACCCTAGGGCGGTGAACGCGGCCGCAAGGGTCACGGGGTAGCTTCCCGCGTGACCGCCGACAGGATAGTGACCGTGTCTGTCTTGGAGCACATGGCGGGCGGCTGCCTCGTCGAGTTCCTTCCCTGTGCCGATCTGAAGTGGGGCATCGTCGGGGTTGAGGTTCACGCGGTTGACGTATGCCCGCAGGACATCGGTGAGTTCTGTGCCGGTGAGGTTGTCGATCACCGTTGGGTGGAGGATTCCCCCGGATGTCAGCGTGTATCCGGCTCGGCTGAGAGCTTCCTGGAGGCGTGTGATCTTGTCGCTGCCTGCATGGTTGTCGAGGGTGGTGGTGAACATGCCATCCGCGCGCATGAGGTCGACCAGGTGTCTGCAGAGTTGCAGTCCCGCGGCTGGGTCGTGGTCCGCGGCGTAGGTCATGATCTGCCTGATCCGTTTGGTCTTGCCGATGGCGGAGCCTTCTGGTGAACGGCCTGATGGGGCTGGGTCTCCGGCCTGCAGGTGGGAGCGTTCAACTGCGCGATCCAGCTCGTCGTGAGAGGGTCCCTGGCCGCGTTCAAAGAAGCTCCCGAGCACGGAGCCGATCTCGATCAAACTCATCATGTCCTTCTAGTGCTGACGGTTACGAGGCAGATGGACCACCTCTGCGAGTTGTTGCGGTGGTGTCTGAGCCGGCTCAGGGTCCTGCGGGCGGCGATCGAGCCGAATCACCGTAGAAGCGTCGTTGGCCCACGTCGTCCAGCTGGCTACGTAGCGGGCGTCTAGTCCGTGGTGGGCGGCGGCGAGGTGGATGCTGTGGTGCAGGTCTGTGCGTGGGAAGGCCTTGGAGAGTGCCTTGGTCAACCAGATGGCGGTTTCGGCGGACACTTCGACGGGCTCGTTGCGGTTCCAGCCTCGCGCGGAGATCTGACGGTAGAGGCTGCGCGCGTGGTCGTCGTCGATCACTTCCAGCTGACGGAACCGGGTGACCAGCATCTTGATCGCAACTCCCCAGGTCATCTTCAACCTCTGCAGGGCCCCGAGAGTGACGCGTCCCCCAGCCGATGTGTGCCAGTCGTCCAGGAGGGGTGCGGCGGGCGTGAGGAACGCGGCGGCGAATCGGTGGGCCTGATTCTCCAGCCTCTTGGCCTCGTCAGGGGTACGCGGCGGTGCCAGCTCCGAGTGCATCGCCAGGTGACCGATCTCGTGGGCGACGGTGAACCGCTGACGGTCACCAGGAACCCCGGTGCGCCCCGGGCCAGCGACCCGGACGAACGGCCGCCCGTCGATCCGCTGAGACAACCCGAGATGCCTGCCCAGCTCTGAGTCCATCGGCAACACGGTGCACCCGACGCGTTCAGCGGCTCGAATGACGTTGCGGACGACACCGCCTTCGGGGATCTCCGCCGCAGCCCGCACTTCCCCGGCGAACTCCTCAATCGCGTCCTCGTCGTTCGGGTCACCGACCATCAGAGGAAGGCTGTCGGGGACACGATGCAGCCCGACACCATCGATGAACTCGTAAGCCACCAGATTGTCGGCCAGCACACTGTCGACCACTTTCGCGGAAGCATCGGCGTAGGCACGGAGCCACGGCCTAGTCGACACGCCGTCGAACCCGGAGCGGCTCAGGTAGTGGGTCGTGCACCCCAGACGATCGGCCAATGCTCTGAGCAGTCCCTCGTCCGGCGCGAGTCGACCGGTCTCCAGCTTCGACACCACAGCGTTGCCAGCCATGCCGAGCTGACGGCTCAGCTCGGTTTGGGAGAGGCCGGTGGCAACCCTCAGACGACGCACTCGTTCTCCCACCGAGGCGCTGTCAATCACGAGTTCACCCCCAACAGGCCGGGAAGCATCCCCCGACCGACCAGGCTGTCGTCATCGAAACCAGGAAGCTGGTCCTCGGCATCGGAGAGGAACCGCCCACCATCGCGCGAGGATGTCGGCCCCAATGAGACATGGGGCCCCAATAGGAGGTGCCCCACCCGCGAGGCGGTGGACCCCAGAATCTCGGCGACGAACACTTCATCGATCGTGCGCAGCGGCGTGACCGTGTATCCCAGGACCCACTGCTCCTCCCGGATCAAAGAGTCAGCATCGATGGCTGGCTTCAACAGGTTCGAATTGGCACCCATCAGCATCTCGAACTCTCCGGTCTCCTCACTCCTGGTGGCCTTCTTCACTCGGTACCGGCGGTACACGTCCTCGTCGCACCACACCAGATCCCACCCCCGAACGTCGAGGCAGGAGGAAGTCCAACCAGAGCCCCGCATCGACGGGCACCGTGGAGCACAAGGCTTCGAACCATCTCACCGGCGATATGCTCCGTCTCGCTGTACGCCGGGTGACGATCCAACGCCGCCTGAATGGTGTGCGTATGGCACTCCACCTCGTCACGGATGGCCTCTGCCACCGCGTGCAGACCGTCCAGTTCATCGACACACAGCTCACCCATCGCGAAATACTATTCGAGCAGATGCTACATGTCCAGGGGGGTGCCCCAGATCAGGGCCTCAAGGAGGGACTGACTTTCGGCCAGAGTTTCGGCTTGTGGGGCCGCGAGTGACCCGGGGCGCATGTGATACTACGGCTGTCGTTCTCGCTGGGGGTGCGGTGTGGTCGGCGCATTGCCGCGTCGGGGTTGGGGGAGTGTCGCGGTGGCTGGCTCGTTGGTGCGTGGGTTGTGGTTGGCGGTGTCGGTGGCGTTGATCACTGGGTTGGGTGTCGCGTCGCCGGCTCGGGCGGATGACCCGGAGGACACGCCGCCGGCGGCCGATGTGGTGGTGCGGCCGGATTGGGTCTCAGCGTCGGTGACTGCGCGCGCGTCGGGTGTGCGGGTGGAGGTGTTGTCGGAGCGTTCGGAGACCACGCAGGTGTTCGTGAACGCGGATGGCACTGTGGTGGAGGAGACGGCGTTCGCGCCGGTGCGGTTCCGCGACGAGGCGGGCTCGGAGGGGTGGCGTGAGATCGACACCACTCTGGTCGCGGCGGGGGATGGGTCTGTGTCGCGGTGTCGCTGGATATGACTGGGCAGGCGCAGGCATGGTCGGCCACCACCGCGTCAACGGTGGGGATGATGCTGCGGGCGGATTCGGAGACTGATTCGACGTATTGGAAGAGGTTCCATTCGTCGGAGGGCTCGTATAAGCCGGTGGTGTCGGTGTCGTATAGCCGGGTTCCGGATGTGCCGGTGGCGCCGTCGGTGGCGGGCCTGACCAGCGCGACCACGTCTGCTGGGGTGAAGGGGTTTGTGGGGGTGAAGCGGCCGGTGGTGTGGGTGCCGGTCAAGGATCCGGATGCCGATACGGTCACGGCAGTGTTCCACCGGTTCACCTCCGCTTCGGCGACCACGGGCGGGGTGGAGGTGTGTCGGGGTTCGGCGGCCAGCGGTGGCACGGTGTCGTGCACCCCGACCACGGATCTGCCGGGAAACACCACGGTGTGGATTCGGGGCACGGCGTACGACGGCAGGTCCTGGTCCGCGTGGGGGCCGGCGGTGGAGGTGAGGACCGCGTTCGCGACCCCCCTGACCCCGACCATCGCGTGTGTCAGCGGGGACGGGTCCTGGTCCGAGACCGTCCGAGCGTCGGAGTCGTGCACGATCACCGCACGCTTCGACGCCGGGAATGCGGTCTCTGCGCCGACGAGTGTGTGGTTCCGGGTTGATGGTGGGTCGTGGCAGAGCGTGTCGTTGACCCAGATCACCGCTAACACGCTGGCCAAGACGGTCACTGTTGGGGGTACGGCGGGTGGGCATCGGGTGGAGGCGTACGCGAAGTCCCCGGGCGGGATCGCCTCAGCGACAGCGTCGTACGGGTTCGGGTATGGGGCGCCGTCGTTGACGGCCCCGGCCTCGACGGTGACCACCCACGGGGCGGTGACCGTGACCGGGGTGGGGGCGCCGAAGGCCGGCGCGGTGTCGGTGACCGGGGCGGTGCAGTGGCGCCGCCAGGGCACCACCGCCTGGCAGGACACGGCGGCCACCGTCACCGCGGGTGCTACGGAATCCACATTGTTGGGGTCGTTTGATACGGATGCGGTGTTGGCGGCGGATCCGAGTCTGCCGACGCGCACCTCTGTGGTGTTCGAGGTCCGCGCGAAGTTCCTCTATGGCTCGACCGCGGTGTTCACGGGGAGCCGGGAGGTGGTGCGGGTCCCGCACGCGTTCGGGGCCGGGTTCCCGGTCACCGAGGTGACGGGCGGTCAGGTGGCGTTGTGGACCGGGGAACTGCAAACCTCAGCTACCGATGCGGAGGTGGCGACCCCGGGGGGCGGGTTGTCGATATCGCGAACGCATTCAACGTTCGCCGGCGACCCCAGCATCGCCCAGGGCGTGTTCGGGCCCGGGTGGACCGCGTCGCTGGATGGTGGCCCGTCGGGGGTGTCCCACATGGAGTTGGTCGACAACACCCGTGTTGATGGCACCTTGGTGCTGGTCGACGCAGATGGCGGCGTGCTGCCGTTCGCCCAAGACGACGCCACGGTGCGCACGTCGGCGACGATCCCGACGGGTGTGTATGGGCCGGTGGGGCCCGACGCGGAAGCCTCCGACCTCACCCTGCACGTCACCGGCACGGGGATCGCCCTGACTGTCACGGCCCGTGATGGGGATGGGATCGAGACGGTGTTCAAGGTCCGGACCGCGGCCACCGGCTCGTCGGATGCGGAGTTGATCGTCGATGGCGTTACCGATGCGGTGACGGGGGAGAAGACCTCGTATCGCTATGACGCGGCGGGTAGGGTGTCGGCGATCATCGCCCCGAATCCGGATGGTGTCACCGCTGCCTGCACCCCGGGCACCCTCGTGGATGGCTGCCGCCTGCTGAGGCTGGACTACGCCACCGCCACCGGCGGCGGGGACTACACCGGCCGGTTGAAGACCGTGACCGCGCAGATCAACCAAGAGACGCGCCAACTGACGTCGTTCACCTACGACACGCTGGGTCGGCTGATCTCGCAGACCGACACCGTCACCGGGTTGACCACCGCCTACACCTGGGAGGGCACCTCGAGTCGGTTGGCGTCGGTGACCCCACCCGGCCAGGCGCCGATCAGCTACCTATACAACAACGATGACGGGAAGCTGGTGAAGGTGACTCGCCCGGTGCCCGCCACGGCGGGAGGCGGGACCGCGCAACTGGCCTCGATCTTGTATCAGGTCGCGCCGTCCGGGATCGGAGGGCTGGATCTGTCCCAGTTCAACGGCTACCAGCTTCCCCGCGCCGCGAGCATCGGGTTTGCGGTGTTCGGACCTGACACGCTGATCACCACCCTCCCTGACAAGGAGGATGAGCGGTGGCGGCGCGCGGATGTGTGGCTCACCGACGATCAGGGCTACACCATTCATCAGGGCCGCTACGGTGCCGGGCGATGGCAGTTGACCGCCAACGTGTATGACGCCTCCGACAACGTGATCCACTCGTGGGACACCCGCGCCACCGCCGCGATCCGCAACGGTGACATCGTTGATGTTGCGGCGGCCGCTACGACGACGGTGTTCAACCCCGACCCGATCTTGGCCGCCGATGGTGTCACCGTCGCGGTCCCGGCCCGGACGAGGGTCACCGATGTGTTGACGCCGGCGGCGATGATCCGCGCTACCGGAGCTGCCACGGCGGAGATGCTGCGCCGCCATGTGGCGACCGTCTACGATCAGGGCGCCCCCACCCCGGGGTTGTCGCTGCCGACCACCGTGACCATCACCGCCGAACGACCCGGTGGGGTAGTGGCCGAGACGTTGTCGACCACGTTCACCGGCTACGACAAAACCGAAACCGCCGATGCGAAGTCGGGGTGGGATCTACGCCAAGCCACGTCGGTGACCCTCGACATGAACAACAACGGCAGCGTCGACGGGTCTGATGTTCGTCGGGTGACCCGCTACGACCAGCGTGGCCGGGTCATCGAACAACGCCAACCCGGCGCTGCTTCCACGGATCCGGGGACCAGGCGGACCGTGTACTGGACCGCCGGCACCAACCCGGTCGACGGGGCGTGCGGAAACAAGCCGACCTGGGCCGGGTACATCTGCAGCGAAGGCCCCGCCTCCGGCACACTCCTGCCGGTGACTCGCTACTCGAACTATCTGTGGCACGGCGCCGCCGCCACCGAGGCTGAGACCTCGGGGGCGGTGACCCGCACCACCACCACCAGCTTCAACGCCCAAGCCCGGCCGGTCACTGTTTCTACTGCGGTGACGGGATTGTCGGGGTCCGCCCCGGTGCCGGCGGTGACCACCGCCTACGACGCCTACGGCCAGGTGACCAGCACCACCTCGACGGCTGGTGTGGCTGCCTACACGTATGACTCGTGGGGTCGGCAGTTGACCTACACGATCACCCCACCCGCAGGCAGCCCGGAGACCACCACCAGCACCTACAACGCGCTCGGGGACCTGGTCACCATCACCACCCCGAAATCGACCACCAGCTACACCTACGACGGCCTCGACGCCAACGGCGCCGAAGAGTATCGCGGCCTGTTGACCCGCACCGTCACCACCCCAACCGGGGGTCAGGCGTGGACGGCGTCAGCGGCCTACGACGCACACGGCGCGGTCACCCGCGAAGTCCTGCCCGGACAGATCCGGCGTGACACGCTCTATGACCTGACCGGGGAACTGGTCTCCCAGCAATACTTCGGCCCCGTCACCGACCCCGACACCAGCACCACCGAGGTGTTGCCGTGGCTCGGATGGAGCATCGAAGCCGACGCCGCCGGACGCATCGTCCACGAATGGAACCCCGACGGCGCCGCCCACACCGGCCAGCTCGACGGCCCCGCGGCGGTCAAGGCCGACCTCACCTACACCTACGACCCCGCCGGACGCCTCACCGCCGTCACAGACCACACCGACGCCTCCTGCACGCTGCGGACCTACGGCTTCGACCTCAAAGGCAACCGCACCAGCCAAGGCAGCGGCACCAACGGCGACGGGACCTGCCCCACGACCGCCACGAGCAGCGTGTCGCGGGCCTACGACGCGGCTGACCGGCCTGTCACCGCCGCCGATGGGCAAGGCACCTACGTCTACGACGAGCTCGGCCGGCAAACCGCCATTCCTGCGGTTGATGCGCCCACCCCGGCAGGTGGGAACATCACACTCGGGTACTACGACGACGACACGGCCAAGACCATCACCCAAGCCGACACCACGCTGGCCTACAGCCTGGACGTCGCCGGCCGCCGGGACACCCAAACCACCACCGTCAACGCCGCCACCACATCGGTGGTCACGAATCACTACACCGACACATCCGACAGTCCGGGCTGGATCACCACCCTCACAGCAGGGGCGACCGCCACCACGGTGTTCGCCGACCTCGTCGGCTCCGACCTCAGCCTGTCGCTGATCACCGACACCACCGGCCAGCGCGGGGAGTTGGCGCTGACCACCCCACGCGGCGACATCGCCGCCACCACCACCCTCACCACCTCAGGAACGGCGGCATCAGGGATCGACTCCTACACCCGCTACACCGAATACGGCCAACCCGACACCCCACAACCCCAAGCCACCACCGGCGCAGCAGGCAACGGCTACGGCTGGCTCGGCGCCAAACAACGCACCACCACCACCATCGGCCTCCTCCTCATGGGAGCCCGCCTCTACAACACCGCCACAGGCCTGTTCACCAGCCTCGACCCCGTCTACGGCGGCAACGACACCCCATACGTCTATCCCAACGACCCCATCAACAAACAAGACGTAACCGGCAGGCGGGGTGAATGGGTCAAACGGACCGCGAGAGCGGTCAAAGCCTTCGGGGCGTGGTACAACACCTCGCGGGCAGGAAAGGCTATTCAATTTGCATGCTCGCTCGTGCGCGTCAGTTGGGTTGGTGCAGGCTGCCTTGCTGTGGGCACCGTGGCGAATGTCGCTCATTACGGCTGGCGGAAGGGCATCAAGAAGACTGGGCTAGAGCTTCTGGGGAACAAGGTCGGAGGCGTCGTCGGTAAGTCGGTGTATCGCGGGTTCCGCAAAGGCTACATAGCGGCTCGGGCGGAGTACAGCGTGAATCGGGCGCAGGCTCTAGGGATTCACCGATGGGGTAGCTACCATAACAGGTGGAATCGACGGATATTCTCAGGGGTCGCGAACACGGCCATGTCGGCGTCCAGCTACCTAGTTTCTGGGTGGTACTCGTGAGGCGGTCTTGGCCACGTCCCGAGCTGATCGTTGGAGAACCGCAGCCCTCTTCAATGCACTCCATTCAAGTTCGACCAGCACTCCTAATCAGCGGGCAGGGGCTCGCTCTCGGCGCTGTGCCGACGCTGCTTGCTGTGGCTTGCCCTGTCCTTCTAGTCGCTGATTGGGATTGGGGCATTTTCGGCGCATGGTTGCTGGGGGTCATGGTTGCGGTAGCCACGGGGTTTCCGTTTGCGGTGTTTTGTGGGCGGCGAGGGATCTGGCGGTTGAGTGGTTTTGTTTCGTGGGCTCGGATCCGGGGAGCAGGGCAGGCTCGAACCTTCAATGTAGCGACGGATCGATATGAGGACGGTAATCTGGTTCCAGTCTTGGCTGTTACCGCTGGGAATGGGATGAAATGGATGGTCCTTCGTGAGTTGCGGACTCGTGGAAGCGAGCGAGGTCGCCGTCGTGCTACCCATGTAGTCAGCGTTCTGCTGCAGGGTGGTGCACGCCACATGGAGTTGCCTGCATCTGTGCAACCATGGCTCCTCTGAACCGCCCCGGGTCCTACATCTGCAGCGAAGGCCCCGCCTCCCAACCCTCCGGCGTAGCGCTGCCGGTCACGCGGACCTCGAACTATCTGTGGCACGGCGCCCCGGCCACCGAAACTGAGACCTCCGGGGCGGTGGCCCGCACCGCCACCACCAGCTTCAACCCGCAGGCCAGGCCGGTCACCGTCACCACCGCGGTGACGGGATTGCCGGGGTCCACCCCGGTGCCGGCGGTGACCACTGGGCTGTGTCAAGTTTCGTGGACAGGTGTTTTGTTGGTCAGGCCGCGGCTGCGGTCTGATGGTGACGGGCGGCGGCGTGGACCGCGGCTGGGGTTTGGTAGTCGAGGGTGGAGTGGCGGCGGCGTCGGTTGTAGAACACCTCGATGTACTGCATGACGTGGAGCCTGGCTTGCGCTCGGGTCGCGAACCGGTGCCGGTAGTACATCTCGTTCTTCAGCATCGAGAACCACGACTCGGCGACCGCGTTGTCGTGACACGATCCGGTCCGCCCGACCGACAGCTGCACCCCGAACTGGCCGGCCAGGGCGGCGTAGTCGGCGGAGGTGTACTGAGATCCGCGGTCGGAGTGGAACACCGCCCCGGGGGCGAGGTGTCCGTGGGTGTGGGCCATCCGCAGAGCGGCGCTGATCAGTTCGGTGCGCATGTGCTCCGCCATCGCCCAGCCGACCACCATCCGGGAGTGGAGATCGATCACGGTGGCCAGGTAGAGCCATCCCTCACCGGTGCGCAGGTACGTGATGTCACCGACCAGCTTCGACCCTGCCGTGTCGGAGGTGAAGTCGCGTTTGACCAGGTCAGGGCGCTGTTCAGCATCATCGGCGGGGATCGTGGTGCGTTTCTTCGTCCGGGGCTGGATGCCGGCGATCCCGGCCTGACGCATGATCGAGCGCACCATCCCCGCCGAGGCCGGCACCCCGTCGGCTGTCAGGTCAGCCAGCACCCGCCGATGCCCGTTGACGCCGTTGGAGGCGGCGTGGCTCTCGATCACCGCCGCGGTCACTTCCGCCCGCCGGGTCGCCGCCGGGCCAGGGGTGTCGCCTCGCTTCGCCCACGCGTAGTACCCGGCCCGTGACACGTCCAACAGTCGGGTCATCAACTCGACGGTGTGGGTGGCCTTCTCCGCGTGGATCAGCGTGAACTTGTCGGTCACGGTTGCGTCCTTGCGAAGAAGGCCGCTGCTTTTTTCAGGAACGCGTTCTCCTCCGACAAACGACGAACTTCGGCCTCAAGCGCGGCGAGGCGGGCCGCCTCGACCGGCGGCGGGGCCTTGACCGGGTCGGGGTGCTGTTTCCGGTAGAGCTTGACCCAGTAGCCCAGCGAGCTTTCGTTGATCTCCAACTCCCGCGCGACCTGCGCGATCGGCCGCTGCGCGACCACCACGAGCTGGACCGCGTCAGCCTTGAACTCCGGGGTGAACTTCCTGCGTTTCGATGACATCTCGTCTCGTCGTTCCTTCCTGGTAACGACTGTCCACAAGAAGTGTCACAACCCCAGCCTGAGACAAATGGGTGTTGCGACCAGGGTGAAGAGGTATCGCGCGCCCAAGTATTACATCGGATTATCCAGAGAATCCGATGTAATAACCGAGTAGAGTCCAGGCATGGCCACCCGACGCCGACAGCCACTCGTCACCCGCGACGACGTGCCGCTGCCGCCGTACGAGTGGAGCCACGACCGCTCCGGGTCGAAGTCGGCGTGGGGTGTGAACCTGCCGATCTCGGAGCGCCACGATCTGCAGCTGATGGCCCAGCGCGGCACCGCCGGCCGCTGGACCTGGACGCTCACCATCTACCGCACCGGCAGCACCGACCAGGTGACCCGCATCGCCTGTGGCGTCCAGCCCACCCTGACAGCCGCCAAACCGGCTGCCGAGGCCGCTGCCCGCATCTGGCTCGCCGACCAACTCGAGCTACCCGACGAGTCGCATGTCTGATAGCCAGCCAGGGGCCCTGCACAGTGCGGCTGGTGGTCTGGTCGCGGTTGATCAGCAGGCGGGGATGTTGCTGCCGGAGGACCTGTCGTTGGATGCGGCCGAGGCCGCGTTCGCCTCGGCCTCCCGGGCGTCGTCGACGTTGCGTGGATACCGCTCCGACTGGACCGAGTTCGTCACCTGGTGCCGCGACAACCATCACACGGCGTTGCCCGCCACCGACATCGCGATCTCCCGCTACATCTCGGTGCTGGCAACCGCCGGGGCGAAGGTCGGCACGATCAGCCGGCGTCTGTCGACGATCCGGTTCGCCCACAAGGTCCGTAACCATCCCGACCCCACCCAGACCGCGCGCGTGATCGCAGTGTGGGAAGGGATCCGCCGACAGCTCGGGGCTCCCCCGGACCAGGCCCGCCCCCTCATGCCCCCACTCCTCCTCGACGTCGTTGATGCTTGCCCGGCGATGACGAAATGGAAGACCCGCGACGATGAGCCCTCGCTCAGCGGGATCCGGGACCGGGTACTCCTGCTGGTCGGGTTCGTGTCCGCGCTGCGCGCCTCCGAACTCGCCGCCCTCGAGGTTGATCAGATCAAACCCCACGAACGGGGGCTGGTGATCGAGCTCACCCGCTCCAAAACCAACCAGACCGGAGACCTTGAGCTCGTGGTCCTCCCCTGGGGTGCCCGCCAGGACTACTGCCCCGTCACCGCGCTACGCCACTGGCTCACCGTCGCCGGCATCACCGAAGGCCTGGTGTTCCGGTCCGTCTCCAAAGGCAACCGGGTCAGCGCCCGTGGCCTCACCCCCGACGGCCTGTCTCGGCTGATCACCCAGGCAGTCACCCGGGCCGGTCTCGACGCCACCGGCTTCTCGGCGCATTCCCTTCGGGCGGGGTTCGTCACCTACGCCGCGAAACGCGGCGCCACCTCCCTGCAGATCGCCAGACAGACCCGGCACAAGGACCTGGCCTCCATCGGCATCTACACCCGCATCGAAGACGCCTGGGAAGAGAACGCCGCCACCCAACTCCCTCTCTGAAGAGGTCGGCGGGCTTGGCCTCGAATCGTCCCCGGGTCCGGCCGGAGGCCTCCCTGGACACTCCCCCGCTTCACTCTCATGCCGAGAAGCGAGCTTTCGCGCGACGCTCACGGACCCTTGTCTAGCCTTGCCCCATGCAGATCCTGGGAGATAGGACCCGACAATTGCCGGCGCCGCCGCACGTCGTGTTCACCTCCCTGACACACCCAGGCCTTCCCTGTGCGCGTCCCTGGTTGGTGCTCCTGGACGACGAGGTGCCACCCGTCATCCTCAGCAGTCACGAGCCGCACCGTGTCCAGTGGAGCTCCCTGTGGCCCTCGCGGCCCAACGACCTCGTGGACCTCGAGCTCAGCCCCAAGGACGGTGGCACGCTGCTGCGGTTCATCCTGTCGACGCCCGACGAGGAACCCGACGCCAGCAAGCTCGGACACATGCGGAGACGACGACACCACCTGCTGTTCGCTGACCTCCGCTTCTCCTACGGCCAGTGACGCACTCAACTGCCGCGCCTTGCGAGAGTGCGAGTCGGCTCTGGGTTGCGATGCGCATGCGTGCCGCCGCTTTGTCATACACGGATCACTAGGGCGTGTCTCCTTATGCGTGAAGCCAGAGGGTGATCGCGCGTAGGACAACGCCTCCTCGGTAGATGGCTGCGTGTTTGTCGTATCGGGTAGCGATGCCGCGCCATTGCTTGTGGTCGTTGAAGGAGCGCTCCACGACGTTGCGGTTCTTGTAGGTGACCTTGTCGAACGCTGGAGGGCGTCCGCCTGCGGACCCGCGGCGTTGCCGGTGTCCGATCTCGTCGGCCCGCTGCGGGATCACGGCGGTGATGCGTTTGCTGCGCAGCAGCGTCCGGTTGCCGCGACCGGAGTAGGCCTTATCGCCCAGCACCGCCTCAGGGCGGGTGCGTGGTCGGCCTGGCCCGGGCCGTTTGACAGCGAGGACCAGACCTATGGCGGGGGAGAGGCCGACGCAATGGCTAGGCTCATGCTTCAGGTCCTCGGCGCGTTCGCGGAGTTCGAGCGCAACCTCATCAAGGAGCGTCAGGCCGAAGGGATCCGGCTGGCTAAAGCCGCAGGCAGGTACAAAGGCCGAGCGCCGAAGCTCACGGCCGAGCAGCTGAACACGGCTCAGGAGAAGATCGCGGCCGGGGTGTCAAAAGCACGGGTCGCCCGCGACCTCGCTGTCGACAGGTCCACTCTCTATCGCGCACTCCAGCGTTCTCAGGCGAGTCACAAAAGCGACGCCTCCGTGTCACGAAACTTGGCTGCGAAGGAGGAGCAGGGTGAGGCTGGCGATCGCTGATCCGCCGTATTTGGGCCGCGCTGACCGCTGGTACGGCTCGGGACGCGGACATGGAAAAGGGCTCGGCCGAGCTGTCAACGCCGGCCCAATTCTGACCCCCCTGTGCTGATTGAAAATTGACCCCTCTCGGCGTGTTTCTTATTGGTTGGCTACTTGTTTTGCTGGTTGATGCTGTCGCGGTGTCCGCGGGTTCGGTAGGAGTCGCCGTCCAGGGCGATGACGTGGGCGTGGTGGACGAGGCGGTCGATGGTGGCGGCGGCGACGACGTCGTCGCCGAGGGTTTCGCCCCAGCGGCTGAAGGGCAGGTTCGAGGTCACGATGATGGAGCCGGTCTCGTAGCGGGAGGCGACGAGCTGGAAGAATAACGCCGCCGCGGCCGCGTCCAGCGGTAGGTATCCGACTTCGTCGATGATGAGTAGTCGGTAGCGGTTCAGCCGTCGGAGTTCGCGCTCGAGGCTGCCTTTGGCGTGGGCTTGGGCCAGCCGGTGGATCCAGCCGGTCGCGGAGTCGAACAACACCGGGTAGGACGCTTCGGCGGCCTTGATGCCCAAGGCGATCGCCAGGTGGGTCTTGCCTGTGCCGGGTGGCCCGAGCAGGACCACGTTCTCCCGTTTCGCGATGAAGGTGCAGGTCCCCAGGTGCGCGATCACGTCCCTGGTGACGGCGGGGATGTGATCGAAGGTGAAGTCCTGCATGGTCTTGACCTGTGGGAAGTGGGCTGCTGAGATCCTCATCCTGGTGCCGTTGGCGGTGCGGGATGCGACCTGCCTGCCCAGGACAGCGGCGAGGTATTCCTCGTGGGACCAGCCGGCTTGGCGGGCTTGGTCGCCCAGGGTTGTGAAGGTCTCGGTGATCACCGGGGTCTTCAGTTCCCGCGCCAGGAACGCGATCTCGGCTGCGATGTTCTTTCCGGTGGTCATCAGGCCACCTCCTTCACCGACTGCGCGGGGGCAGCCTTCAGGTTGAACAGTGCGTCGTAGTCACTCAGCGGCCGCAGCCCTACTTGCTGGCTTGGCTCCGCCCTTCCGGGCGTCGGGGTGGTGCGGGACTGGAAGGCTGCGCGCAGCTGTTTGGCGGCCGCGACATGGGTGGGGTCGGTGATGGTGCGTCGCAGGTCCCAGCAACGCTCGTGCAGGGCCACCACAGTCCCGGCGCAGCGGACAGTGACGTGTTCCAGGCTGCAGGTGATGTCGACGAACCTGCCGATCATCGTCGGGTCCACGGAGTAGTCGTTGCCCATCACCCGGACGTAGTAGTCCCTGCCCAGCCTGATCCGGTCGCTGAACCCCACCGCGGGTGGCACTGGCGGCAGCGCGGTCATCGCTGCCACTTCGGCTGCCAACCGTGCCGCGGGAGCAGCGCCGGTGCGGCGCAGCAGCCGCTGGTTAGCCCGCGGCAGCCAAGCTCCGAGTTGAGTGTTGAACTCGGCCGGGGATCCGAACTCGCGGCCCGGGAGGAACGAGGTCTGCAAGAAGCCGTTGGCGCGTTCCACCACCCCCTTGGCCTCCGGGTCTCTGGGTCTGGTCTGGTAGATCTGGGTTCCCAACGTCCCTGCGAACGCTCGTGCCGCAACGGTGAGGCGGCGGTGTTGACCGATACCGGCCTCGTTGTCCCAGACCAGCGTCTTCGGAACTCCTCCGAAGCTGCCCGACAGCAGCTGCCACATCCCTGCCAGCAGATCACCGGTAGTGCGGGAAGGCAGCAACACCGCGGCGATGAACCCCGACCATGCCGCGACCATCGTCAGTACCGGCGGCGCGGTCCACACATCCGCAGCCACCCGCACGACCTTGGGCGGGAACCACAGATCACACTGCACGACCTCCCCAGGCCGGTACTCGGTCCGATCGGCCGGATCCGACGGCGCGAACAACGGCCGCAGCTCGGCGACTTTGGCCCGCAGTACCGACGGCGACCGGGTCCACCCGATCCGCTCCGCGATCACCGTGGCCGGCATCGTCGGCGTCTTCGACAGCAACGCCCGGATCTGCGGCTCGAACTCATCGACCACCGACCCCGCCGGGACACGCTCATACTTCGGGGGCCCATCGGAGGACAACGCCGCCCGGACCGTGTTCCTCGCCACCCCCAACTGGCGCGCGATCGCCTTGATCGCCATCTTCTCCGACTTATGAAGCCGTCTGATCTCGGCCCAATCCTCCACGCTGATCACTCCCTCACTCTGACCGAGGGGGTCAACTTTCGCTCGGCACCTGGGGGTCAGTATTCAGGCGGCGCTGACACGAGCAGTTGCTCACGAAGCGGCATCTGGCTGGGACGACCGAGCACTCATCGTGACCTCGGCGACCGCCTGGTCTCCAGCTACGGCGGCTGGGCGATCGTGGCTTCCATCGATAGCCTCCCCGTCTACCTGCCCGCTTGCCCCGACGAAATCAGGCGTCTGGTGTGGTACAAGGACAACGCTCCCATCCGGGTCCCGGGTTGCGAATCAGTGGGAATCAGTTACCGTCACAACCGCGTGGGCTCGAAGCCCACGACAGCGGCTCCCGCAACCCACGTCAAATCGCCTCTCGTCCGCCCTCGGTAGACGAGGCGACCGGTACGCTTCAGTAACTACCCCTCTTAAGGAGATTGATTTGCTCAGGTTCGAAGACGTCACGTACTCCTACGCGCGCAGGCGTGCACCTGTACTTCGAAACTTCACTTACGAATTTCCTTCTGGGCGCTCAGTCCTGCTGGGGCCTAATGGTGCAGGCAAGTCAACTCTCATGTCCCTTGCCGTCGGCTGGAGGACTCCGCAGGCAGGCACAGTGAGTCTCGGTCCGGATGTGGGCCCGAAGCGGTCCGCATCAAGACGCGCACATGCATTGGCTCCGGGAACCGTAGGCTTCATGCCCCAAGATATTCGTCACCTCCCTGGGCTGACCGTTATAGAGCAGGTGCGCTACGCCGGGTGGCTGAAGGGAATGCGGCAACGCGACACGGAGGCTAAGTCCCGGGAACTCCTGTGCAGGCTGGGACTCGAAGACAAGATGGCTGACAGCGCCAAGAACCTCTCTGGGGGCCAACTCCGTCGTATGGGATTGGCAATGGCCATGGTGCACGAGCCAAAGGTTCTCATCCTCGATGAACCAACAGCCGGCCTAGACCCAGCGCAAAGATCAAACTTCCGTGAACTCATTGCCCAAGTTTCGGATTCGGAGATGATCATTTCTACCCATCAGGTGGATGATATCCAAGCAATCTACTCGAACGTTGCCGTGTTGCTCTCCGGACAGGTTGTTTGGGAAGGGACGCCTCGCGAGTTCGTCTCCCTCGCCCCCGAAGGTCCTCACCAAGCCGAACTCGCGTTCAAGGTTGTCATGAAGCAGGAAGGCCTCTCCGAATGAACTTCTCCACTGCCCTCCTGAAAAGCCCGGGTGTGTGGGTCGTCCCGATGGCCCTCGCCGTGTTGGTGTCCCGGATTCAAGGGACGGAGGAGTCAGGCGAAGGATATCATACTGCCGTGACACTCATGAATATATCGAGTGTCACGTTCATCGCACCCCTAGTGGCGCTATCCGCCGCTTGGGAGGGGACAAAGCTCCGCTACGCGCGCATTCTGACCATGCCTAGATCGAGGTCGATGCTGAGAATCCTCACTGCCCCAATGGCTGTATCGGTGGCGCCAGCCGCCCTGATCCTAACGCTCTTCACGATGTTTGACGGTCCAGCAGTAGGATCGGCGGATTGGCTCCTCATCATGAGCGGTGTCGTAACTTTGACGGCATGGGGGCTGCTTGGGCTGGGATTCGGCTGTGTGATGCCCCCTGTGGTCTCGTTGCCTTTGGCCATGCTGCTCCCCGCCGTCTGGCTGATATTTGCGCGTGTTTACGAACCTCTTTGGCTGCGCCACCTTACGGGGGCCTGGACCGGGTGTTGCTTCACAAATCAGACGATTGCCACAGAGCCCCTAGCGGCCGCCGTCATCTTCAACCTAGGAGTTGGTCTTGCAGGGATCTTGCTCTGCTGGGCCGCAACACTCCGTCTGCGTCGGCCGAACTCAATCAGGGGAATCACGTTCCTAACCATCTGCGTACTGGCATCGATCACCCTTGTGGCGGCTAACCTAGTGAAGGATTTCGGGTATAGCCCAGGCGTACCTAGAAAGGACGCCACTATTTGTGATGGGCTGGTGCCCGAGCTGTGCATGTGGGATGAGCATGAGCTGGTACGGGGCGAGGTTCGCCACACTCTCGATGAGGCAGCTTCTGCGTGGAACGCTGCGGGAGTCACGATGCCGGAGAGATTCGATGAAGGTGTCGAAGTTGCCGCAGAGGGCCACGTTCCACTCGTAATTCAGGGAACCGCGCCGAGCGAATACTGGTTATCCTCATTCGCGTTTGCTATGACGAATCGAACTTGCCCTGACGGAGTAGTGATGGGTGAAGCGCAAGGGTCGAGCCAAGATGGGTTAGCGGCGATGGGGTGGCTACTCGTTGTCGCCGGCGAGGACCCAGCCGACGTACTCAACGAGTCGACGCCTCCTGCAGCCGAAAAACTCCAAGAACTTCTAGCTAGTGGTGGCGATGCGAGCCTATGGGTAAATAGTGTCATCGAGCAGAGAGATGAGTGCTCATGACACTCTGGGCAAAGAACCGCTTGGTGTGGGCGACCCTGGCCGCAGTTGCTGCGTGCCTAGGCATCTCTGTTCTCTTCCCGACCGTGACGATCGCAGTCCCAGATATCCGCAACGGGACGCTCAGCCACGTCCCGCTGACAACCTTGATGATGGCAGCCCCCGCGCTTGTCGCAGGTGTCTGCATTAGTAGACGCTGGCAAGCCTTCGAGATACGGAACGTGCGTCAGGTCTGGATCTGGGACATCTTACTTGCATTCCTGACCCCAGTCTGTCTGATAGGTGTCGCAATGTCTGCGACTCCTCTAATGGCTGCCATCAGGACAGGGATTAGCCTGATAGGGGTCGTGCTCATAAGCAGCGTTTTCTTGCCCCCCGCCTGGGCTAGTGTCCCATCCTTGGGGTGGTTCGTTGCCTCTCTTGTCCTCGGTCGGTCTGGCGACCATTACGACTTTTGGGCCTGGCCGGCCGATGGAGGTCAAAACACTCCCGCGTGGGCAGGGTCGGTTCTCATCGCCATCTTGGGTGGTGCGCTCTACTGCACGGCGCACCATCCAAGCCGATGGGAGAATACTGCGTAGAATCAGTACTTTACCCCAACTTCGGTGACGGTCAGGCGATTGCCGTTCGAGTTGGTCGAACCGTTGAATTTGGTGACCATGAAGCGGTAGTTTCCGGCAGGTTGACGTCCGTAGTTGTACTCTCGGTAGGTGTTACCACTGAAGCACCCGAAACTCGCTTCCCCACGATTTTCGACGAGAAGACCTGTCTTCTCCAGCCTGTAGTGAACAGTGCTGATAGAACTGTACACGCCAGTGCAGTACTTGTGCCAAATGATTGTCCCGTTTGCGTCTGCGTTCTTATCCGTCCACGATCGGGAGGTGAACCCAGTATTGACGGCCGACATCGAACCGGTCCAGCTTCCTTCCGCGTGGGCAAGGAGCGGCGTCAGGGCGATACAGGTGGCCAGGGCGCCTGCGGCGGCCATCTTTCTGAGTTTGGAGCGCAACTGTTGAGGTCGCATGGTTGAATCCCTTCCTGTTACTTTAGTGCTTATGCGGCGAACTCCGTGTACGGTGGATCCTGATGGGTCGCTTGGTTTTCGTCTATTTTCTTTAAGGCGTCCGCGACGGGCATGCTCGGACTTGTGTTGACGACGGCTGGGCTCGGCGTCCCAACAAGGGCCAGTAGACAAGGATCAGTAGAGATGAGGAACGCACGTTCTACCGGGTCGAATGGTCGAACGTGCGTTCTATATCAATCTAGTGGCGTGGCGTCGAAGTAACTATACGGTTGGGTGAGACAATGGGGCATGGCAAACAAACCAGCACCAGCCCTGCCGCTTCGTGAGGGAGACCAAGCGATATTGGAGAAGGTGCTGCGCACCAGTAGCACCACCGCCGGTGCGGCGCAGCGGGCCAGGATCGTTCTGCTGGCCTCTCAGGGGACCACGAATGCCCTGATCGCTGAACTGGCGGGGGTGTCACGTCCGACGGTGAATCTGTGGCGGGGCCGCTACCTCGAACACGGGATGGCCGGGCTGGTCGACGTGCAGCGTCCCGGCCGACCGAAAGTGGTTGATGATGCGGAGATCATCACCGCGACGTTGACGCCGCCGCCTAAGAGACTGGGGGTGACGCACTGGTCGAGCCGGCTGTTGGCTCCCCGTCTGGGGGTGCACCACTCCACGATCACCAAGGCGTGGAAGAAGTACGGGGTCAGGCCCTGGAAGGCTGAGACGTTTAAGTTCTCCACCGAACCCCGAACTGGTGGCCAAGGTCACTGATGTTGTCGGGTTGTACCTGAATCCGCCGGAGAACGCGGTGGTGCTGTGCGTGGATGAGAAGTCCCAGATCCAGGCGCTGAACCGCACCCAGAAGGTGCTGCCGATGCAGCCCGGCCATAACGAGCAACGCAGCCACGACTACGTCCGACACGGCACCACCACACTCTTCGCCGCGCTGGAGATCGCCACCGTGTCACAGCGGACGACACGTTGACGCCATCGGTGGGTGGATTCTGCTACCCACCGATGGCGTCAAGCCTTCACCGTGGAAATGAATCAGGACAGCTTCTGGCCGTCCTCGAGTGCTCGCGCCACCAGTGGTGAGACATCGGCCAACGGGTTGCGCCAGTCGGCACGCGACGGATGAGTCACGGTGACGATCTGGGCTGTGATGCTCCTATGGATGTCAAGCGGCGTTGAGGTAGTCGCGGTAGGCGTTCGCAAGTTGGATGTTCAGGCGGGTGCCGCGTTCGAGTTCGCTGATGCGTGCTGGGACGGTTCCGAGGTGCTCGGCGGCCTGGGTCAGGGTGAGCCCTCGCAGGTGTCGGAGGGGACGGAGGTCGTCGATGCGTGGTGTGGGTGCGGGGTGGACGATGAGGTGCCAGGCCTCGCGGGCGATGGCGCGTTTGAGGCAGCGCAGGACGTCCTTCTTGCTCTTGCCCGCGGCGGTGAGTTTGGCGGCGTAGGCCTTGGTACGTGGGTCGGTGGACAGCCGTACGAGCGCGATCTGGTGTAGGGCCCAGTTGGCTTGCCGGTCGCCGCCGCGGTTGAGGCGGTGCCGGGTGGTTTTCCCGGAGCTGGCGGGGATCGGGGCGGCTCCGCTCAGCGCGGCGAAGGATGCTTCGGTGCGGAGCCGGGCGGGGTTGTCACCCGCGGTGATGAGCAGGGTTGCGGTGGTGATCACGCCGAACCCTTTGGTGGCGAGCATCGCGGGCGCGGACTGGGTGGTCAGGATGCGTAGCTCGGCGTCGATGTCGGCGATCTCCGCGGTGAGGTTCTGGTGGCGCCGTGCCAGCCGGCGTAGCGCTTGCCCGGTCGCGGCGGTGACACTGTTGACAGCGGGGCCTGGCCGGGTGGCGGCGAGCGTGTCGATCAAGGGGTCGCTGTCGAGGTGAGCGAAGCGGGTCCGGACGGCGTCCGGGGCGGTGATCAGCAGGGATGTGATCTGTCGATGCGCGGCGATGCGGGCCTTCATCGCGCTGCGGCGCACGGCCATCAGCACCCGAATCTGCTCGACTGGCCCGTCGCTGGTCTTCGCGATCGGCAGGATTTCCGGCTCGGCGAGGGCCTGCTGAGCGGCAGCGTAGGCGTCGATCGGGTCGGACTTCCCGCGGCGCCGTTGCGCCCTCTTGGGGCGGATCACCTCACGGATCGTGACGTCCGCGGCGGCGAGGTAGCGGGCCAGGCCCGCGCCGTAGGAGTTCGTGCCCTCGACGCCGACCAGCGCGATTGCACCAAACGATGCGACGAACCCGAGCAGTCGTTCATAGCCCGCGGGTGTCGCGGGCACTTGCAGGTCCCCGAGCCGGGCACCGCTACCGGCCGCGAGCACCGCGACGTGATGGGTGTCTTTGTGTGTGTCGACACCAGCAACGACGGCGTTGCTCGTGTCGCGGTCGATTGTCGTTGTTGTCATGATGGTGGCGCGCCTTCCTGATGGTGGGCACGCCGGTCGGGGGCCGGGCAGACAAGACGTTGATGGGGCTCTCCAAGCTCATATGAAGTCATGCAAGGCCTTCGACCGGCGCTCCTCGTCGGTCACCCACCGGCGAAGGGGTCGTGGACGGTTCAGATCAAAGACAGACCCCTGCGGGCCGCCAGTCAAGTTTCGGGTCACACGCCCCCTTGCCGGGGGACGGTTACATCCTCTACGTCAAGTTTCGTGGACAGGTGTTTTGTTGGTCAGGCCGCGGCTGCGGTCTGAGGTTGGTGGGCCGCGTGGACCGCCGCTGGGGTTTGGTAGTCGAGGGTGGAGTGACGGCGGCGTCGGTTGTAGAACACCTCGATGTACTGCATGACGTGGAGCCTGGCTTGGGCTCGGGTCGCGAACCTGTGCCGGTGGTACATCTCGTTCTTCAGCATCGAGAACCACGATTCGGCCACCGCGTTGTCGTGGCACGATCCGGTCCGCCCGACCGACAGCTGCACCCCGAGTTGGCTGGCGACGGCGGCGTAGTCGGCTGAGGTGTACTGAGATCCGCGGTCGGAGTGGAAGATCGCTCCAGGGGCGAGGTGTCCGTGGGTGTGGGCCATCCGCAGAGCGGCGCTGATCAGTTCGGTGCGCATGTGCTCGGCCATTGCCCAACCGACCACCATCCGGGAGTGGAGATCGATCACGGTGGCCAGGAACAGCCACCCCTTGCCAGTGCGCAGGTAGGTGATGTCACCGACCAGCTTGGTCCCTGGCGTGTCGGAGGTGAAGTCGCGTTTGACCAGGTCAGGGCGCTGTTCGGCGTCGTCGGCGGGGATCGTGGTGCGTTTCTTCGTCCGCGGCTGGATGCCGGCGATCCCGGCCTGGCGCATGATCGAGCGCACCATCCCCTCCGAGGCGGGCACGCCGTCGGCGGTCAGATCGGCGCGCACCCGGCGGTGCCCGTTGACGCCGTTGGAGGCGGTGTGGCTGTCGATCACCGCAGCGGTCACCTCCGCCCGTCGGGTCGCCGCCGGGCCCGGGGTATCGCCTCGCTTCACCCACGAGTAGTAACCGGCCCGCGACACGTCCAGCAGGCGGGTCATCAACTCGACCGAGTGGGTGGCCTTCTCCGCGTGGATCAGCGTGAACATGTCGGTCACGGTTGCGTCCTGGCGAAGAAGGCCGCGGCTTTTTTCAGGAACGCGTTCTCCTCCGACAGCCGGCGCACCTCGGCCTCCAACGCGGCCAGGCGGGCCGCCTCCACCGGGGGCGGGGCCTTCACCGGGTCAGGGTGCTGTTCCCGGTAGATCTTGACCCAGTAGCCCAGCGAGCTCTCATTGATCTCCAACTCCCGCGCGACCTGCGCGATCGGCCGCTGAGCGACCACCACGAGCTGGACCGCGTCAGCCTTGAACTCTGCGGTGTACTTCCTGCGTTTCGATGACATCTCGTCTCGTCGTTCCTTCCTGGTAACGACTGTCCACGAGAAGTGTCACACCCCAATCTTCAGTCCCCCAGGAGCACGATGTGTCGTGCTCCGCCAAGTCCGTCGAAGGGTCACGACCTCTCTACCTGCCGCCGCCCCCGACCCAGGGGGCGACGACCACGGTTGCGGCCGTAACCCTTCGACAAGCTCAGGGGGCAGGGCGACAAGCTCAGGGGCAGGGCGACAAGCTCAGGGGGGCAGGGCGACGACAAGCTCAGGGACCTGACCCGGGGATAGGCTGCCGACATGGGTTTCACGCACTTGGATTCTGCCGGGCACGCGCGGATGGTCGACGTCACCGCGAAGCAGCCGACGGTGCGCTCCGCGACGGCCGTTGCGAGCGTGCGTTGCTCGCAGGATGTGGTCTCGGCGCTGCGTGAGGGGACGGTGCCGAAGGGGGACGTGCTCGCGGTGGCGAGGGTGGCCGGCATCGCGGCGGCAAAGAAGGTGCCCGACCTGCTCCCGCTCGCCCACGTTATCGGCGTGCACGGCGTGACCGTCGACCTCGACATCGTCGACACAGGCATCGACATTACCGCCACGGTCCGTACCGCGGACCGAACCGGGGTCGAGATGGAGGCGCTCACGGCCGCGACGGTCGCCGCCCTGGCCGTGGTGGACATGATCAAGGGCGTCGACAAGCTCAGCGAGATCGTCTCGGCGAAGGTCGTCGCCAAGAGCGGTGGCAGGTCAGGCGACTGGACGCGCTGACCCAACGAGCACAGTCGGCGCTACTCGGCGCCGGCTCCGGGCGCATCCGTCGGGTGATCCGAGCCGTCGAGTTGCTCGACGATGTGATGCAGCAGCGGGCCGACGACCTCGACCGAGTCCCGCGCCCCGCCCCTGGACCCGGGCGCGTTGACGATGATCGCCCGCTGCTGACCGGGAAGCGCGAGGATGGCGGCGAGGCCGCGCGACAACAGTGCCCTGGGCTCCTTCTGGGAGCCCACCCGCCGCACCTCCTCCATGAGTCCGGGCACCTCGTAGGCCATGAGCTCGCGGGTGATCTCAACGGTGAGGTCGGTGGGGCTGATCCCTGTGCCGCCGGTGGTGAAGATGACACGCGCACCCTCGCGCACCGCGTCCTGGATGGCGCGCCGGATCTGCTCCGGATGGTCTGGAACGACGACGCCGTCGGCGACCTCGAAACCCAACTCGGCCAGTGCCTCGCGGAGCACAGGGCCGGATCGGTCCTCGTAGACGCTGGCGGCGGCCCGGTCGGAGCAGGTGATGACGGCGGCGGAATAGCTCATGACGGCCAGACTACTGCGCGGGGCTCCGCCGTCGCGGGCACCTCGACGCCAACCGCTCGCCGGTCACGCCGACGAGGACCAGCGACGCCCGCGAGATCTCGCGGGCGTCGCTGAGGTCGGTTGGCGAGTTCCTCAGTCCGTTGGCGTTCGGCCGCCCCCGTTGGCGTCGACGACGCCGTCGTGCAGCCGCAGGACGCGGTCGGCGCGCTCGATGAGGAGAGGGTCGTGCGTGGACACGATCGTGGCGATCCCCAACTCGTGGGTCAGGTGGACGATGAGGTCCATGATGGTGGCGGCGGTGTCGGAGTCCAGCTGCCCGGTCGGTTCGTCGGCGATGAGGATGTCGGGGCGTCCGACCAGCGCGCGGGCCACGCCGACCCGTTGCTGCTGGCCGCCGGAGAGTTCGTAGGGACGCTGCCGGGCATGTCGGGCGAGCCCGACGCGCTCCAGCATGGTGGCGACCCGCTCGTCCCTCTCCCTCGGATCGGTCAGGGCGAGGCGCAGTGGCACCTCGACGTTTTCTGCGGCCGACAGCACCGGGATGAGGCCGAAGCTCTGGAACACGTACCCGATCCGAGCGCGGCGGGTGGCAAGAACCTCGGCCTCGGGCAGCTCGGACAGCACGCGACCGTCGTCGAGAACCACGTGGCCGGCGGTCGGTCGGTCGAGTCCGCCGAGCAGGTTGAGCAGGGTGGTTTTCCCGGACCCGGACGGGCCGGTGACGACGGTGAGCTCCGAGGCGTGTCCCTCGATGTCGACGCCGGCCAGGGCGTGGACCGCGGTGGCACCAGCGCCGAACGTGCGTACCAAGCCCCGTCCGGCCACGCGGGCAAGTCCCGTCATGATTCGTCCTCCTCGACGCCTCGCCGGGCGGAGGGGGTGTCGGGCCAGACCCCGACGTGGTCGTCCTCCCTCGAGACCCGCACCCGCTCCCGAAGGCCAAGCTCGTCAACGTGGGTGGAGGGCAGTTGGAGGCGGCCGTTGCGGTCGATCACCGAGTATTCCTCGGCGATCTCGCGCTCGACACCGTCGGCGCCCCGCTCGGTTCGGCGGAGGACCTCGGTGGAGGTGCGGCCGTCGCGGATCTGGACCGTGCGGGCCACGTGCTCGCTGACCGTCGGATCATGGGTGACGATGAGCACGGTCGTGCCCACCTCAGTGGCGGCGGCCCGCATGATCTCGAGGACCGATGCGGAGTTGGTCTCGTCCAGCTCGCCGGTCGGCTCGTCGGCGAGGAGCACGGCCGGGGAGTTGGCCAGCGCCGTCGCGATGGCCACCCGTTGCTGCTGACCGCCGGACAGCTGGCCCGGCCTCCGGCCGGCCACGTCGGCCACCTCCAAGAGGTCGAGGAGGTCGCGGGCCCGCTGGCGGCGACCGGCGCGGTTGGCGATCACCATCGGCATCGCCACGTTCTCGGCGGCGGTGAGGAACGGGAGCAGGTTGCGGGATGTCTGTTGGAATACGAAGCCCACCGTGTGGCGTCGGAAGTCGATGCGTTGACGTCGGTTGAGTGTCCCGAGGTCCTGACCTGCGACGCGGGCCCGGCCGCCGGTCGGCTTGTCGAGGCCGGACAGGATGTTCAGCAGTGTCGACTTTCCCGACCCCGAGGCCCCGACGACGGCCACCACTTCGCCGGGATCGACGGTGAGGCTGAGCCCCTGCAGGGCCTGCACCTCGATGCCGTCGGTCACGTGGATGCGCACGAGGTCCTCGCACCAGATGTCGGGACCGGCGTGGGTGCGCTCCGCAGCAGCCAACGCCCGCCGTGCAGACAGTTCGGTCATCTCTGGTCTCCAATTCTCAGTTCCTGAGCCAGGTCGGTCCGCCCCGCGGACCAGGAGGTCACCGCGACCGCCATCGTCATCGTGGCCAGGAGCGCCCCGACGACGCTGGCCAGTGTGGGCCAGTGCACATGCAGTGTGGGGGAGTAGCCGCCCCCGGTGAGGGTCCGGAAGTCGAGACCGGCCAGCATCAGCGCGGCGAGCCCGATGCCCGTCCCCACGCCGACGACCAGCGCCAGCGCGATGGCCGGGCCCACCTCCCATGCCGCCAGCGCCCGGAGCTGGCCGGGCCGAAGCCCCAGAGTGCGCAGGATCGCGGCGAGGTGCCTCCGTTCGCCTCCGCCGAGCAGTTGCGACCCGATCACACTGAGCGCCATGAGAACGGCGGCGGTACCCGAGAGGATCCAGAAGGCGCGGCTGAGGCCGTCGATGGTGGGCGAGTCGCGCAGTTGCGCCAACTGATCCGCGACGTTCGTCACCCGGGAGTTGGGGACGAGCTGGGCTATCGCCGCGGCAACCTCACGCAGGTCGGCGTCGGGGTCCACCGAGATCAGGGCTGTGGTGGCCGTGGGCTGTCGGTCCCGCCAGCGGTTGACGTCTGCCAGCACCCAGGCAGACCCGGGGGAGGCTCCCGGGAGAACGCGCAATCCGCCCGCCACGCGGAGTTCCCCGAGCCCGACGACGGTTGCCCGGCCCGAGGTGGTGCTCAGGTCGCCGCCCAGGACGAGGGCCGGTTCCTCGAAGAGGGCGGCGGGTACGGGTGAGCCGCCAGGCATCGGCTGGTAGACGGACATCAGCTCCGGGTCGGCAAGCAGGACCCGCACCCAACGCTCGTCCCCGCCCAGCGTCACCTTGGCATTGTCGCTCGCCTCGTAGAGTCGGGCGACCGTGGCGACGCCGTCGACCGCCCGGAGTTCGTCCACCATCGGGTCGAGAACGCGTGGACCGCTGAGGTGGATGTGGGATCCGGTGCTGGCCCACGTCGCCCGCTCTGTTCCCGTGGCGACAGTGCCCACCAGGGTTGCTCCCATCACCGCCAGGGTCGCTCCGAGAAGGACGGTGGTGACAGGGACCACCCCTCCTGCAGGGTCTCGCAGCGACCGGGCCGCACCGAGGAATCCGGTGAGCCCCGGCCGACCCCGGGTCCAGCGGGCCAGGATCCCGAGGGGAAGGGGGTAGAGGCGCAGCACCAGGAGAGTTGCGGTGAGGGTCCAGAGCACCGGAGTGGCGGCTCCCAGCAGGTCGACGCCGGGGGCGGCCTCGTCATCGGGGCGGCTGAGCAGTTGGAACGTGGCCGCCGCTGTGGCCGTCCAGGCGAGCGCTTCGCCCGCGACGCGCCACCGGCTGGCGTGGAGGGAGAGGTCCGTGCGGGTGCGCCTGGCCCCGGCGTGGACAGCGCCGACGCCGAGGGCGACTACCGCGACGGCGGCCGAAAACAGCGTCGTAAGCCAGGCGACGGCAGGGTACGGGCCGGGGATGACGGCCACGGCGAGGAGGTGCCCGGCAACCGCAGCCGGGCCGGTCAGGACGGTGCCCTCGACGACCGCCATCCGGCGCGCCTGCGCGGGGGTGAGGCCGCGGGCGTGGAGCAGCTCGAGCCAGGGCTCCCGGCGCTGTACCACCAGCCGCGCCGCCAGGATCACGAGCGCCACGGCGACCGCGATCGGACCGAGGGCGGCAATCGTGAGGATCGATCGCGTGAGGGTCTGCTGCGCCACCACCCGGGTCAGGGTCGACCCCAGCTCCGAGTTGAGCCGGATGTCGGGGGAGCCCTCCGCCGTTGATGACTCATACCGCTGGGCCAGCAGCGAAGTGAGTTGCGCCGCCAAACCGTCGACGTCAACCCCGGAGGAGCGCAGCGACTCGACATCAAGACCGAACCACATACGGATCGTCATCCCTGAGTCCCAGCTGCGGGGCGTCCCGAGGTCCCCGGCCTGGGGGTGTAGGTCTCCGGCAGGAAGAGGCCCGCGTTCATCGCCACCCCGAGGTTGGGGTCGAGCGGCTCGGTGTAGGTCCGCCCGAGCGGCACGTGCTCCCAGCGCTGGGCGGACGGATCGGCCGGCCGGAACGTGGCGGACACCACGTAGTCCTCACCGATGCTGGACCCCACGGTCCAGCGCATCTTCTCGGCAACGCCCTCCAGCACGGCAACCTGGGTCCGCTCGCTGCCGGTGCCGAAGACCGGCCAGGCACCGTCGACGAGGATGGCGTGGTCGCTCAGGTGCGGGTAGACCAAGAGCGCGAGAACGGCCAGGTAATAGCCGGTCTCGGGCTCTGGGACCAGTTCGACCTCGCGATTGGCTCGGCCCACGAACTCGGGGTCCGCAAGCAACGATCGCAGGGGCTCGGGCTGCTCGTCCCTGATGGCACGGGCGGCCTCGAGCCGAGCCGGCCAGGGATCATCGACCCCATCGGGGCCAGACGGTCCGACGGCCTGAGAGTGTGCCCAGGACGCCTGCACGTCCCCCTGGATCGCCGACAAGCCCGCCAGTGCCTGCCCCAACTGCCGGTCGTCCAGGTCGCTCATCAGGCGCGGCGTGACACCGGCGACGGCGGCCAGGAGCGCGACGCTCAGCGCGAGGATCAGCGCGGGCCAGCGCTCCTCGTTGAACTGCCGCCAGAGCCATGTCACCGCGTTCACCTGACCTCCTCCCGGTACTCGGAGTCCAGCGCCTGTCTGCGGACGGCAGCCGACAGGAGCCAGAGGATCGCCGCCACAGCCGCCGCGCCAACGGCGAGGAGGACGAGCCAACCTGCGGCGTCGAGGGTCAACCGGGTGGCGAAGGCGACGGGTTCGGCGCTCGCTGAGCGGGTGACCGGATCAACCGTGAGCCAGGCCACCGCCCACCCCGAGCCCACGCCCGCGAGGGTTGCCAGCAGGAGAATGCCCCCGACCTCCCACGCCCGGCTCCGACCCTGAGCCACGGGCGGCATCCCTATGGCGCGGAGCACTGCCACCTCGGGCCGACGGTGGGCCACCTGGGTGGCCGTGGCGGCTGCGAGGCCGGTGACCGCGAGGATGAGGGCGCTCGCGGCTGCCACCCAGAAGGACTGGGTGGCGGGTGCGGCCCGGTCGCTTCCGCCGTCGGTCAACGCCACCGTCGCCACCCACGGGAGGGCGCCCGCCGCGCTGCTCGCCAGGGCGGGGTCGCCGTCGAGCTTGGCCCACAGTTCAGTAGGTGCCACCAACCGGTCGAGGCTGGTGGCGCGCATCGACGCCCAGGCGCCGCTGTCGAGAAGGAGCCCCAGCGGCGTGGTCAGCCCCGGGACCGAGCCGGTGATCGCCGCCACCTCCGCAGGGACCCCGCGGCCGAAGAGGGTGAGCTCGAACGTGTCCCCGGTGTCCAGCGTGGTCGCCTCGGACAGGGCGGGCGTGATCGCCACCGGGACAGGCGCAGGCGGCGGGGGAGTCCGTGGTGGGGCGACACCAAGGGGGTCATAAGCGGGGTCCAGCTCGACGCGGGGGCCGACGACGAGCGGGTCGGCCGCATCCGCGAACGTGAGCTGCCAGGGCGATGCGGTCGTGTCGACCGTGGAGATGGGCGGAACCGGGCGGTTGGAGCTGAACTGCTTGCCCATGATCTCTCCGGACCCCGTCTCGACGGGTGCATCGACCAGTTCCACCGTTGGGGTCACGGAGGCCTCGGCGGCCCGATACGGTTCGGCCGCGCCGTGGGCCAGCGCAGTGTCGGCTCCCCAATCGGCCGTCGCGCTCCCGAGAAGCGGCTCGGTGTCAGCCGAAACGGCCAGCGTGACCGCCACGGTGGGAGTGACGACGGAGAACCCCAGCGCCAGTGGGCGCATCGGCTCGATCGACACGGCGTCGATCAGGAAGCCGCGGTCGGCGGGCAGGTCGATCTCAAGCGAGGCCCGCCCCTCGCCCCCGGTGAACCCGATCTCGGAGAAGTCCTCGCTCGCGGTGGTCTCGGCCGCGGCGATCGTCAGCACCGGTCCCGCGACTGTGGACGACTCACCGGTATCGGCGTCTCGCAGTGTCAGCGTGGTGGCTACCGTGACCGGCCGGGAGATGTTGGCCAGGTCCGCCTCGATGGCGGCCCGCGCCATCTCTTCCCGGGCATCGTCGGGAACCTCGTCGGGCAGGAGATCGGTGGCGGCCCGGTGGTAGGACGGCAGGAGCCTCAGCGCTTCCTGCGCCCACGCGTCGAGCTGGACCGTCGCGCCCACCTCGATGAGAAGCGTGCCCGAGCCGGGGGAATCGGCAGGGGAGCGTGGCTCTCCGGCAGCCCGGGAGCCAACTCCGCCGCGGGCAGGGGCCGCCCGCCGGGTACCTCCGCCACGCTGCCGAGAACGCTCATCGGGGCGGCCAGTGAGGTGAGCGTCAGGTTGCCGATCGATGCGTTGGGATCCACCCAGACGGGCGCGCTGGCGGCCACGCCGGGGACCCCCTCGAGCGTCGGGAACTCCAGCGACCTCGGCGGCGCGGAGCTCAGGGAGGCGCGCAGCTCAGCGCCCTGACCGACCATGGCCGAATCACGAGCCAGCGCGGCCCCGGTGCCTGAATAGAGGGCTGCGAAGGTCGCGGTGCCGGTGGCCAGAATCGTCAACACCACCGGCACGGCCTGCACGACCAGACCGCGAGCGAGTTGTGCGCCGGCGAGCCAGACACCGGCCCCGTGCAGCTGCCTCGCGCCCAACTCCAGCACGCGGCTGACCGGCGCGAGAACGACGAGCCCCACCACCGCCGCCGCGGTGAGGAGTGAGGCTGGGGCGAGCGCCGGAATCAGGTCTGCCGTGACGGCGCCGTCGAGCGTCCGGACGAAGGTCACCTCTCGGCGCAACTGCCAGGTGGCCAGCGCCGCGACACCGCCCACCACCACGAGGGTGGCTGCTCCGGCCACTGCCCTGACCCGATCGGAGCGCGGTCTGCCGCCGCGGGCGGCGCGCAGCGTGCCGTTGACCGCCACCGTGATGAGGCAGGCCAGCGCCAACGCCAGGCTCAGCAGCCCACCGCTCAGGACGGCGGCCGTGTGCGTCCACGTGCCGGCGACCAGGCGAACCGCTACCGCGGCCGCAGCCACCCCCAGCGCCGTCCCCACCGTGGCGAACAGCACCGTCTCGGCGACCGCAGCTCCCACCAATTGCCGGGTGCTGGAGCCCCGGGCGATCAGAAGCTGGAGTTCCTTCTCCCGGGTGGCGTCGAGCAGCCCTGCCACTTGGGCAAGCCCGACGACGGCCACCAGAAGGAGGAGGGACACGGGCAGGATTCCGAAGGCCTCGGCAACAGCGAGCTCACGGGCGGCCCGCGCCGCGGTGGGCGCGAGATCTCCCTCGGTGGTGATGCCCCGTCCCGTGACGTCCGCGTCGGCCACCAGAGCCTTCGCGCGCTCCGCGCCCTGCGCCAGCACGCTCAGATGCTCCCCGGAGATGCGATCGGCCTCAGGAACCACTGCCCAGCGAATGAACGGCTGCTGTCCCTCGATGGCCGACTTCTCCACCACGAGCGGGCCGAAATGAGCGCCGTCGACGCCGCGCAGCGCAAGTTCGTTCCCGAGCCAGCGCGGATCGCTGACGTCCGCCGGCCTCCACAGGGCGGAGATGGTGAGGCGGCGTCCGTCGATCGTGAGTGCCTCTCCGAGTGCGATACCGAGCGCGTCGGCCGCGTCGCGGTGGAGGGCGGCCTCGCCAGGATTCGCCGGCCATCGTCCGTCGACGTCGAGCGCGCCCGGCAGGAGGTGCGCCCCTGACCACAGCACGAGACGTTGCCGGAGCGGCTGGCCCGAGACGGCGACCGGCCGCGGCTCGGAGACGATGGTGCTCCAGATCGAGATCGGCGCCGGGGCGAATCCTGCCACCAGCCGGTCGCGGGCCAGTTCGTCCTGCGCCAGGGGATCGGAGCCGAGACGGGTCTGGGCCTGAATCCCCACCTCACCCGGCGCCGCAGAGGTGAGCGCGGCCCGCGCCGCTGCTGTCGCCTGCGCGCCGGAGTTACCGAGGACGAACGCCAGGATGCCGCTCGTAACGGCCACCAGCGCGACGAGGGTGAGGAGCAGGACGAGTGATGAGCGCGCGCGTCGCACGCCCCAGCCCCACCACGTCGTCATGGCCGCAACCCTATCCCTGAGGTTCCTGACCGGGCCTCGATCGAGGCGGCGTCAGGCGGGATCTGCGCCGGGCTAGCGCTCGGAACCGTGTGGAAGCCCGCTCGACGGGGGGTCTCAGCGGGGCGCCGCGCTCAGGGGTGGCGTCGAGCGGTCTTCCACACGGTTCGGCTCCTCTACGGCCCTCCGGTGCCCCCGGCGCAGAGACAATCCGAACGCCCGGTCGGCATGCGGGATCCTCAGGCGGGTTGTTCACCGGAGTTGTCGAGTGGTGGCGTCACGGCCGACGACAGGTAGAGTCGGGCCGTGCTCGCCACTGACGAACTCAAAGACCTTGAGGGCCCCAAAGAGGAATGCGGAGTCTTCGGCGTCTGGGCCCCCGACGAGGACGTGGCCCAGCTGACGTTCTTCGGGCTCTTCGCCCTCCAGCACCGCGGCCAAGAGTCGGCGGGAATGGCGGTCAGCAACGGCTCTCGCATCATGGTCTACAAAGACATGGGGCTGGTGGCGCAGGTCTTCGACGAGGCGACGCTCAAGTCCCTGCCGGGTCGCCTCGCGATCGGCCACACGCGCTACTCCACCACCGGTGCCAGCGTGTGGCACAACGCCCAGCCAACGTTCCGGGCGGTCGCCGGGGGCGGGCTGGCGCTGGCCCACAACGGCAACCTCACCAACACCCACGAGCTTGAGGCCTGGCTGGCCGAGCTCGCGCCGTCGGCCGAGGTGCCGGCGAAGAAGACGATGGACTCCACCAACGACACCTCGCTCGTCACCGCGCTGATGTCGAGCTTCGGTGAGGAACCGGTCGAATCCATCGCGATGAAGGTGCTGCCCCGGCTCAAGGGGGCCTTCTGCCTCACGTTCATGACTGAGCGCACGCTGTTCGCGGCGCGCGACCCCCAGGGATTCCGGCCGCTCGTCATCGGTCGACTCTCGCACGGCTGGGTGGTGGCTTCGGAGACGGCCGCGCTCGACATCGTCGGCGCCAGCTTCGTCCGGGAGGTCGAACCGGGCGAGTTCATCGCCATCGACGAACGGGGGCTGCGGTCCCAGCGCTTCGCCGACTCCCGCCCCAAGGGCTGCATCTTCGAGTACGTCTACCTCGCCAGGCCCGACACCACGATCGCCGGCCGCGGGGTGCACACCACGCGCGTGAGGATCGGCGAGATCCTCGCCAGAGAGAGCCCCGCCGACGCGGACCTGGTCATCCCGACGCCGTCGTCGGGCATCCCGTCCGCCATCGGCTACGCGCGGGGATCGGGCCTGCCGTACGGCGAGGGGCTGGTGAAGAACAACTACGTCGGGCGCACGTTCATCGAGCCGACGCAGACCATCCGCCAGCTGGGCATCCGGCTGAAGCTCAATCCACTGCGAGAGGTCATCGACGGCAAGCGGCTCGTGGTGGTGGACGATTCGATCGTCCGAGGCAACACGCAGCGGGCTCTGGTCAGAATGCTGCGGGAGGCCGGTGCGAAGGAGGTCCACGTCCGGATCTCGTCGCCGCCGGTGCAGTGGCCGTGCTTCTACGGGATCGACTTCTCGACCCGCGCCGAACTCATCGCGCCCGGACTGACCGTCGAGGAGATCTGCCGATCGATCGGGGCAGATTCGCTCGGCTACATTTCGCTGGACGGCCTGACCGAGGCCACGCAGCTGCCCGCTGAGAACCTGTGCCGGGCCTGCTTCGACGGCGACTACCCCGTGGCGATACCGCCAGCCCACGCAGAACTGCTCAACCTGGAGGTCAAGTCATGAACCAGAGCGCCTACGCCGCGGCAGGCGTCGACATCGAGGCCGGCGACCGCGCCGTCGAACTCATGAAGGCGTCGGTGGGCCGAGCCCGTCGGCCCGAGGTGCTCGGGGGCCTGGGCGGATTCGCTGGCTTCTTCGACGCCTCCGCGCTCAAGGGCTACGACCACCCGGTGCTGGCCACCTCGACCGATGGGGTGGGGACGAAGGTGGCTATCGCCCAGGCCATGGATAAGCACGACACGATCGGTTTCGACCTCATCGGCATGCTCGTCGACGACCTCGTGGTCTGTGGGGCCGAACCACTGTTCGTCACGGACTACATCGCGTGCGGCAAGGTGGTGCCCGAGCGCATCGCTGCCATCGTCGGAGGTATCGCCGACGCCTGCGTCGCCTCGGGCGCCGCCCTGGTGGGGGGCGAGACCGCCGAGCACCCCGGCCTCCTCGAACCGCACGAGTACGACATCGCCGGTGCCACCACCGGGGTGGTCGAGCGCTCGAAGATGCTGGGCTCCGACCGGATCCGCATCGGGGATGCCGTGATCGCGATGGCCTCCTCCGGGTTGCACTCCAACGGCTACTCCCTGGTGCGGCACGTCCTCCTCGACCAGGCGGGCTGGTCCCTCGACCGCCAGATCGACGAGCTGGGCCGGACCCTCGGCGAGGAGCTGCTGGAGCCCACAAAGATCTACGCACTCGACGTCCTCGACCTCATCGGCAAGGTCGAGGTGCACGCGCTGAGCCACATCACCGGTGGTGGTCTCGCGAACAACCTGGCCCGCGTCATCCCTGGTGACATGGTGGCCGTGCTTCAGCGCTCAAGCTGGACGCCGCCGCCTGTGTTCGATCTGGTGCAGCGCGTCGGCGGCATCTCCCAGCGAGACATCGAGGCAACCCTCAACATGGGGGTCGGCATGGTCGCGGTGCTGCCGCCCGACCAGGTCGACGGCGCGCTGTCGGCATTGGCGGCGCGCGGTGTCGATGGCTGGACGATCGGTGAGATCCAGGCTCTGGAAGGGCCTGGCACCGCAGTGCTCGTTTAGGAACGGGCTCCCGCGATGGGCGCGATCGTCGCCAGCGTGCTTCCCATCCTGCTCCTTCTGGTGTTGGGCTGGGCTCTGCGGGCGGCGCGTGTGCTCGACGCTGTCGCCGTCGACGCCATCAAGGACTTCGTCTTCAAGGTGGTCCTGCCCGCGGTGCTGTTCCAGGCGTTCGTGTCCATCGAGCTGCGCGCGGAGTACCTCGCGCTCGTCGGCGTCGTGGTGGCGGTCTCAGCCGCGCTGCTGGCGGCCGGTTACGCGGCGCGCCGCGCCGTCGGCTGGCTGAATCCGCTCACCCCCTTCCTCGCCACGGGCTTCGCCTTCGGGATGGTGGGAATCCCGCTGTTCGCGGCGGCCTATGGGCTGGGCGAGCTCCCGGCCATCGGCATGGTGGGGCTGGGGAACGAGTTGTTCATCTGGCTCGTGTTCGTGCCGCTCGTGCAGAGGCTGACGCAGGGGTCGTCGGCAGGTCAGGCGCTGCGGGCGTTCGCCACCTCGCCAGTGGTCTTCAGCATCGCGGCGGGCCTCCTGGTCAATGTCACCGGACTCGGAGCACGCCTGGGGGAGGCGGCGCTCGGGGCGGCGGTGCTGGCGACGATCGAGCACCTGGCGGCCGTCGCAGTGCCGCTCATGCTCATCTTCGTCGGCCATGGGACCCGGCTCAGCCGCGACGGGGTACGTCAGGCGGCGCCGTTCGTCGCGGTCCGCGTCGCGGTCCTCGTCCCGCTGGCGCTGGGGCTGGGGCACGTCGTCGTCGACGGGATCCTCGGGCTGCCTCCCATCGTGGAGGCCGCCCTCTTCACGCTGCTCATCCTGCCTCCTCCATTCATCCTCCCCGTCCTCATCCCGCGGCGCCACCAGTCGGATCTCACCTACGCCACCAACGTGCTCAGCCTCCATACGGTGGTCAGCGTCGGGCTGTTCATCGCTTACGTCGCCGCGACAGGGTGACCCCGCGTCCCGGCTGCTAGCGTCCTGGCAGGAGGTGCCCCATGGGACACATCGTCGCGAGCGTTTTACCGATCATTCTGCTGATCGGGCTGGGTTGGCTGCTGCGAGCCACCCGGGTGCTGTCCGACGCCGGGGTGGACACCCTCAAGACGCTCGTCGTCAACGTCGTGCTTCCCGCGGTGCTGTTCAACGCCTTCCTCGGCATCGAGTTCCAGGCCGAGTACCTCGCCATCATCATCCTCGTGCCGCTCGTGTGCCTGGCGCTCCTGGCGCTGGGCTATGTGGCGAAGCGTGTCCTGCCCTCATCGAGCGAGGTGACCCCCTTCCTCTTCACCGGCTTCGAGTTCGGCATGGTGGGTCTGGCGTTGTTCACGGCCGCCTACGGTCTCGAGAACGTTCCGGTGGCCGGGATGGTCGGGCTGGGTCACGAGTTCTTCATCTGGTTCGTCTTCGTCACGTTGCTGCGGCGGGCCACGACGGGTGCGGTGAGTGCGGGGGAGGCGCTGCGTTCGTTCGCCACCTCACCGGTGATCATCGCCATCGCGCTCGGGCTGCTCCTTAACGTGACGGGGGTCGGTGGCCCGCTCGGTGAGACGGCCGTGGGCGGGGCATTGCTCGTGGCCACGCAGTACCTCGCAGCCACGATCGTCCCGATCATCCTCATCGTCGTCGGCCACGGCACCCGGCTCGGTGCAGCGGGCGTGCGCCAGGCGGCGCCGCTCGTCGCGGCCAGGTTCGCGGTGGTGCTCTCGCTGGCACTGCTCCTCAACTACGTCGTCATTCGGCAGTGGCTCGGGCTGCCGCCCATCGTCGAGGCTGCCCTCTTCACCCTCCTGATCCTGCCGCCGCCCTACATCGTGCCGATCTTCCTGCCCAAGCACCGGGCCGCCGACATGACGTACGCGAACAACGTGTTGAGCCTCCACACTGTGGTGAGCGTCGCCGCCTTCATCACGTACGTGGCGCTCACTGGTTGAAGCTTGAATTAGCGAGGGTAATGAACTAGGCTAAGGATCCGACGAAAGGATCCCGTGCCTGATTTTGACTCCGACCTGCTGACGCTGGCCAACGACCTGCGCGTGGCCTGCCAGCGCATCGCCCGCCGCGTACGCTTCGAGAGCACCAGCGACGTGGCACCCCACCTGTTCTCCGTCCTCGTCGGCCTGCACAACGACGGGCCGCAGACGCCCACCCAGCTGGCTGGTCGTGACTCAGTCAGCACCCCCTCGATGACGCGGTCGGTCAACTGCCTCGCCGACAAGGGGCTCGTCGAGCGGCTCCCGCATCCCGACGACGGCCGCCAGATCCTGGTCCAGCTCACCGACGGCGGCCGCACGGTGATCGACGAGACGATCGCGAGCCGCGACACCTGGATGCTGCACCACATCGCCGGTCTGGCGCCGGATCAGTTGGCGTTGCTTCGTCAGGCAGCCGACCTGCTCTCGGAGGTGGCCAGTGCCGAGTAGTTCACGTCTCTTGGCTTCGTTCTCCGTCCGCAACTACCGCTACTTCTTCCTCGGCGCCCTCGTCAGCAACGTCGGCACCTGGGTGCAGCGCATCGGCCAGGACTGGCTGGTGCTCACCGAACTCACCGACGGCTCCAGCGCCGCCCTGGGCATCGTCACGGCGCTGCAGTTCCTCGCGATCCCGCTTCTGGCCCCGTACGCGGGGGCCGTGGCGGACCGCGTGTCGAAGCGCAAGCTGCTGATGGTCACCCAGATCCTCCTCGCGGCGACCGCGTTCGGCCTGTGGGCGCTGGTGGCACTCGACGTCGTGCAGCTGTGGCACGTCTTCGTCTTCGCGTTCCTCCAGGGCGTGATCAGCGCCTTCGACAACCCGGCGCGTCAATCGTTCGTGTCCGAGATGGTGCCGCCCGGCCTGCTGTCGAACGCAGTCGGGCTGAACTCGACCTCCTTCAACGGCGCGCGCCTGGTCGGCCCCGGCGTCGCAGGACTGACCATCGCCGCCTTCGGAGTGGGTCCGGCGCTGCTGTTCAACGCGCTGAGTTTCCTGCCCATGATCGTCGCCATCGCGTCGATGAACGCCGCAGAACTGCAGCCGGCCCCTCCCGTCAAGGCGCGCGGCGCGACCCTGGATGGGCTGAAGTACCTGACGGGGCGGGCGGATCTGATGATCGTCATGGTCATCGTCTTCATGCTGGGTACCTTCGGGATGAACTTCCAGATCTACAACGCCACGATGGCCACCCAGGTGTTCCAGAAGGGTGCCACCGAGTACGGCATGCTGGGCACCGTCATGGCCGTCGGCACGCTGGCCGGGGCGCTCCTTGCGGCCCGGCGAGCCAAGCCGAGCTTCCGTACTCTGCTGCTCTCGCTGGCGGGCTTCGCGGTCAGCTCCGCGCTGCTGACGGTCGTGCCCAACTACACCGGCTACTCGCTTCTGCTGATCCCCGCCGGGTTCTTCGCCCTGACTGTGATGACTACCGCCAACGCCTCCGTGCAGCTGGCGACGGCTCCGGAGTACCGCGGGCGCGTCATGGCCATCTACGTGGCCATCTTTGTGGGAGGCACGCCGCTGGGCGCGCCCATCATCGGGTGGATCGGCGAGGTCTGGGGTCCGCGCGCGTCCATCGCCGTCGGCGCGGTCGCGACGGGTCTGACCGTCGTCGGCGTGCTCGCGTACCTGGTCCTCCACGACGGCTTGAGGCTGGCCGTCGAGCGAGGCTGGCCGCTGCGACTCCGCGTCTGGACCGCGGCCCGCGAAGCCGCCTGACACCGTTCGTCTCCCCGAGTAGGGAGCGAGGTAAGAGCGGTGGTTTGTTCGTCTCCCCGAGTAGGGAGCGAGGTAAGAGCGGTGGTTTGTTCGTCTCCCCGAGTAGGGAGCGAGGTAAGAGCGGTGGTTTGTTCGTCTCCCCGAGTAGGGAGCGAGGTAAGAGCGGTGGTTTGTTCGTCTCCCCGAGTAGGGAGCGAGGTAAGAGCGGTGATTTGTTCGTCTCCCCGAGTAGGGAGCGAGGTAAGAGCGGTGATTTGTTCGTCTCCCCGAGTAGGGAGCGAGGGACGAGCGACCGTATCGAGGGGCGTCCCCCGTCGTCTCGCCCCACTTGCTTGGCGGGGACGTCTGCCCGTGCCGGCACCGTGGGTGAAGGACGGCTATTTCCCGGGTGAGGGGGACGTCGCGGTGAGCCCTGAACGCCAACGCAGTCACCGCACCGCCAACGGGGTGGTGGCCGAAACGCCAACGCAGAGACCACAACGCCAACGATGATCGGAACTCGCCGACGATATTCATCGACGCCCCGGATATTTCGGGGGCGTCGATGGACTCCGGGGGCGTGTGGTTGTGGTCGTTGGCGTTTCCGCGAAACCGTTGGCGTTCCCGCAAAACCGTTGGCGTTCCGGGGAGACCGTTGGCGTTGCGGTGACCCCGTTGGCGTTCCCGCGAAGCCGCCTGACACCGTTCGTCTCCCCGTGTAGGGAGCGAGGTAAGAGCGGCGGTTTGTTCGTCTCCCCGAGTAGGGAGCGAGGGGCGAGCGACCGTATCGAGGGGCGTCCCTCACCGTCTCGCCCCACTTTCCCGCCGTTCCGGCACCGTGGGTAAGGGAGCGGAGGCATGTGCCGAGAGGTGCCATTCAGCGACATGTACGACCACTGTGGTCGCGCGTGTCACCAAACTGACCCTTTCAGAGTGGGTCAATAGAAGCCAGGTGACGTGGACGGTGGTGGGGTGTCCGCTCGCTCCTCGCGGCCGCGCGAGGGACGGAACGCACGAGCGGCGCCCCCCGGGAGGGTGGCGCCGCTCGGCGATGGGTCGATCAGCCGATGCTGTCGATGATCTGGTTGAAGGTGGCCGACGGGCGCATGACGGCCGCCGCCTTCTGGTCGTCGGGACGGAAGTAGCCGCCGATGTCGGCGGGGGATCCCTGGACTGCGATGAGTTCCGAGACGATGGTCTCCTCTGCTTCGGTCAGGGCGTCGGCGACGGGGCGGAAGATCTCCGCCAGTCGGGCGTCGTCGGACTGCGTGGCGAGCTCCTCGGCCCAGTAGCGGGCCAACCAGTAGTGGGATCCGCGGTTGTCGACCCCGCCCAGCCGGCGCGTGGGGGACTTGTCGTTGTCGAGGAACTGCCCGGTCGCCCGATCCAAGGTCGTGGCCAGCACGCCAGCCCGATCGTTGCCCTCGGCCTGAGCCAGGTGCTCGAACGACGCGGCCAACGCCAGGAACTCGCCCAGCGAGTCCCATCGCAGATAGTTCTCCTCCACCAACTGCTGGACATGCTTGGGCGCCGATCCGCCGGCACCCGTCTCGAACAGGCCTCCGCCGGCCATGAGCGGTACGACGGACAGCATCTTGGCGGAGGTGCCAAGTTCGAGGATCGGGAACAGGTCGGTCAGATAATCGCGCAGCACGTTGCCGGTGACCGAAATCGTGTTCTCGCCGCGCCGGAGGCGCTCGATCGTGTACTTCGTGGCCTCGACGGGCGAAAGGATCTCGATCGTGAGGCCCTCCGTGTCGTGGTCGGCCAGGTAGGTCTTGACCTTCTCGATGAGGTTCAGATCGTGCGCGCGCTCGGGGTCGAGCCAGAACACCGCCGGCCACCCGGTGGCGCTGGCTCGGCTGACGGCGAGCTTAACCCAGTCCTGGATCGGCGCGTCCTTGGCCTGGCAGGCGCGCCAGATATCGCCCGCGCCGACCTCGTGGCTCATCAGCACGTCTCCGGCCGAGTTGACCACCTCGACGACACCGTCGGCCTTCATCTCGAAGGTCTTGTCGTGAGAGCCGTACTCCTCGGCCTTCTGCGCCATGAGCCCGACATTGGGGACCGTGCCCATCGTCGTCGGGTCGAAGGCGCCGTTGGCCTTGCAGTCCTCGATCACGGCCTGGTAGACGCCGGCGTACGACGAGTCGGGCAGGACCGCGAGCGTGTCGGCCTCCTCGCCGTCGGGGCCCCACATGTGGCCCGACTGCCGGATCATCGCGGGCATCGAGGCGTCCACGATGACGTCGGAGGGCACATGCAGGTTGGTGATGCCCTTGTCGGAGTTCACCATGGCAAGCTCCGGCCCGTCCGCCAGCCCCTGCTCGAACGCCGCGCGGATCTCCGCCCCGTTGGGGAGGGCGTCGAGGCCAGCGAGGATCGCGCCGAGGCCGTCGTTGGGGGAGAGGCCCGCCGCGGCGAGGTCGGCGCCGTACTGCTCGAACACCGCGGGGAAGAAGGCGCGGATGACGTGGCCGAAGATGATCGGGTCGGAGACCTTCATCATCGTCGCCTTGAGGTGGACCGAGAAGAGAACCCCGGAGTCCTTCGCGGCCGCCACCTGGTTGCGGAGGAAATCGTCGAGAGCGGCCGCACGCATGACGGTGGCGTCCACCACCTCGTCCGCGAGCACCTTGAGACCGTCCTTGAGGATGGTCTCGGTGCCGTCCGCGGCACGGTGCCGGATGGTCAGCACATCGGCGGCGGGCAGCACGACAGACTGCTCGTTGTGGCGGAAGTCGCCCTCATCCATCGTGGCGACGGCGGTCTTGGAGCCAGCGTCCCAGGCGCCCATGCGGTGCGGGTTCTTCTTCGCGTAGTTCTTGACCGACTCGGGCGCCCGACGGTCAGAGTTCCCTTCGCGGAGAACCGGGTTGACGGCGGACCCCTTCACCCGGTCGTAGCGTGCGCGGGTTTCCCGATCCTCGTCGGTCTGGGGATCTTCCGGGTAGTCCGGTAGTGCGAAGCCCTGAGCCTGCAGTTCCGTGATCGCGGCCTTGAGCTGCGGGACGGAGGCCGAGATGTTCGGCAGCTTGATGATGTTGGCCTCCGGCGTCTTCGCAAGCTCGCCCAGCTCGGACAGGGCGTCGTCGACCTGCTGCTCGGCGGGGAGACGGTCGGCGAACTGCGCCAGGATGCGTCCGGCCAGCGAAATGTCTCGGGTCTCGACGTCGACACCAGCCTGACCGGCGAAGCTCTCGACGATCGGGAGGAAGGAATACGTGGCGAGAAGGGGGGCCTCGTCGGTGAGGGTGTAGATGATCTTGCCCATGGTGCTTCGGGAACTCCTCGAGGTTGAATGCGCCCCTCAGCTTAGCCCTGATCCGTCGAGTGCCGCTCGGCAACCGTGCGCTGTCCGCCGGCCCGACGCGGCTGGTCGGGCCCGCCCATCCCGGCGACCGTCAACCTGTAGTTCCACCAATCCACGCGCCTTTGGCTTAGTCGAACTGATTAGGTAGCCTGTACCCCACGAGTATCTGACAGATCCGCGGCCAGTCCGCGTGGGACAAAGCAAGGGGGTCGACCCGATATGGGGCGCGGCCGAGCAAAGGCGAAGCAGACGAGGGTGGCGCGTGATCTGAAGTATCGCGCGATCGACACCGATTTCGCGTCACTGGAGCGTGAGCTCCGCGGCGACGCATTCGTCGACGACACCGTGAGTGGTGCTGACGACGCTGTTCATGAGATCCCCGATGCCTACGCAGATCTGGCGGGCGACGATTACGACGACGACTACGACGAACGACGCTCGTCCTGATCCGACGCTGGGCTGGGCCGCTGACGTAGAACTCAGCGGCTACCAGGCGCGCGAGTTTGCGCTGCCCGATGAGCCGACCTACGCGCAGGAGCCCGAGGGGAGCCTCGTCGCCACCCTGGTCCGGCGGAACCCGCCGACAAGGCGCCAGGCCGTCCTCTATGTGCACGGCTGGAGCGACTATTTCTTCCAGACCCACCTGGCGGACGCGATGGATGATCTCGGCTTCGATTTCTACGCCCTCGAGCTCCGCCGATACGGACGGTCGCTGCGCCCGCAGCAGTTGGCCGGCTACATCGCCGATCTGACTGACTACTACACAGAACTCGACCTCGCCGTCCAGGAATTGCGGGACGCCGGACACGAGAAGATCGTGCTGATGGGGCACTCGACGGGCGGCCTCGTGACGTCGCTGTACGCGAGCGAGCGTCCGGGCACCTTCGCGGCGTTGGTGCTCAACGCCCCGTGGCTGGAGTTGCAGGGCAACGCCGTCGTGAGGCCCGCCACGCAGCCGGTGGTGGCCGCGGCCCGTGCAGTGGCGCCGACGACGGCGCTCAAGCTGCCGGACAGCGGGTTCTACCGCCGCTCCATCTCCAAGGCCGATGGGGGAGAGTGGGAGTACAACCTCAACCTCAAGGGAGATCCGGCCTTCGCCGTTCGCGTGGGCTGGTTGGCCGCGATCCTCGAAGGCCACGCCAAGGTCGCAGCGGGGCTGGACATCGACTGTCCGGTCCTCGTCGTGATTGCCGACCGCAGCGATTTCCGCCGCACCTGGGACGACGCGTTGAAGTTGGCCGACATCGTCCTCGACGTGGAACGCATCGCAGTGCGCGCGCCCAAGCTGGGCCGGCATGTGACGATCGCCAAGTTCGTCGATGGCATGCACGATCTCGTCTTGTCCGGCCCCCAGGTGCGCGCGAAGGTGCTCGATGAGTACGCACGCTTCCTGCGCTGCTACGCCTCCTGACCAGGAGCCTCCCGGCACCCGCCGTTTGATTCACAAAAACTGCGATTAACTGCCCCCACCTCGCCCCTGTGAGCCCTCATGGCACTACGCTTCGTAGTAGGAGAAGTTGCTATGACCCTTATTCAGCGCATCGGAGCGTGGTTCACGCGGCCTCGGATCTTGATGGCCGCAGCGATCTTCGTTGTGGGTTCACTGATCGGGGTCGGTCTCTTCACCTTCGTGTACGCAAAGGGCATCTCGTACCTAGGCTCCGATCCTGCTGCCTGCGTCAACTGCCACGTGATGGAACGTCAGTACAGCGCCTGGATCTCCGGCAGCCACAGCAACGTGGCTGGGTGCAACGACTGCCACGCGCCGCACGACAACATCATCCACAAGTACTACGTCAAGGCAGACAACGGGTTCTGGCACGGGCTGAAGTTCACCACCGGCTGGTACCCCGAGAACATCGAGATCCGTGAGTCCAACCGCAAAGTGACCAACGAGGCGTGCCTCTACTGTCATGCGGACTTCACGAGCACTATGCGGATGACCTCTGGCAGCGAGCAGATCAACTGCACCAGCTGCCACGTCAACGTCGGTCACAAGAGCAGGTGAGGAACATGTCAGACGACACCGGCAGCTCCCAGGTTGAGCCAACACCGAGGAGGACCAGTAACCGGAGGATCGGCTTCATCATCGCCGCGATCGCACTGACCGCGATCGTGACGGCAGGCATCACGGCGATCCTGGCCAACGTCATCGAGAGGATGGGGGAGGCGAGGGACTCCTACACCAAAGTGGTCGACCTCGACGACACCGTCGTGGACCCGGCCGTCTGGGGGCAGAACTTCCCGTCTCAGTACGATTCGTACCTCAAGACGTCCGAGATGAACGGCACCACCCACGCCGGCTCGCAGCCCTCCGAGCGGGAGGCCACAGAACTCGATCCGCGCACCATCACAGCCACGAGCCGGCTGGAGGAGGACCCGCGCCTCGTCGACATGTGGGCCGGCTACCCCTTCGCGGAGGACTACCGCCACGCCCGCGGCCACGCCTACATGCTGGAGGACCAGCGCTACACCATCCGGGTGGCCGACTTCGAGCAGCCCGGCACCTGCCTCAACTGCCACGCGTCCACCGTCAAGCTGATGAACGACCTCGGCGACGGAGACCGCGAGGCCGGCTTCCAGGCGATGAACCAGATGCCGTACAACGAGGTGACGCAGCTGGTCGACCACCCAGTGGCGTGCATCGACTGCCACGACCCCGAGACCATGGACCTGCGGGTGACCCGGCCGGCGTTCGAAAAGGGCATCGCGGCGCTCAAGAAGTCTGAGGGAATCGACGACTACGACGTCAACCGCGACGCCACCCGCCAGGAGATGCGGACCTTCGTCTGCGGCCAGTGCCACGTGGAGTACTACTTCGAGAAGGACACCAAGGAGCTCACGTTCCCGTGGAGCAAGGGCCTCGACATCGACGAGATCTGGGAGTACTACGGCGAGGACGGCCACAAGGACTTCACCCACGCGACGACGGGTGCGGAGGTCGTCAAGGCGCAGCATCCCGAGTTCGACATCTTCTGGTCCAACTCCGTCCACGCGGCCAACGGCGTGAGCTGCGCCGACTGCCACATGCCCTACAAGAGCGAAGGGGCCCGGAAGGTCACCGACCACCACATCCAGTCCCCGCTGCTGGCCGTCAACAGCTCGTGCATGACCTGCCACCACACCTCGGCCGAGGAGATGGAGGATCGCGTGGTGTCGATTCAGGATCAGTTCATCGGCACCCGGGACGTCGCCTTCGATTCGCTCGTGGCGCTCATCCGCGCGCTGGAGACCGCGCAGACGGATGGGACGCCGGCCGAGCAGATCGACGCCGCCCGCGAGTTCCAGAACAAGGCCAGCTTCTACCTCGACTACGTGTACTCGGAGAACTCCTACGGGTTCCACGCACCGGCCTACATCCAGCGCATCCTGGCCGATTCGCTCGATGCCTCCCGCAAGGGTCAGCTGGTGCTGCAGGGTGTTGACCCGGAGTCCCTGGAGCCGTCCGAACTCTCGCTCGAGAACGAGCAGAAGACCGCGGAACGTGGAAACCGATGACGGCATGAGGTTCGGGGCCTCCGACCAGGTCGGAGGCCCCGTCCCTTCCGCTGCCCCGAACGACAACGACGCGGAGATCCTCCACTTCCTGGAGAGCGCACCTCCGTCCGTGCGCGACTGGGCGGCGGCACGCGCCGCTGAGATCCGTGCGGCGGCCGGCCCCGCACCTGCGCCTGCTCGGCCCGCCGCAGATGACCCGGCGGACCTGGCCCTGGCCGAACTGGGGGAGCACGACGACGAGCCCCGCCGTCGGCCCCTCGTGCATACTCCCCGCGACAAGGAGCCCACCTACGTCGCGCCCCAGCGCCGCTCGAGCCCGCTCGTTCCGTTGGTGGGTCTGCTGGTCGTCGTCGCGCTCGTCTATGGGATCTTCCAGCTGGGCCGGCCGCAGGAAACCGCAGATCCGGGCATGAACACCGCCGCCCCCGCGAACGCAGCCGATACCACGAGCCGCATGGCCGAGTTGGAGGAGATGCTGGCGGAGGCACCCGATGATGTGGCGGTCAACCTCGAACTCGGCGTGCTGAAGTTCAACGCCGGAGACATCCCCCGCGCCGAGGAGCTGTGGACGAAGGTCACCGACGTGGACCCGCGCAACCCGCAGGCCTGGTTCAACCTCGGCTTCGTCCACCTGGCTCAGGACCCGCCCGACGTCGAGGGCGCGCGGGCCGACTGGGAGCAGGTGCTTGAGGTGGCCCCGGAGTCAGACCTGGCGGCGACTGTCGAATCCCACCTGGCCGCCCTCGAGGCACCCTCCGCGGCGCCGTCGCCGTCGCAGACTCAGGAGTGACCCGGTGAGAGAACTGTTCGACGCGATCTACCGTTTCCTTCGCTCCAAGCTGTTGGCCGTCGTGGTCATCCTGGCGCTTGCCGTGTTCGCGCTGCTCGGCACGATGATCCAGCAGGCTCCGACGTTCACGGACTCCGCGGCCCGTGCCGACTGGGTGGAATCCGTGCGTCCCCGCTACGGCGGGTGGACGTCGGTGTTCGACTACCTGGGCTTCTTCAACCTCTGGTCGTCCCCGTTGTTCCTCGGCACGGCGGTGCTGTTGGCGCTCAGCATCATCGCGTGCACCGTCCACCGCCTGCCGCAGCTCTGGGCCCGCGCCACCCGTCCGCGCACCCACGTCACCGAGAAGTTCTTCGAGCGCGCCCAGTACCGGGCCGAGTTGGCCCTTCCGCTGCCTCCCGACGAGGCGGCGGATCACGTTCTGCGCGCACTGGCCAAGCAGCGGTACAGGTGGCTGCCCGACGAGAAGCTGGTCGGCGGTCAGGCCGTCGGCTTCTACGCCGACCGTTTCCGCTGGGGGCCGTTCGGCACCGCCATCGCGCACGCGGCCATGGTCGTGATCCTGGCCGCCTTTGCCGTCTCGGCCTTCACGGGCTTCGAGGAGAACCTCGACATCGCGGTCGGTGAGACCGTCGAGGTGGGTCACGGCACGGGGCTGACAGTGCGGGCCGACTCGTTCAAGGACTCGTACGACGACATGGGACGGCCGACCGACTACGTCAGCCACCTGGTGGTGCTGCAGGACGGGGCACAGGTGGCAGCCCAGGACGTGCGGGTCAACACGCCGCTGAGAGTCGGCGACACCGCCCTGCACCAGGCCTCCTTCGGGATCGCTGCGGCCGTCTCCATCGCCGACGCGGCGGGCTCCACGCTGTTCGCAGGTTCGGTCCCGCTCAAGTGGTCGAGCACCGACGGGCGCTACGCCATCGGTAAGGTCACGCCGGAGGGCACCGGGATCGAGGTGCTGGTGGTGACCCCGGCGTCAGGCGCGATGGATGCGAACATCGAGGCAGGCAGCGCCGTCTTCGAGCTCTACAGCGTCGCGAGCGGCGAGAAGCTCGACGTCGTTCCCGCCGCGCAGGGCGAGACCGTCACCAGCGGGGCCCTGAGCTTGACCTTCGAGCGGGAGCAGCGCTACACCGGCATCATCGCCCGCCAGGATCCGGGCGCCGTCTGGATGTGGGTCGGATCGGCTCTCCTGATCATCGGCATGTCCATGACCTTCATGTTGCGCCACCGCCGCCTCTGGGTGCGCGCCGTGGCCGACGAGGGCGGATCGATCGTCCGGATCGCTTCCGCCGAGAAACTTGACTCGACCTTCGAGCGACATTTCCGCGCACTCGTGGAACAGATTGATGCGACCGCCCCGGACGCCAGGAAGGAGCTCCTCGATGCTTGAGTGGGCTGAATATCTAGTCACCGCGGCCGCGGTGTTCGTGCTCCTCGGCCTGATCAGCGACATCGTCCTGGTCACGAGCCGCAAGCGGCGACCTGTTGCCCGGCAGGCGCAGAGCCGCGCCACGGTCAGCGTGGGTGGCGGGCCGCTGGAGGCCACCGAGCCACCCCCCGCCGTCACGGTGAAGGAGAAGCGGAGCAGCCTCTCCTGGTACGCCACGGCCTTCGAGGTGATCGCCATCGTGCTGCTCACCGTCTACATGGCGGTCAGGGCCGGCGTCACGGGGCACGGCCCGTTCGCGAACCAGCACGAGTTCGCCGTCGCCTTCACGTGGGGCATCCTCGTGGTCAACCTCTTCTTCGAGCTGAAGTACCGCGTGCGGATGCTCTCGCTCATCGTCCTCCCGGTCGCTGCGGTGATGCTCGTGTATGCGCTCAGCCTCGACACCGGCGTGCGCCCGCTCATCCCGGCGCTGCAGAACAACCTGCTCCTCAGCCTTCACGTGGGCTTCGCCATCATCGCCTACGGTGCGGCATGTGTGTCGTTCGGCGCGGCCGTCCTCTATCTCGTGAAGCCGATGATGCGGCGCCTGCCGCTGCCGCGCGAGGAGGTGCTCGACGACGTGGGCTACCGGGCCGCCGTGGTCACCTTCCCGCTGCTCACGATCATGATCGTGCTCGGATCGGTGTGGGCTGAGACCGCGTGGGGGCGCTACTGGGGCTGGGACCCGAAGGAGACTGCGGCTCTGGTCACGTGGCTCGTCTACGGTGCCTTCCTCCACGCGCGGGTGGTGCGCGACTGGCGCGGGCGCCGAGCCGCCTGGCTGCTGGTGCTGGGATTCCTGACCGTGCTCTTCGCGTACTTCGGCAACCACTTCTTCGGTGGGCTGCATTCGTATGCGTGATCCCGGCGGACTGCTCAGGGGGCGCCTGGTGGGCGTCCTGGGGCTGGTCCTGCTCACCGCGCTCGTGCTCGGCGCCATTCACCTCGTGCGGGGGAGCGACGCCACCGCAGCCTCGGACGCCGCGGAGGGCGTCCCCGGAGACGGGCCGAAGGTCGGGGCGAGCGCGCCGGACTTCAGGGGGCTCGACCTCGACGGAGTCCCCGTCCAGCTCGAGGACTACGCGGGCAAACCGCTCTGGCTCCTGTTCCAGGCCACGTGGTGCTCCATCTGCCGAGCTGAGTTGCCCGATGTTGAGGAGGCCTCCGACAGGATCGACGTGGTGGCCTTCTACATGCGGGAGGACCGCGACCTCGTCACCGACTACGCGGAGCGGATGAAGCTCACCATCCGCAGCGTGCCCGACCCCATCGGAGAGATCTCGCTCACCTACCTGGCCACATCGGTGCCCACCCACTTCTTCGTCGACGCGGACGGAGTCATCAGGGCCGTGCACAAGGGGGCGCTGTCGCCCGCCGAGATCGACGAGAAGCTGGCGTTGGTGGGCGTCGCCTGACCGTGGTCCGGCCCGCCTGGAACGGCGGCGCAGACTGACCATTGACAACGCGTCAGAGCAGGCGCACTCTGAGATCAGGCGACCGGGCCTGGAACAGGAGCTACGCCATGTCCATCCGTTCAGCCAGCCGGAGCATCCGTGCATCAGGCACGCTTGCGATCCTCGCTCTGGCAACCCTGACAGCTCTCTCATCGGGTGCGGCCGCCGCACCCGCTCAGGGCGCCGGGGTCTTCAAACTCACCTTCTCCGGCTACGCCTCCATGGCCTCGTGGAGCACATGTCCCGATCTGTCTGCTGCCGATGTGGGTGACATGTGCTCGGGGGCGGATGTCATGGCCTTCTACTCCTCGGGGCGCGAGCAGGCGGGCAGCGAGTTCCACCTTCACGATCGCAAGAGCGGGGTGGTGAAGATCTTCAGCTACACGTGCACCGTCGCCGATTTCGAGGTCGATCCTGGTGTCGTCGAGCGGACGTGTCTGCCGGCCACAGAGGAGTTCGGGAGGGCGGTCGACGTCGACGTGGCCGTCGATCCACGCCTCGACCAGACGCACGCGACGGCACTGGTCCCCGTCCAGGTGAGCGACTGGGTGTCCGGCACAGGGTCGGAGGCAACGGTCGAGGTCGACGTCTCCTTCAGCGGGTCCGGGCCGACCCGTCGCATCGACGAGCGGACGCATGTTACGGACCGCTACGTCATGTGGCTGGAGGGGACCAAGGGCTGGGAGCGGGATTGCCAGGCGACCGCCACCTTCGACGGCGTCACCGTCCCCGGCGAACTCGTCGCCTGCTCCATGTCGCGGGTGAGGCAGGCGGAGGTGAGGGTTTATCACGGCCTGCCGAGCTGAGGCGCTGGGAGCGGGCCCGTCGAGGCATGAAAAAACCCCGCCGGAGCGGGGTGGTGGCCAGGGCCGGGATCGAACCGGCGACCTTTCACTTTTCAGGCGAACGCTGCTACCAGCTGAGCTACCTGGCCATCAGGCCGATGACCGACCTAGCGACCCCGACGGGACTCGAACCCGCGACCTCCGCCGTGACAGGGCGGCGCGCTAACCAACTGCGCTACGGGGCCAATTTCTTGACCTGCTGGCTGAGCCAGCCCGGTAACTATAGCGTGACTTTTGCCTCGATGGGAAATCGACCAAAAGCCCTTGTCGCTACCGGTTTGCGCCTCCTGGGGGAGGAGGCGCGTAGCATCCCCAACGGGATTCGAACCCGTGCTACCGCCGTGAAAGGGCGGGGTCCTAGGCCGCTAGACGATGGGGACCAGCAACGCCAAGCATAGGGGGAATCGGGACCTTCCGACAAACCTGCGCAAAGAGCGTTACAGCACCATGGCCGCAACCCAGCCGGCGGCCAGCAGCGGCAGGTTGAAGTGAAGGAAGGTGGGGATGACCGTGTCGCGCATGTGGTCGTGTTGGCCGTCGGCGTTGAGGCCCGCGGTCGGGCCCAGGGTGGAATCGGACGCCGGGGATCCGGCGTCGCCCAGGGCGCCCGCTGTGCCGATGATCGAGACGGTGGCGACGGGGGAAAACCCCAGGGCGGCGCAGAGCGGGACGTAGATGGCCGCGATGATCGGCAGCGTCGAGAACGAGCTGCCGATGCCCATCGTCACGAGCAGCCCCACGAACAGCATGGCGAGCGCCCCCACCGCCCTGTTGCCGGCGAAAGCGCCGGCGACGCCCTCGACGAGCGGCGCGATCTGGCCGGTGGCCTGCATGACGGCGGCGAACCCCTGCGCAGCGATCATGATGAGCCCGATGAGGGCCATCATGCGCATGCCGCCGGTGAAGACCGCATCCGCGTCGGTCCACTTCACAGCTCCGGTGATGATGAACAGGCAGAGCCCCGCCAACGCGCCCACGAGCAGAGAGTCGGCCTGCGAGTCGATGAGCGTCAGCCAGGTCTGGATCGTGAACGAGGCGACGATCGCGATCAGCGCGATGACGATGTTCTTCGTTCGGATGACGGTGGGCGCGTCGGTGTCGATCGCGGCGTCCGGGTTGTAGTCGCGGGGCCGGCGGTAGGTGACGGTGAGCGCGACGATCAGGCCGATCAGCATGCCGAGGGCCGGGATGCCCATGGCGCTCATCACGGGGACGTCGCTGACGTCGAGGCCGGACGAAATGATGTTGCCGTAGAGGATGTCGGTGAGGAAGATCTTGCCGAACCCGATTGGCAGGAACATGTAGGTGGTGACGAGTCCGAAGGTCAGCACGCAGGCCATGGCGCGGCGGTCCAGCCGGAGCCGGCTCATGATGACCAGCAGCGGCGGGATCAGCAGCGGGATGAAGGCGATGTGCACCGGGATGAGGTTCTGGCTCATGACGGCCATCGCCAGGATCCCGCCGATCATTCCCCACTTCGCCCAGGCGCGGACCTTCTGCGATGTCGTCATGTCGTCCGCGTCGAGCCGGGTGATGAGCCAGTTGGCGAGCAACTGGGGGAGTCCGGAGTGCGCGACCGCCATGGCGAACGCGCCCAGCAGCGCATAGCTCAGCGCAATCTTGGCGCCGCCCGCGAGTCCGTCCTGGAAAGCGACCATCGTCGCCTCGAGGCCGAGCCCCGCTAAAAGGCCGCCTGTCAATGCCCCGAGGAACAGAGCCAGGACCACGTGCACGCGCGCGACGGACAGCGCGAGCATGACGATGACGGAGACGACGACGGCGTTCATGTGGGACCTCGTGGATCGGCGGTCCGGACGCTCCGAACCCCGGGCAGGATATCTGTCCGCCCGGGGTCGGCTGGCACGGGGTCTCTGGTCAATCAGTGCTTCGTGCGAGCAGTGTGCTACGGATCACCCGTAGGTGTTGATGTGGACGTGGTTGTAGTGGTTGGCGTTGTCGCTGCCACGATTGGCCATCCAGCGCCAGCCCTCCTTGTCGCGGGCGACCGACCAGATGCGCTGCGCGAAGATGATGTAGTTGATGTTGTACTGCTCCGCGTTGTCGCGGTAGTAGTTCGCTATCTCCCAGCCCAGCGCCTGGTTCCTCCCGTAGCTCGGGATCATGACGTCGACGGCGCGGCCGGCGGGATGGTCGGGCGTGACGTCACGGCGCCATCCGTACATCGTCGTGATCTGCGGGTACCGTTCCCAGATGTCGAGGGCGATTGCCTTGACGTTGTCGTTGGTCTTGTCGAGGCCGCTCGAGCCGCCGCGGTTGAGAGAATCGTCCGCGCCACCGGAGGCGCCGCTCGACGGCGGGGTCGTGGACAGGTAGCGGGCGGTGACCCAGCGGATCGCGCCGTCGTCGACGATCGCCGCGCGGCCGTTCTCGACGACGCCGGTCACCTTCACGACCGTCCCGCGGGGGATGTCACGGATGTACGCAGTGCCGGTGCTGGCCGTCCAGATGTTGAGCACGGTTGTGGCGTAGCGGTCGCTGGTCTCGGGCGTCGCGGGGGGCTGCGGCTGGGGCGCCACGGCGGCGCCGCCGAACGGCGCGAAGTAGCTGCCGTTGACCCAGCGGGCGACCCCGCGGAAGACGACCTGCGTCATCCCGTTGGCTTGGACCCCCGTCATCTCGAGGATCGTGTCCCGGGGGACTGTGGTGATGACCGAGTACGCGGTGTCCGAGCTTGTGCGGATCAGCAGGTTCGCGAGAGCGCGCCCCTTGCCGACGACCTGGGGGGTCGAACCGGAGTTGGCTGCCGGGTCGCTCAGGTATCGCGTCGATGCCCACAGCGTTTGTCCTGCGTACGTCACCTGCGCGTACTCTCCGCTCACCGAACCGGTGAGCGTGAGGCGGGTGCCGGTCGGCGCGACGACGCTGACCCGGTCTCGGATCGACGGGCCGACGCGGAGGTTGAGGTTGGCCGTCGTGGCCACAGTCCCAGCGGTTCCGGTCGAGGTGCCGTTGCTCGTCTCGGAGGAGGGGGCGGAGGAAGCGCCCGTCAGGTAGGCCGAGAAGACGTAGGCCGTGCGACCCTCGAAGGTCACCTTGGTCCACGAGCCCTCGGAGCCGAGCGCCGGCAGCACGTCACCCTTGTCCAGCACGGTCAGGCTCTGGCTCGAGGTGCTCGGCCCGGATCGGACGTGCACCCGCGCGGTTGCGGTGACATCGCCGTCGCGCGCATCCGCCGCAGGGCCCAGCGCGATGCTGCCGAGGCCTTGGATCAGGATGGCTGCCGCAGTGGCGACGGCCAGTCCGCGGAGGCTCCTCAGTGCTGTCTTCACGTCTCTCCTCGTCGAGTCGAATGGGGGACGGACGTGCCGCTTCCCCGGGGCCCTTGCGCGCCCCCGACACGTCCGGCCATTGGCCCGGACACTAGGAAGAATCGGAGGGCCGTGCACAATTTGCTTGAGACTTTGCTGAGGGAAAGCAAGCCGACGTGCCGAGTTTGGCGGGATTTCCCCGCGCCAGACGGGGCTGTGAGTTGCGCCTCCAAATCCGCCTGACTGCGTGGTTTACCTGGAAGCTCGGGTTCCTGAGGATTCCTGAGTGTGCTTGAGAGAGTCTTGGACGTCTCAGAATCAACCCAGGTCAAGTCGAACTTCAGGTTTAGCTGTTGCCTGAGCTCGTCTTCTCGGCCCCGTGTCGGCCCCTGAGATTGTCGTGTCGGCCCCTGAGATTGTCGTGTCGGCCCCTGAGCTTGTCGAAGGGTTACCTCCGAGGCGATGACCGTCCACAACGCCAATCGGCAGGACAGAACGCCAATCGATCTCGCGTGACGCCGACGAGCCTCAGCCACGCCCGCGAGATGTCGCGGGCATCGCTGAGCGTCGTCGGCGTTCGCCCCTGTCTGTTGGCGTTCCCCGGTTGCGGTTGGCGTTTTGCCGGGGCCGTTGGCGTTTCCGGTTACCTGTTGGCGTTCGCGCTTCTCCGTTGGCGTTCCCCGGTCCGGGTTGGCGTTCTCCCGGGGCCGTTGGTGTCTCCGCCACGCTGTGCGGTGGGCGCCCATCCGCGGCACCGGAACGGACTCCTTCGGGGCATCCCCACCCGGGGGGTGACGGCGTGACCCGTCGACGAGCACGGGGACCGAGGTCGGCGGGCCCGGGATCAGGTCTGCACCCAGGCCCGGGTGGGGGTGCTGGTCCAGCGGCGTGCAGAGCCGAGAGCCGTCGCCGGTACGTAGCCGGCTCTCAGGTCCGCTGGGGAGAGCACCTCGGCCCCCGTCAGTTCGGCCAGCCGGGTCCGGTCCCTGGCCCCCGCCACTGCTGCCACGACGGGGAACGCGAGCGCCCGACGGTTCGCCGCCAGCGTCGCGATGACCTCGGGATGGAACCCGTCCGCGACGACGACCAGCGGGAGTGCTTCCGTAGCCGCGGACAGCGGGCCGAGGAGCTCGCGCATGCTCGAGACCTCCCCGTCCACGACGAGGATCTGTGGGTTGGTGAGCGCTGCTCCGTCGGGGTTCGTGCCGAAGTCCGCGTGTGCGTGGCCGAAGGAGAATCCCTCGCCCGGATGGCCGGGCTCCCTGGGTCGGCCCCGCCCAGGGCTCGGGAGCGCATCGACGTCATCCTGCGTGACGTACCGGGGCACCTGAGCGTCGACCGCGTCGATGCCCCGGCGGGGTGCAGGTTCACCGACCCCGCCCGCCCGACGGCGCGCGCGCACGTCGACGGTGACCGCCACTGCGAGAAGCGCAGATCCAACCGCCAGGGCGACGAGGAACCAGCCCCAGGCGGGCATCAGGGCGTCGGCGGAGGGTTATCGCGGAAATCCGGCCCCGGACCGGCGGCGGGCCTGGGCGGCGGCTGGTCAGCGGGCGCGCGGGGCGGGGTCGGCTGAGACTCCGGGGCCGCCTGGGCCCAGGGATCCTGGGCGGGCGGTCGGGCGGGGAAGGGCTGATCCGCCTCGGGCTGCTGCGGCGTCGGTGTCATGGGTGGGACATGAGTCGGCGGCGGGTACGCCTGACCGGGCGGTGGGGGTGCGTACTGCTGGCCCGGTCCGGGCGGGTGCGGATACGGGTACGGCGTGGAACCGTCTTGGAACGTTGGCTCCGGCTCGTGGCGTCGTCGATTCCGGGTGGCGACGACGACGGCGGCAGCGATGCCGGCGATCACGAGCGCTCCCAGCGCAATCCACAGCCAGTCGACGCCGCCCGCCCCGTCCTCGGCGGTGGCCAGCAGGCCGTCGGCGGTGAACATGTCGGCGGCGGTGGACCAGGTGACGGTAGTGCCCTCGACGGTGGAGGTCCCGTTGTGGCTGAGCACCTTGCCCGGGAAGGTCACGCTGACCCGGAAGTCGCTGAACATCTCGGCGCTCATCTCCTCCTCCCCGGGCGTACCCTCCATCGCGAAGGTCCAGACACCGTCGGCCAGCTCGATCGTCGTGCCGTCGCCGCTGAGGTCGCTGGTTCTGGCGGTGCCGGAGATCCGGCATCCCGTGTAGCCGCCGTCACCCTCTTCCGCGTACGGCTCGGCGGTGGCCCCCTGAACGTCGTCGAAACCCTCCTGCTCGCAGAGATCGGGCACCTCGGAGCCCATCTGGGCCGCGGCGGAGTTCTGGATCCCGAAGTCGGCGACGAGGGTCACCTCGTTCTCGCTGACGATGTCGTAGTCCGCGGTCATCCGGATGCATGACGACAACAGCAGCACCAGCGGTACGAGGAGGAGGGCCAGTGCGCGGCGGGGCGATGTGCTCATGGCTTGACGGTAGCGCCTGGATGGCCCAGCCGACGCGTAGGCCGCTCATCGCGCCGAACACTCACCTCCGGTAGACTGCCACCGCCCCTATAGCTCAGCCGGTAGAGCAGTGGACTTTTAATCCATGGGTCGCGGGTTCGAGCCCCGCTGGGGGCACAGCTGAAACGCTTCTGACTAGGGGAGCAACCTGAATGATCGGTGGTGCTGTGCGTTCCCGGCGGTCCGTAGTCACAAACTTGGTCACAAACCGTTGAGAATCGGTCATCTTCGCCACTATCCGGAAGCTGTCGCGAAGATGCTCCCGGCCACCGTGGCGGCTGCCCCGGCGGCATCCTGGTCGGTCACAAGGTAGAACCGCTGGTAGGTCTGCACGTCGTGCCCCAGCAGGGCGGCGCCCTGGTTCGACGGGACCCCAGCCTCCTCCAGCGCAGTCGCCAGTGTGTGGCGGGTCGCGTGGATCGCGCCCGGGAAGGGGACGCCCGCCTCGGAGCAGAGCGTCTTGAAGCGCCACGAGAGCGTGTCCGGGTGGACCGGGTCGCCCAGCGAGTCGCGGATGACAAGCCCCTCGGCAGGCTGCCCCTGCGCCAACCAGAGCGCCCGCAGCACCGCGTGGGTGCCGGGGTGGAGCGTCTCCACGGCTACGCGCCGGACGGAGTTGGCCGTCTTGGGTGCCCCGATCGCGGTGGAGCGGCCCGGGCCTGACGCCGTGCGGCTCACGTGGATGTCAACCGTGCCCTGTTCGATGTCAACCGAGCCCCAGCCCAGCCCCAGCACCTCCGACCGGCGGAGCCCGCAGAGCGCGAGCCTCATCGCAGCCGGAACCCACGGCTCCGCAGCGAGTCGTGCGGGAGTGGCGTAGGCCGAATCCACGTAGGCGCGGAAGCCTTGGAGCTGCGCCACCGTCCAGCGCTGGGACTGGCGAGTCTTGGCCGGTTTTCCCTGGACCTTCGCGAGCGCGGCGGGGTTGCCCTGAAGCCAACCCTCCCGCTGGGCGAACTTGAACGCCTGGCGCAGCGCCCCCAGCGCGTACGTGCGGCTGCGGTGGCTGAGCGGCTTGCCCTTGATCCCTCCCACCGTGGCGAGCTTCCGCAGGGCCGCCTCGATGTCGCTGGGGGTCAGCTCCCGGGCCCGTCGATCACCGATCAGCTGAAGCGGGCTCACGAGTGTCAACCGGTAGCCCTCCAGCGAGCTGGGGCGCAGTCCGCCGGGGGTTGAGGCCTCCGCCTCGCGGTGCGCCATCCAGCGCTCGCACCTCGCGGACCGTGAGCAGCGACGGATCGCCAGCCTGCCCTGTAGCAGCGAGCCCGCGCATCTCTTCCACCCACGCGCGGGCCCCTTCCAGCGTGTCGAAACGCCGCTTGAGCTGACGACGCTTCCCGGCGACCCGTCCAGCAACGACGGCCACGAACCGCACGCCCGCCCGCGAGGTCTCGCGCCGGATCGGTTCGGTCCAGGTGGGGCACTGCGTGCAGGTGAAGCCGACGATGCCCCCGTCCTGGTGGATCGCGGTCCAGTCCTTTTTCACGGTGCCGCGTGCGGTCCCGCAGGCGGGGCAGCGCTTCATCGCGTCGGCGGGGAGAGCGGCCCGGTTGCCTTTCATCGCCACCCCCGGCTGTCGCGCGCTTCGTCGTCGTCCGCGTCTTCGTCCCACCGCTCCGCGGCACGAGGCGTGGTGCTGTAGGGGGCGAAGTCCTGCATCCTGGCCATGGCGCTCCACGTCCCGTAGTACGCGTAGTAGCGCTCCGGATCGGCTGGGCTGCGCTGCAGCGCCACGTCTTTTGGCCTTGACCAGTTCGCCCAAGCGGCGGTCTTCATGCTGTTCATCCTTCCGCCGCCTTTCATCGTCCCGATCTTCCTGCCCGCCGACAGACGCGACGAGGTGGCCTACTCCAACAACGTGTTGAGCCTGTACACGGTCATCAGCGTGGTGACGTTCGTCGCCTACGTGTTCGCCACCGTCGGCTGAGGCCTGCCCCGCGGGTCGTGACGCGGTCAAGCATGGCTTCCGGTGCGGGGAGCCGTGACCCGAGGCCCGGGCGGCCGTTGTCCACCGTCTGCACGTCCTCCGGACTCGGAGGGTGGTTGGGCGGTGAGGCCGCCCGTGCAGCGGAACCCGGATCCCCGCACCCAGAGGCGGACCAGGGCGAGGCGGACAGGGCGAAGGGGTTCAGCCCGAGGGAAGGTCACGATACGACCCTTCGAGACGCTCCACGGTCGTTACGCGACGCGGAGCTCCTCAGGGAGCGAAGATGGCGCGGCGGGCGGTCAGACGCGCAGCCAGACGGTGGTCTCGCCCGGAAGCTCGTCTCCCCACGGGCCCGAGGCGACCAGAATCTCTCCCTCGGGCAGCTGAACCGGATCCTTGCCGAAGTTCGACACCACCTCCCAGCCGCCCGACCGCTGGAACCGCAGCACCTCGTCGTACTCGGTCGGAATCCACACCATGGACTCGTCTGTCTGCAGCTCCCGCCGCAGCTGCGCCGCCCGTCGGTACATCGACAGCGTCGAGCCCGGATCCTCGGACTCCGCCTCGACGGAGTAGTGCTCGAACCACAGCGGCTGCGGCAGGTGCGAGCCGTCGTCGCCGAAGCCGAACGACGACCCGGACCGCGTCCACGGCAGCGGCACCCGGCAGCCGTCGCGGCCCACCTCCAGCTCACGGTTGCGGAAGAACGAGGGGTCGGCGCGCAGCGAGTCGGGAATCTCCGCGACCTCCTGGAGGCCGAGCTCCTCGCCCTGGTACAGGTAGGCCGAGCCGGGTAGCGCCATCAGAAGCAGCGTCGCCGCACGCGCCCGACGCAGGCCGGTGGCCGCGTCGATCAGGACAGGGTCGCCGCCGGCCATCAGCCAGTCGCCGCCGTGCTTGCGCAGCGGCGTCCCGTCGGGGTTGGTCCCAGGGAACGGGGTGCCGTAGCGGCTGGCCGACCGGATCGTGTCGTGGTTGTTGAGCACCCAGGTGACCGACGATCCGGACACGGCCGCGACACCCAGGCACTCGTCGATGATCCGGTGGAAGGTTGCCGCGTCGTAGTTGGCGAGCTGGAGGTCGAAGAAGAACGACTGCCCCAGCGTGGACGGGCTCGCGTAGAGCGGCACGCGTGACGAGTGCACCGCAGCCTCCGCGACCGCCGTGCGCGGCGGGTCGTAGGAGTTGAACACCCCGCGCCACTCGGCGTAGATCTCCTGGAGTTCGTCGCGGTCCCACGTGGGATGGCTGCCGTCCCTCGGGTGGGCCTCGAGCTCGGCCTGCGTGGGCAGCGGCTCCGTCAGGTCCTTGGCGAGCATGTGGGCGGCGTCCACGCGAAAGCCGTCGACGCCGCGATCGGCCCAGAAGCGCAGGATGCTGAGGAACTCCTCCCGGACCTCATCGCTGGCCCAGTTCAGATCCGGCTGCTCGACGGCGAAGGTGTGGAGATACCACTGTCCGTCGGCCACCTGCTCCCAGGCGCTGCCACCGAAGATCGAGACCCAGTCCGTGGGCGGCTCGGAGCCGTCCGGGCCGGTGCCGTCGCGGAAGATGTAGCGCTCCCGCTCGGCCGATCCGGGGCCCGCCGCGATCGCCTGCTGGAACCAGTCGTGCAGGTTCGAGGTGTGGTTCGGCACGATGTCGATGAGGATCCGGATGCCACGCGCGTGCAGCCCGGCGGCGAGCTCGTCAAAGTCATCGAGGGTGCCGATGCGCGGGTCGATTCCGCGGTAGTCGATGACGTCGTAGCCGCCGTCGGCGAGGGCGGAGGGATAGAAGGGGCTCAGCCACACCGCGTCGATGCCGAGGCCGGAGAGGTAGTCGAGCCGCGAGGCTATGCCGCGCAGGTCGCCGATGCCGTCGGCGTTGCTGTCGGCGAAGCTGCGGGGGTAGATCTGGTAGACGAGGGCTTGGCGCCACCATTGGGCGCTCTGGTCGGAGACCAGGGTCGCCTGGTCCGTGATGTCCTGCATGGGGGAAGGTCCTTCAGTGGTGAGGGTCAGCGGGTGGCCAGGCGGAGGATTCGGGACTCCCACGGCGCGAGCGACGAGGGGTCGGCGGCATCGTGGGTGGCCAGGATCAATTCGGCGCCGTCGAGGCTGGGGAGGGCGTCGAGCGGGAGTTCCGCCGAGGTCGACGAACAGTTGGCGAGGACGAGCAGTGTGGTGTCGCCCAGGGTGCGGGTGAACACCCAGAGCTGCTCGTGCTCGGGCAGAAGTAGCTCGAAGCGGCCCTCGCGGACCACCTCGTCGGTGTGTCGAAGCGCGATCAGTCTCTGGAAGTGGGCGAACACCGACGCGGGGTCGAGGCGGGCCGCCTCGGCGTTGATGTCGCGGTAGTTGGGGTTGACCGGCAGCCAGGGCACGCCGGTGGTGAAGCCCGCGTGCGGGCCGTCGTTCCACTGGACGGGGGTGCGTGCATGGTCGCGGCTCTTCGCGGCCAGCGAGCGGAGGATCTCGGCCTCGGCGGTGCCCATGGCCGTGGCCAGGGTGTGGTGGTTCAGCGATTCGACGTCGACGTAGTGGCCGATCTCGGTGAAGGGGGAGTTCGTCATGCCGAGTTCTTCACCCTGGTACACGTACGGGGTGCCCTTGTGCAGGTGCAGGACGGTGGCCAGCGTCTTGGCGGAGTTGACGCGGTGCTCGGGGGAGTCGTCGCCGAAGCGGGACACTGCCCGCGGCTGGTCGTGGTTGTCGAGGTACAGCGAATTCCAGCCCGATTCCGCCAGACCGTACTGCCACTGGGCAAGGTTGCCCTTCAGCGCGGGCAGGGGCAGTGCCATCAGGTCCCACTTGCTACCGGAGGCCTGGTCGAGGCTGACATGCTCGAACGTGAAGACCATGTTCAGCTCCCGCCGGGCAGGGTCCGTGACCCGCCGGGCCAACTCAACGGTCGCGCCGGGCATCTCGCCGACGGTGAGCAGATTCTGGTCGTCGAGGCCCACCTCGCGGTTCATTTCGGCGAGGAACTCGTCGAGACGGGGACCGTTGGCGATCTGGCGGAAGTCCGCCGAGCCGGGCTCGATCGGGCCGCCGGAGGCGAGGTCGTGTGGCTTGGAGATGAGGTTGATCACGTCCATCCGGAAGCCGTCGACTCCGCGGTCCACCCACCACCGCATCATGTCGTAGACGGCCTCGCGAACCTCGGGGTTCTCCCAGTTGAGGTCCGGCTGCCCGGGGCTGAACATGCTCAGGTAGTACTGGCCGCTGGCCGGGTCGAACGTCCAGGCCGACGGCGCGAAGGCCGCGGCGCTGTCGTCGGGCTCGGCGCCAGGCGTGCCGGGCTCGTGTCCGGGACGGGCGGGGCGCCAGTAGTACCAGCTCCGCTTGGGGGAGGCCGGGTCGCGGGACTCGACGAACCACGGGTGCTGGTCCGAGGTGTGGTTGACCACCAGGTCCATGACCAGCTTGATCCCGCGCCAGTGGGCCTGGGCGAGGAGCTCGTCGAGGTCCGCGAGGGTTCCGAACAGGGGATCGATGTCGCGGTAGTCGCTGATGTCGTAGCCGTTGTCCACCTGCGGCGAGCGGTAGACGGGCGACAGCCAGATGACGTCGACCCCGAGCTCGGCCAGGTGGTCGAGGCGGCTGGTGATGCCTGGGATGTCGCCGATGCCGTCGCCGTTGGAGTCCTGGAACGAGCGGGGGTAGACCTGGTAGACCACCGCGGAGCGCCACCAGCCGTCCGGGCGGGAAGCTGGGGCGGTCTGATGGCGTTCTGCGGTCATGGTTCTCCTTGGCTGGGATGGTGAGGGTGGGGTGGGCCGGTGCGCCCCGGCTCACCCCTTGGATGGTTCGCTCGACGCTACTTGATGGCGCCCTGGGTCAGGCCGGACATGACCCAGCGCTGCGCGAACAGGTAGACGACGATGGCAGGGGCCATGGCCATGAGGTACGACGCGAAGCTCACGTTGTAGCTGATTTGTTTTCGAGCAATAGATTTAACTATCGAAGAAAGTCATCTGGGTCTAGGATGCATCACGGTTGAGGGATCGTCAAGGGGGGTGCGGAAAGTGGGTGTGTCCGAGCGCCAGACGCGCCACCGCGCGAGCACAGAGGCGGTCCTCGACCACGCGTGGGACTCCGGCGCCTTCGGGGCGGACCACGTCATTTCCGCCCTCGGAATGACCCGATCCACGGCACTCTCCGCGCTCGATGAGCTGATCGACGTCGGCCTGATCGAGGAGCTGACGAGCTCCGCGGGGCCCGCCCAGCGGCTGGGAAGGCCTGCTCGACGATTCGAGCTGCGAGGCGAGGCCGGACTGATCGTGGGCCTCGACGCCGGCGGCCGACGCTTCTCCGCGATAGCCGCCGATCTGAGCGGCCGGATCCTCGCGCGCGAACACCTCGACCTCACCAGCTTCTTCGAGCTGGAGGCTCCGGACCCGGCCACCCGGCACACCGCGGCCCTCCGGGCCATCGACGCGGTGCTCGCCGCTGCCGGGGGTAGCCGAGATGAGGTGATCGCCGTCGGGGTGGGCGTGCCTGCCCCGGTCGACGGCCAGGGGGCCTCGCCCGCGCACCCGTCCGGCTTCTGGAGCTATATGAACGCAGGCCTCCGTGAGGCGCTGAGTGGGGAGTTCCCTGTCGTGCGTGTCGAGAACGACGCTTCCCTCGCCGCTGTCGCTGAGGGGTCCCTGGGCGAGGCGCAGGGGCGCGAACACTACGTCGCGATGCTGTCGGGGCTTCGCCTGGGCTCGGGCGTGGTCCTGGAGGGGCGATTGGTGCGCGGCGCGCACGGCGGCGTCGGGGAGCTCGAGGCACTTGCCTATGTGCCCGGTGTCGGCGGCACCTGGGGTCTCGGCTATCTGGCGGAGCAGTGGCTGAGGGAGCAGCTCGGCATGGGCGCGATTCCTGCTGACCACCCTTGGGCCGCCCTGAGTGGGGGCGCCGTCACCGGCGAGGCGGTCCTCTCTCGCGCGCGGCTGGCGGACCCTGTGGCGCGGCCGCTGGTGGAGGAGCTGGGGGGCACGCTCGGGCGGATCTGTACCGTAGTGTCGCGGTTCTTCGATCCCGAGGTCATCGTCGTGTGCGGGGCCATCGCGGGTACGCTGGGCGAGGTGATCGAGATCGCCGTCGCGCACGTGGCAGGCGAGCTGGAGCTGCCGCCGCCCGGCATCGTCGCCTCGGGGCTCGGGGGAGACGTCGTGTCGCTGGGGGCCTTGTCAGCCGCCCGCGAATCGGCCCGCCAGGTCGTTCTCCCGTTGCTGACCGCGCGCCGCCTCGCCGCCCGCACCCATTGACCTGCTGACCTTCAGTGCTGCACTTCAGGCGCTCATGGTTGCGTGGGTGGCCGGTCAGCCGGTGTCAGCCCGCACGGCTGCGAGCTGGGCGCAGGAGGCCCGGGAGGCTCACGGCGTGGACGAAAACTTGGTCACAAACTTGGTCACAAACCGATCCGGAACTGTGACCAACAAGCCGCCCCAGACCGGACGACTCAAAGCATCGGCTGCTGTAGATCGCACTTGAGCGCACAGTTCCGGACAGTGCTGTCAGACTTTTGATCCATGGGTCGCGGGTTCGAGCCCCGCTGGGGGCACCGTCGCCGCCCTTCGTCACCGGAACCAGTGCACCGCGTAGGGTCGAAGCGTCATCGTCCAGGGGGTCAGATCCCACTCGACTCCATCCAGCAATTCGAACGCCGTCTCTCCGATGGTCTCGCTGAGGCAGGCCATCGGGAGGGTGATCTCGTTCGGGGTCATGTTGTAGACCTGCACCATGGGACCGATGGGATGGTCGCGCTTGACGGCCAGCACTCCGGGGTCGCCCGTCTCGATGATCTCCGACTCGCGTGAGGCGTGAAGCTGCGGCGTCGCCCGCCGGATATCCAGCACGTGGCGCAGCCAGGCGTTGACCCGCGCGGCGGGGGAGGTGGGATCCTCCCCCAACCCGGCAACGGCGTCCCAGTCCATCACCGGGCGGTGCACCCAACGGTTGTCGTCGGCATGCGCCGGGTCGCGCGCGAAGTCGTGGTCGTTGAGCATCGCCACCTCATCGCCCATGTAGAGCAGAGGAACCCCTCCCCAGCCGCAGATGACCGCGTGGAGGAGATTGATGCGCGCCACGGCGAGGTCGACCTCCCCGGCATCGGAGAGCTCGAGGGCGCGCTCCAGGCCGGCGAGTGAGGCGAGCGATCCCGAGATGCGTCGATCCCCCGTGGCTTCGTTCGCCTGGAAGACCAGACCGCGCGCAAAGGACCCTGGGAACTCGCCCGAGTAGAAATCGCTGAGGAAGGCCCGGTGGGCGAAGCCGTTGAGCCCGGCCGTCGCGGCATCGACGTCGTCGATGGCCCAGCCGATGTCGTCGTGGCACCGGATGTAGGTGCCCCAGGTGGCGGTCGACGGCTTGGGCGGGAATCCGCCCAGTGCCCGGCGCAGGAGCGTGGTGTCCTGCGAGGCGATCGTCGACCACAGCTGCGCCATCAGCGAGTTGTGGTAGGCGATGTCCGAGACCTTGCCGTAGTGCTCGCCCCGGCCGAAGTAGGCGATGAGGTCCTTGGGTCCGACGATGGCCTCGGCCTTGAACGCGACGGCGGGTGCTGCGATCCGAACGGCCGCGCGCAGGGCCTCGGTGATGGCGTGAACGGGCGGCTGGTTCTGGCAGTCGGTCCCCATCTCCTTCCAGATGAAGGCGATGGCGTCGAGCCGCAGCACCTCAACGCCCCGGTTTGCGAGACCCAGGATGATGTCGAGGTACTCGAGGAAGACGTCCGGGTTGGCCCAGTTGACGTCCCACTGGTAGTCGTTGAACGTCGTCCACACCCACCCGGCAAGGTCGTCGTCCCAGGTGAAGTTGCCGGGGGCGAAGTCGGGGAAGACCTCGGGGAGCGTCTCCTCGTACCGGTCGGGCACGGTGCGGTCGGGAAAGACCATGAAGTAGTCGCGGTAGGTCCGCTCGCCGGCCCGGGCCCTGGCCGCCCACTCGTGCTCGCGCGCCACGTGGTTGAGGACGAGGTCCACGACCAGAGAAATGCCCTTGGCCCGCAGGTGACGCGTGAGGTCCTCCAGATCCTGCATCGTGCCGAGATCGGGGCGGACGGTGCGGTAGTCGGCCACCGCGTAACCGCCGTCGTTGGCGCCTTCACGGGGCTGCAGCAGCGGCATCAGGTGCAGGTAGGTCACCCCCAGATCCTGGAGGTAGTCGAGATGGTCGGTGATCCCGCGCAGCGTACCGGCGAACCGATCGGTGTAGGCGACGTAGCCCACCTGGCTGGGCTGCTGGAGCCAGTCCGGGCGAAGGAGCCTGGCCTCGTCGAGGAGGCGCAACTCGTCGCTGCGTTGCTCGAACCTCAGGCGCACCAACTCCTGCACCCTCCGGGCAAGATCGGCGGAGCGCTCCGCGTACACGGTGGTCAGGGCGGTCGTCAGGTCGTCGCCGTAGCGTTCCCACCTGAGGTCGAAGGTCGTCTTCACGGCACCAGCCTAACGGTCAGCCCTGGGCCGGCATGGGCATCCAGGGCGGTTGCATCGTCGGAGGTTCGGGGTGGCGCTCCCATTGCGTCCACCACTGCTCCGCGCCGTCGGGCAGGGGAGTGGTGTGGGCCCCGCGGACCGCGTCGCGGAGCTCCACCTTCGCGCTGCGGAGCACCATGAGGTCACGGCTGGTGGGGGACTCGAGGCCGAGGAACCGCTGTTCCAGATCGAGGATCCGGATGCGCAGATCGATGATGCGGCGATGCTGGGCGGCGGCGCGGTCGTCCAGCTCGAGATGCTGCTCGGCCGCACGGAACCAGCCGTATGCCATGTTGATGGCGATGAGCCCCGGATGGACGACCATGGCGTCGTGAACCCCCAGTTCCGGGTAGACCACCGTGGCTCCGGTCGCCTCGGCGTAGGCCAACTCGTCGCGGCCGGCCTCGTCGATGAGGATCTCGGTGGAGCGCATCACGACGGTGAAGAGGTCCGCGTTGGCCATGCTGGCCCGCCTCTGCACGCCCAGCGACTGCGACGAGATGACGTAGGTGCGGCCCACACCGAGATGGTTGAGGGCGAGCTCCGCGGGGAGGTTCTCGCGGGCGCCGCCGTCGACGTAGGTCTCGTCGCCGATGGGCACTGGCCGGAAGACGGCGGGGATCGAGCAGCTCGCCAGCACCCCGACCGTGAGGTCGTGGGCCGTGTTGCCGAGCGGCCGGTTCTGCCGGTCGACCAGCGTGCCGCGCTCGGTCATGTAGCGAAGCTCCCCCGATTCCAGAGCCACCATCGCCACCCTGAGGGTGGAGCCGGAGAGGCGGACGCGGGCCGGGTCGAACGTCTCGGGTTCCAGGAGCCTGCCGAGCACCGGGCCCGGCCGGTAGAGCGAGCGCGTGCGCTCCAGCCCCTGCCAGATCGTGTTGAGGTCGCTGCCGATCCGGGGCAGCCGGCCCACGTTCCCGGCGAGGCCGGAGAGCGCGGCCAGGGACCACTCGGAGCGGACCTCCTCATCGGGCAGCAGGGCCAGCTCGAGCGGGCTCGGCGCGGTCTCGCTCCTCGCCTCGGGGTCGGGGGCCTGATCCGGCTGGCGCAGGAACGGCAACAGCGGAGTGCGGGGCTTGGGGGCGGGCCGTGGCGGATTCACCATCGTCAGCCATCCCGGCCCCTCCTCCTGGAGCCGTTCGTACCAGGGACGGGGAGTGAACATGTCCGCCGGCGTCGTCATCCCCGACCAGAGTTCGGCCAGCCGCAGCAGGTACGCGTGTTGCTGATCCCGCCTCGCATCCTGGGCCAGCACCGAGGCGACGATGGAGCCCGCGGACGTGCCGACGAAGACCGTGGGGCTGAACGACTCGTCGTGCCGGTAGAGATAGTCGAGTGCGCCCAGCTGGAAGCTGGCGCGAGACCCTCCACCCGACAGGACGCAGGCGACCGTCTCGTCGCGTGGATCCTGGGTGAGAAACGGGATCGTGAAGCGTCGGTTGACGGCCATGGTCTCAGCCTAGGGCGATGTCGACCGCCTTCCAATCGACATCGGCGGGAGCCATGGCGAGGACGGCGGCGAGCAGGCCCTGGCGCGACGCGCGGACCGCCGGGTCGTCGGCGTTGACGAGGATCTCGTCGAAGAACCGTGCCGACGTGGTCACCACAGCTTCAGTGCGCTCCAGGACCGTGGGGAGGGGCTCCCTCGCGGTATCGGCGGGCACTGCTTCGATCGCGGTGAAGAGGTCGAGCTCGGCCGGCTCGCTCAGTGCGGAGGGATCGAAGCCCGAGGGCGCCTCGGCGGGCAGGATGCGGGTGATCCGCACGAGTGTCTCGACCAGCGGACGGAGCCGCGCGTCCTCGCTGGCGGCGTCGAGCTCCCGGAGCAGACGGGCAGCACGTCCTGGCGCGTCGGCGGCGGGGAGGATGGCCGCGACAAGCTCCGCCGAGGTCCCCTCATCACGCAGCAGTTGGGCGAACCGTCCGACGGTGAATTCCAGCGCCCCCTCCACGGCATCGTCGGCCACCGTCACGCCCTGCTCGGCGAGCCGCGCGACGGCGTCCTCCAATCCGGCCCGGACGGTGAGCGTCTCCAGCGGGGTGCCTGCCGACTCGCGCAGGATGCGCACCACGCCCAGCGCCGCGCGGCGCAGACCGAACGGGTCGGAGGATCCGGTGGGCTTGGCGCCGAGCGCAAACATCGACGCCAGCAGGTCGAAGCGGTCGCCCAGCGCCAGCAGGGCACCGGCCGTCGAGGCGGGCACGGGGTCGGCGGAGGTGTGCGGCTGTTCCATCTCGAACAGCGCGTCGGCTACCTGCTGTGTCTCGCCCTTCCTGACGGCGTACTCCCTCGCGATGAAACCGGCGAGCGAGCTCATCTCGACGACCATCTGGGTGGCGAGGTCGAACTTGGCCAGCTGCCCGGCGCGGGTCAAGGTCTCGCGATCGTCGCCGGCCAGGCCGATTCGGTCCGCCAACTTTCCGGCGACGTCGGCGATGCGGCGGGCGCGCTGGCCCACGGAGCCCAGCCGGTCCTCGAACGTCAACTGATCGAGACCCGGCACGAAGCCCTCGACGTTGTCAGCGGTCAGATCGGCGTTCCAGAAGAACAGCGCGTCCTCGTACCGGGCTCGGATGACCGAGGCGTTGCCCGTGGCGACGACCTGCTCGTCACACAGTCCGTTGGCCATGGTGATGAAGTGCGGGGCGAGCTTGCCGTCGACGTAGACCGGCAGGTAGCGCTGGTGCTTGCGCATCACCGTCGTGAGGATCTTCTCGGGCAGCTCCAGGTAGCGCTCGTCGAAGTGGCCCAGAACCCCGCGTGGTTCCTCGACCAGGTTCGTGATCTCGTCGATCACCGCGGCCTCGGCCTCGACGTCGACGGTGCCGCCGACGCTCCCGGCCAGTCGGATCGCCTGGTCGACGACGGACGCGCGGCGGGTGTGGGTGGCCAGTTCGATGCGTCCCGACGCGATGGTCTCGAGGAGGTCGTCGGCGGAGGCGACCTCGACGTGACCGACGAGGGCGCCGTCGGAGCGGGTTCCGTCGGCGTCGGCCGCGACCGGCCGCTGGAGGTAGGTCGTCCGGCCGGAGGTGAGCCCCGACACGTCGACGGGGACGACCGTGTCTCCCCACAGCGCGAGCAGCCAGCGGATGGCGCGCGAGAAGGAGAGGTTGGCGTCGTTCCAGCGCATGTTCTTCTCGGCGCGCAGGCCGCTCACGACGTCGGCGAGCGCCTCGCTGGCCACGTCGAGCACGTGGCGTCCGCTCAGGGCCACCGACACGGCGGCATGCTCGGCTCCGCCGATCTCGGCGCGCACGATCTGGTCGGCGCCGACACCCTGGCCGCGCATGAAGCCCTGCAGCGCCTTGGTGGGGTTGCCGTCGGCGTCGAACGCTGCGGCCCACTTCGGGCCCTTGCGGAGCTGCTCGGCGTCGGGCTCGCTCGCTGCGACGTCCTCCACCACGGCGACGATGCGCCGCGGGGTCCCGTCGACCGTGATCGCGCCGTGGGCGAGCCGCGAGGCGCCGAGCTTGGCGGTCAGGGCGTCGCGGACGGCGTCGATGGTCTGCGGCACGACGTGCGGGGGGAGCTCTTCGACCCCGATCTCGAACGCCAGCGTCTGGGGTGTTCTCGCCAGCGCCTCGCGGTCGACGGCGGGCGCGGGATCGCCGGTGGGCTCAGCGGCCTCGCGGAGGAGCGGGAAGCCGAGTTCCTCGCGTCGCTCGATCCAGAGGGCCGCGGTGTCGCGCATGAGGCGACGCATCGTCGCGAACGCCTTCGCGCGCTCGGTGGTCGAGATCGCCCCACGCGCGTCAAGCACGTTGAAGGCGTGGCTCGACTTCAGGATGTAGCCGTGGGCCGGCACCGGGAGGCGCGCCTCCACCATGCGGGTGGCCTCGCCGACGTAGGTCTCGTAGAGGCGACGGTTCGCCTCGACGTCGGCGTCGTCGAGGTAGTAGCGGCTCATCTCGTACTCCTGCTGGCCGAACGCCTCGCCGTAGGTGACGGGCCGGCCGTCGCTGGCGATCGAGTAGACGATGTCCTTGAAGTGCGTGACGCCCTGCTGCGCCATCAGGATGCGCTCGACGCCGTAGGTGAGCTCCACGGGAATGGGGTCCAGGTTCTGCCCGCCCACCTGCTGGAAGTAGGTGAACTGCGTGATCTCCATGCCGTCCAGCCACACCTCCCAGCCAAGGCCCCAGGCGCCGATGGCCGGCTGGGCCCAGTTGTCCTCGACGAAGCGGACGTCGTGCTTGGCCAGATCGATGCCGAGCGCCTCGAGCGATCCGAGATACAGCTCCTGGGGGTTGCCGGGCTCGGGCTTGAGGATCACCTGGAACTGCGTGTGCATCTGCAGGCGGTTGGGGTTCTCCCCGTAGCGGGAGTCGTCGGGCCGGACCGACGGCTCGACGTAGGCGACGTCCCATGGCTCCGGGCCGAGAACGCGCAGCACGGTGGCGGGGTTCATCGTGCCGGCCCCGACCTCGGTGTTGAAGGGCTGCCAGGTGAGGCACCCCTTCGAGGTCCAGTAGTCGGAGAGGCGGCGCAGGGCATCTTGCATGGTCAGCACCCCAGCATGCTACCCAGGCTGGCCCGATTAGGCATGTCCGTAAGGGCGCGGCGCACCGGCTAGGCTCGCCCGGTGACCAGTACCCGCGTCGATCTGACGAAGTTCGCCTGGCTGTCCATCGCTGCTGCGCTCGCCACGATCGCGCTCAAGACGTGGGCGTGGCTGGTCACCGGCTCGGTGGGTCTGCTGTCCGATGCGGCCGAATCGGTGGTCAACCTGGTGGCGGCGATCGTCGCGCTCATCGCGCTCAAGGTGGCCGCACGGCCGGCCGACAAGAACCACCACTTCGGCCACTCCAAGGCGGAGTACTTCTCGTCCGCTATCGAAGGGGTGATGATCTTCGTCGCGGCGGCAGCCATCCTGGTGTTCGCCATCCAACGGTTGCTGGCGCCCCGCCCCCTCGAGGAGATCGGGCTCGGCCTGGTCATCTCGGTCATCGCGGCGCTCATCAACGGTGCCGTCGCACTGGTGCTCCTCCGCGCGGGGCGGCGCTACAACTCGATCACGTTGCGCGCCGACGCTCACCACCTCATGACCGACGTCATCACCTCAGCCGGGGTACTGGTCGGTATCGCTCTGGTGTGGGCGACTGGCTGGGTGAGGCTCGACCCGATCGTCGCGATCCTCGTGGGGCTCAACATCCTCTGGACGGGCTGGAAGCTCGTCTCGGAATCCTCCTCAGGCCTCATGGATGAGTCGCTGCCGAAGGAGGACAACGACCGACTCCGTGAGATCCTGGCCCGGCACACGACCGATGAGGTCCAGTTCCACGCCTTCAGAACGCGCGTGTCCGGCGCGCGGGCGTTCATGGAGATGCACATGCTCGTGCCGGGGGCCTGGACGGTCCAGCGGGGGCACGACGAGCTCGAGGACATCGTCGACGAGATCCGGGGTGAGTTCGCCGAGTTGCACGTCATCGGCCACCTTGAGCCGATCGAGGACCCGCGCAGCTACGACGACGAACACCTCGACTAGCCCGCCGCGCGGGGCGCCGTCGGGCGCCTCCTGCAAACCGGACCGGTCGACGCCAACCGGGAGCACGCAACGCCAACGCGGAGACCGGACTGCCGGCGAAATCCAGCGTCGCCCGTGAAGTGTCACGGGCGACTTCGAAGTTCGCCGGCGACCTGCCGTGTCAGTTGGCGTCTGCGCCCGATCGTTGACGTTCGGGGAGGGCCCGCTGGCCTGAACGTCAGGAGTCCAGGCGGCGCGCCGGACCCCCGGGGCGGGTGACGATGGTGGAGGCGCGTCCCTCGACGGCTGGGAACTCAGCGAGGTACGCGGCGAGCCAGCGGTCGGCGAAGGACTCCGCTTCGGCCGTCTCGACCAGCGCCCAGACGGATCCGCCGAAGCCGGCACCGAATCCGGCGGCGGCGGGGGCCCCGAGCTCGCGGGCGAGCCACTGGAGGCGGTTGGTCTCGTCGATCTGGTTGCCGAGCGCCTCGTCGGCGTTGCGGTGGCTGAGTTCCGCGGCCTCACCGAACCCCTTGATGTCGCCTCGCTCCAGCGCGTCGATCGCCCGGGGGATCGCAACCTCGGACTCCGTCACGAAGGCTGTCAGCCGCGCCGTCAGCGCATCGTCGTGGGCGGAGATCGCCCGCAGTCCTTCCAGAGCGTCGTCGCTGCTCGCGAGGGCGTCGCCGAGGACGGCATCATCACGTCCGGTCGCGGAGTTCCAGGCCTCGGCCAGTTCCCGCGCCTTCCGCGAGGCGTTGTTGTAGGACTCCAGCGCCGATCCGGTCTTCTCGGCCAGCACACCGGAGACCGCGACGACGAACGTCCAGTCCGCGGGGAACTGGACCGAACGCTGCTCTTCGATCGGGCAGAACGTGAACTCGGTGAGGTGGTCGGCCTTGCAGCACAGCATCGCGGTGTGGTCCTCGGACCCGCCGAACGTGCCGACGCCACGGAACCCCTCGAGAGCGCCGAAGGTGAGCCCGTTCTCCATGGTGGCGAGGTAGCCGGCCAGGTCGATGTCGGTGCGGATGTTCGCTTTCCACTCGTCGGTGTCGCGGATGCCGTTGTGATCGATCAGCGCCAACGCCGCAGCGACGACGAGTGCTGAGGACGAGCTCATACCGGAGGCCAGCGGAAGGTTGGAATCAAACAGCAGCGAGGCGGGCTTGAGGTCGCCGAAGTTCAGGTGCAGCCGGTCCAGCACGGCCTGGACGTAGTATCCCCAGTGGCCCTGCGGGAGGCCCGGCTCGACGCCGGGCAGCAGCCGCAGCCTGCCGGGCACCGCCGTCGTCGACGCGGCGATCGCCTCGTCTGCGTCCTCGAGCGTGATGGTGACGCCGCGGTCGACGGCGGCGAGCAGCGACCGGCCCCCGGCGTAGTCCGTGTGCTTCCCCAGCACCTCGAGTCGGCCGGGGACGAACCACTTCACAGACGGGCCTCGCGATCACCCAGTGCCTCCACCACGGAGGCGATGTCGCCGCGGTTGCTCAGGTCCAGCACCCCGACGTCGGCCTTGACGACGAAGTACGGGTCGCCGTCGTCGATCGCGCGGCGGACGGCGTCGGTGATCTCGTACTCGCCGCGGGCGGACTTCGGGATGGCGCGGGCGGCGTCGAAGATGGCCGGGCTGCAGAGCCAGCAGTTCATCGAGATGACCGCGTCCTGACCGAGGCGCTCGATGGCGTCCTGGTCCGGCTTCTCGACGAGCTCGGCGAGGTTGCCCTGCTCATCGGCGGTGGCGAGGGCGAACGCAGCGAGGCGCTCCGGGGCGATGTTCGACTTGGTCAGCATCCCCTCGCGGGTGAAGCCGACGAGCGCCGACCCCGGCACTGTGGCGAGCGACTCCAGCGCTTCGGCAGGGTAGTAGTTGTCGGAGTTGATGACCAGGACGCGGTCGTCGCCGGCGAACTCCTCGGCGGCGAGCACGGCGTTGGCGGTGCCGAGCGGCTCCTCCTGGACGGCGTAGGAGATCGTGACGCGCTGCTTATCGACCGTGTCGTAGTAGTCGCGGATCATGTCGTGCTCGGGGCCGATCACCAGACACACGTCGGTGAAATTGGCATCGGCGAGAGCCGTGATGACGTGGTCGAGGAAGGGGCGGCCAACCGAGATCATCGCCTTGACGCCCGCTTCGGCGGCCTTGCTCTGCTCGTCGTTGAGGGCGACGCCCTCTGCTTCCTTGCGCATTCGCGAACCGAGTCCGCGGGCCAGAATCACTGCCTTGTGGGGTGCCTCATAGGTCATGGCGACAGCCTATTGCGGCTGCGCGATGAGTGAGCAAACGATCAGCCGACGTGATTAGCGGCAGTGCGCAGAATGATCGCGACCGACACCGCACCGGGGTCGACGACGCCGATCGACTTATCGGCGAGCAGCGCCGAGCGGCCGCGCTTGGCGATCATCGAGCGCGTGTTGTCGCGGCCCCGTTCGGCGGCCGCGGCCGCTGTGTCCATGGCCTCCCCCAGCGAGATGTGGGCGAGCGCGGCCTCCCGCAGCGCATCCGAGGCCGGTGCCAGAGCATCGATCATGGTCTTGTCGCCGCGTTCGGCGTTGCCGCGGGCCATTACCCCGGCGAGGCCCGCCTCGAAGGCGGAGGCCACGCCCGCGGTCTGGATCGGCCGGGGCCAGTTTGCCCCGGCGCGGAGGAAGAACGTCCCGAAGAGGGGGCCCGACGCGCCCCCCACGGTGCTGACCAGGGCCATGCCGACATGGCGTAGGGCATCGGATGCGGCGGCGACGGGCGTGAGGTCGAGCTCACGCGCAGCGGCGAGGCCGCGAGCCATGTTGGTGCCGTGATCGCCGTCCCCCAGCAGCCTGTCGAGTTTGTTCAGTTCGTCGGCTCGGGCGTCGAACACCTCTGCGCATTCGCGCAGCCATTGCGTCACCGCCATCACTCCGTCTGCCATCTATCCACTCCTGCCGGTTGTCGCGCCGGAATGCTAGCGCTAACGCAGGCCCCGGAGGAAGTCTTCGTCGTCGTCGGGGGCTCGGGGGCCACGGTCGATCGAGGGGTTCGACTTGATGGGGCGGCCCAACGTCAGCCAGGCGACCGGCCCGAGGACGGGCAGGCAGACCACCGCGAAGGCCCACAGCCATCGTGGCATCAGGCGCACCTTGTACCCCCGTGCCTGCGCGACTTCCACAACGCAGTACACGGTCAGCATCACGATTGCGATGATCAACAGAACCCGAGCCACGCAACCAGTCTACCCGCCGTGGCTAGGGTGACCACATGGACGATCTTCGACGCAGGGTGCGAGGTTTCCTGGCTGGCGGGCCGGGCCTCTGGCTGGCCCCCGGTGACGGCACCCCTCCGCCGGGATGCGTGGTCGTGGCGACGTCCGGGACAACCGGCGGCGCCAAGCTCGTGGTGCTCAGCCGGGGCGCGCTGATCGCCGCGGCGGAGATGGCGGCGGCCCGGCTCGGAGCCGCAGCCACCTGGCATCTGGCGCTGCAGCCCACCTACGTGGCCGGACTGATGGTGCTGGTGCGGGGCGAGCTCGGCGGAGGTGTGCGGCAGGCGTCGCCCTCTCTCGACGATCTAGATCCGGTCGCCGGCCCCAATGCGGTGTCGGTCGTCGGCACGCAGCTGTATCGCGCTGTGGCTGACCCCTCGCGCGCCGCGAGGCTGGCGCGTTTCGACGCCGTGCTGGTCGGGGGGCGGCGCTGGCGCCAGACCTGCGGCAGCGAGCCGAGGCTGCGGGCATTCGCGTCATCGAGACCTACGGCATGAGCGAGACGTGCGGTGGCGTCGTCTGGGACGGCCGCCCGCTGGACGGCGTCGACGTGCGGCTGGGCGAGCGTGGCCGGGTCACGATCGCCGGGCCCACCGTGTTCGACGGCTACCTCGGTGATCCGGACGCGACCGCCGCAGCACTGGTCGACGGGGCGGTGCTCACGCGGGATCGCGGGCGGTGGGACGACGGAAGGCTCGTCATCGACGGCCGACTGGACGAGGTCGTCATCAGCGGAGGGGTCAACGTCGACCTTGCCGAGGTGCGGCGGGCCGTGGCAACGATCGACCCGGGGGCCGACGTCGTGGCCGTGCCCGACGACGAGTGGGGTTCGAGGGTGGTGCTGGTCGCGGCGTCGGGGCCCTTGGAGCAGTGGCGGCAGCGTCTCCGGGCGCTGGTGCCATCGACGTCCCTGCCCCGCCAGGTGCTGCATGTCGCGTCGCTGCCGCTAACCCCGGGCGGCAAGCCCGATCGGCCGGCGCTCGTCGAGCTCGCGCAGCGCACTGCCGGCCACGGCTAGAGTTGGGCGCGCCATGGAGAATTCCCCCGCCATCTGGGCTGTCGGTGCCCGCCCCCGCACGTTGCCCGCCGCCGTCGCCCCGGTCATTGCGGGGGTCGCGAGCGCAGCCACCGTGGACGAATACCACTGGTGGGTGGCGCTGGGTTGCCTGGTGGTGGCGCTGGCCCTGCAGGTGGGCGTCAACTACGCCAACGACTATTCCGACGGCGTCCGCGGCACCGACGACGAGCGCGTCGGCCCGACCCGGCTGGTCGCGTCGGGCCTCGCCTCACCCAGGGCGGTGAAGACCGCGGCATTCCTCTCGTTCGGTGTGGCCGCCGTCGCCGGGCTCGCCGTCGTGGCGCTGAGCGGACACTGGTGGCTCCTGGGCGTCGGGGCCCTCAGCGTGCTGGCCGCCTGGTACTACACCGGCGGGGCCAAGCCGTACGGATACCTCGGGCTCGGTGAGCTCATGGTGTTCATCTTCTTCGGTCTGGTGGCAACGGTGGGCACCACCTACGTCATCGCCGGCACCGCCCCGGCTCAGGCCTGGCTCGCCGCCACCGCCGTCGGAGTGCTGGCGAGCGGAATCCTGGTGGCCAACAACCTGCGAGACATCGCGACCGACTCCGTCGTCGGCAAGATGACGCTCCCGGTGCGGCTCGGCGATCGCAACACCCGGCTCTTCTACGCCGCGCTGTGCGCCGTGGCGGCGCTCGCAGTGGTCGGTTACGCCGCGCTCACGTCGTGGTGGGCGCTGCTCGGCCTCCTCGGCGTCGTGCTGATCCTGCCCGGCTTGAAGCTGGTCCTCGGCGGGGCGACGGGGCGGGACCTGATCCCCGTGATCCAATCCACCGGCATGGCCGAGGTGGCCCTGTCGATGGGCCTGCTCGCCGCGGCCTTCCTCGCATGACCCCGTTCGTCTACGACATCGCGCTGTCCGTGCCCTTCCGCGGCCTCTCCAGGCGCAGCGGGGTGCTGTTCGAGGGTCCGGCGGGCTGGGCCGAATGGAGTCCGTTCCCCGAGTACGGCGATCAGGAGGCGGCAGAATGGCTGCGCTCAGCGCTGGAGACCGCCACGCACGGCCACCCTGCGACGGTCCGGGACCGGGTCGAGGTCAACGGCATCGTGCCGGCGTTGAGCCCCGCCGACGCCGCCGCCCGCGCCGTCACCTCCGGCTGCCGGACCATCAAGATCAAAGTGGCCGCACCGGGGGATCCGGTGGCCGACGACGTCGCGCGGGTCGCGGCGGTCCGCGAAGCGCTTCCCTCAGCCCGGCTCCGTGTCGATGCGAACGGCGGTTGGACCCTCGCGCAGGCCGCCGAGGCGTTGAGGTTGCTCGAGCCGATGGGACTCGAGTACGCGGAGCAGCCGTGCGCCACCTTCGGCGAGCTCGCGTCGCTGCGTGCGATGGAGACCGGCGTCCTCATCGCTGCGGACGAGTCCATCCGTCGCGCTGACGACCCGTACCGTGTCCGTGACGCCGGGGCCGCCGATGTCGCCGTGCTCAAGGTCCAACCGCTGGGCGGCGCGCGCGCCTGCCTCCGACTCGCGGACGAGCTCGGCCTACCGGTCGTCGTGTCGAGCGCCGTCGAGACATCGGTGGGGCTCGCCTCCGGGCTGGCCCTGGCCGGGGCTCTCCCCGACCTGCCCTTCGCCTGCGGCCTCGAGACCGGACGGCTCCTCGCGGGCGACGTCGCCACGGAACCGCTCGTGCCGGACGACGGCTGGCTGGTCGTGCGGGACGTCACACCGGACCCGGCCCTCCTGCGGGTGCACCGGGCTGGTCCGGACCTGACGAGCTTCTGGTTGGATCGGTGGGAGAGAGTCAGCCGGATCGTGGAGGACCAGGGATGAGCAGCATCGAGATGGGCGCGGCCATCGTCGACGCCCTCGTCGGGGTCGGCGTGCGCGACGTGGTGCTCGCCCCGGGCTCCCGGAGCGCTCCGCTGGCTCTCGCCGTCGACAGGGCCGCGGCCGATCACCGCGTCCGTCTGCATGTCCGCATCGATGAGCGGGTGGCGGGGTTCACCGCCCTCGGCCTGGCCAAGGCGGGGCAGCAACCCGTCGCCGTCGTGACGACGTCCGGCACCGCCGTGGCCAACCTGGCCCCGGCCGCCATGGAGGCGAGGGCCTCGGGCGTGCCGCTGGTCCTGATCACGGCCGACCGCCCCGCCCATCTCGTCGGTACCGGGGCCAACCAGGTGGCCGATCAGGTGGGTGCCTTCGGCGCGTCTGCGCTGGGAGTCGTGCGGCTCTCCTCCGAGTCGGGTGACGCCGCCGCGTGGGCCGCCGGGGTCCACCGCGCGGTCACGCTGGCCAGCGGCAAGCTGAGCGGCGAGCCCGGACCGGTGCAGCTCAATGTGGAGTTCGCCCCTCCGCTGGTCGGGCCCCTGCCCGCAGCCGTCCAGCGCGTCCTCGACGTACACGCCGAGTCTGGACCGACGCAGCCGCACGTCCTCGAGCACCCCGCTCGAACGGTCGTTCTGGCCGGCGACGCGACCCCCCAGGTTGGAGCGGAGGCCCGCGCCCTCGCGGAACTCACCCGAAGTCCGCTGCTTGCGGAGCCGTCGTCCAACGCGCGCGCCGGTGAGTGCGCGATCGCCGCCTACCGCGAGGTGTTGGCTGAGCTGGCGCCCGAGATCGAGCGGGTCGTCGTCTTCGGGCACCCGACGCTCTCCAGGCCCGTGGTCTCGCTGCTCTCCCGCGACGACGTCGAGCTCGTCGTCGTCACCGACCGCGCAACGTGGCCCGACCCCGGGCACCGGGCCACGCTCGTGGCCAGGGCGGTGGAGATCCCGACGCAGGACGACGGGTGGTTGGACCGCTGGCAGCGCGCCGACGTGCGGCGCTCCAACGGCCCGCAGCAGTTCATCGCCGACGAGGTCGTGAGTTGCGCGGGCCCGGACACCAACCTGGTTTTCGGGTCGAGCTCGATCATCCGCGCTGCCGACCTCAGCCCGGTCGCCCCGCGGCCTCCGCTGGTCTATGCCAACCGGGGCGTGGCTGGGATCGACGGGACGGTGTCGACTGCGGTCGGGATCGGACTCGCCACTGGCCGGCCGACGACCGTCCTGCTGGGCGATCTCACGGCACAGCATGATCTGGGTGGTTGGGTGAAGCCCACTCTGGAGCCGTGGCCGGACCTCCGCGTCGTCGTCGCGGATGACGACGGCGGATCGATCTTCCACGGACTGGAGCAGGGCGCCCCGGAGTTCGACGGGAGCTTCGAGCGCGTTTTCGGCACTCCGCAGGGCCTGGACCTTGTCGCGGTGGCATCAGCTCTCGGCTGGACCGCCGTGCGCGTGCAGGACCGCGGCGGCCTGGTTAAGGCCCTGTCCTCGGACGCGGACTTCGTCGTCGTCTCTGTTCCCCGCGGCTGAGGGAAGCCGGCGTCCCCAGAGGTGCCATTCAGCGACATGTACGACCACTATGGTCGCGCGTGTCACCACACTGACCCCTTCAGAGTGGGTGAAGGGAAGCCCACTTCCAGGTGAGGGAGACGGATGCTGGAGATCGTTCCACGCTCCCTACCCGGAGAGACGGGCAAGGCTAGGAGGAGTCCTGGTCCCGCAACCAGCGGCGCACGGCCAGGGTGGCCCGCACGTCGTCCTCGTTGTACTCGAGCACCCGGCGCCGCGCGGAGTCACGCGCCTGTGGCGTCGCACCAGTGACGGCTTCGGCGAACCACGTCTGGGATGCGAGACCTCCAGGCTCCTCGTCGCGCCACTCGAACCCCGCGCCGCGGGAGGCCACCACCTTGAGTCCCAGGCCGTCGACGCCCACGTAGTTGTCCCGCACGAACCCGAAGAGGTCGACGAAGTGGTCGCGGATGAGATCGCAGACCCGGAGCAGTGCGGGGTGGCCGCTCCGCTCGGCGAGCCTGCTGAGGTGGATGGTCTCGTAGTCGGAGTAGTGGAAGACGAGAAGGTCCGGGTGCGCCTCGACCAGGTCCAGCAGCCACTCGGCGAACTGGGCGGCCAGCTCAACCTCACTGTGGCCAGTCGCCTGTTCGAACCGGCTGAAGTGCGCGAACCTCGTCCCGGCGGCGTCGGTGACGAGCGCGCCCCACAGGTACACCGAGCCGTCGTCGGCTGTCTCGATGTCGAGGTCGATCTCCACCTCAGCGCTGGGCACGCCGATCGGTTCGACGGACACGCGCTCCAACTCCACTCCCCGCGCGAGCATGCGCGCCCGCCGTGCGGCCTGGCGCAGCCGCTGCTCTGACCGGTCCCGGTGGCCGGTGAGCGGGAGGTAGGCCGGGAGGATCTGGTCGACGTCGGCCTCAGCCAGCTGCGCGACGGTCGTGATCCCGAGGCTCATGAGTGTCTGGAGCTCGCGGACGTCCAAGGGCGCTTTGGAAATGCGCAGCGAGAGGTCGTCGTCGTCAATGAGCGGCCGGCAGACCTGCCACCAGGCGCACCAGTCGCATTCCTTCACTCGGATCGGTCGCACGACCGGGGGCGGGTCGCCCTCGCCGGTCCGCTCAGCGGCGCGCTGCGCCACGTAGACGCGGAAGCCGTGCTCGTGGTCGTAGCGCTCCAGCGCGGAGCGGAGCTTGTGCCCGGCTGTCTTGGAGTAGGTGCGCAGGAATTTCGTCGTGAGGTCCACCCAGGTGACGCTCGGATCCTGTCCCTCGGCCCGGTCGTCTCCGACGACGCCGGCCAGCGGTGTCGCGGAGGCGAACCCGCACGACTCCAGCAGCCGCCAGTGGTGCGCGAGCTCGAGCAGAACGCCCTCACGGTACGTTCGGTAGCGGAGGTCGGGGAGCGGTCTGAGCGCCGAGATGGCGTCGAGTGGTGATGTCTGGAGCGTCGCTGAGCCGAGCTGCTTCTCCCTGACGCGGTAGGGCTTGACCTTGAGCGGCCAGTATCCCGGGGCCCCGGACTCCGTGTCGTGACCGCGCACCAGGACGTCGGGGCGGCCGCTGCGGTGGCCGTCGAGATCCAGCGGCAGGACGCCGCCGATGATGACCGGTGCCCCGGCGCCCATCGCTGCCAGGCACTCCGTCTCGCGCTCAGCCATGGTTGCGCCCGCGTCATGCAGGCCCCGCAGATCCACTGCGCCGGGCGGTCCGTCGACCAGCCGTGACAGGACTCCGTCACGGAAGTCGGAGCCGCCGCCGAACGACTCCCTCAGCGATTCGTCCAGGGGGGTCTGCGGCTTGGCGACCGTCGGGTCGAACGTGTGAAACGTCTTGACCGGGCAGCTGCGGGCGGCGTAGGCGTCCAAGACGAACTGGTTCATCAGCGCTTCCAGCCCCGATGGAGCGCGACGATGCCTCCGGCATGGTTCTGCCACTCGACGTCGGTCCATCCGGCCTCGACCATCAGGTCCGCGAGTCCGCGCTGGTCGGGCCACGCCATGATCGATTCGGCGAGGTAGCCGTAGGCCACCGGGTTACTGGAAGCCTTCGCGATTGTGGGGAGCGCCCCCACCAGGTAGTTCGTGTAGACGTGCCGGAAGGCCGGGTTGGTGGGCGTGGAGAACTCGGCGATGACGAGCCGCCCCCCGGGGCGGGTGACGCGGCGCATCTCGACGAGCGCGTCGAGCGTTCGCTCCACGTTGCGGAGCCCGTAGGAGATCGTCACCGCCTCGAACGTGTCGTCGGGAAAGGGGAGCGCGAGCGCATCGCCGGCCACGAAGTCGAGGTGGGGCTGCTGCTTGCGACCCTGCGTCAGCATGCCGATCGAGATGTCGGAGGCCACCACGTAGGCCCCCGACTCCGCGATGGCCGCGGTCGACGTGCCGGTGCCGGCAGCCAGGTCGAGGATGCGCTGGCCCGGCCGCGGTTCGATCGCCCGGACGGTCGCCCGCCGCCAGGCGTGCACCTGCCCGAGGCTGAGCACGGAGTTGAAGAGGTCGTAGCGCTTCGCCACTCCGTCGAACATGGCGGCCACATCGCCGCGCCGCTTCTGCATCGTGGCCCGCTGATTCTGCATTGCTGCAGCCTAGCGGCCCGCACCGACGAGGTTGGTGCTGGCAGTCTTGGAGCTGTGATCCCGAAACTGGTCCTTGTGCACGGCTCGATGTCGTCGGCCCAGCAATGGGCGGACTACCCGGCGCTGCTGCCGGAGTTCGACGTCGTTGCCATCGACCTGCCCGGCCACGGCTCGAAAAGTGGCACACCCTTCACGACGGAGGCCGCTCTCGACGCCATCGCGGAAGCGGTCGACGGCGCGGTCCCCGTGGTCCTGGCGGGACACAGCCTCGGCGCGTACCTCGTTGGGCTCTTCGCCGGGACCCGGCCACACCGGCTCCGAGGCCTGGTCCTCATGGGGGCGACGGGCAACCCGCGCGGTCGCCTCGCCTGGACGTACCGGGGCTTCGCCGGGCTGACCCGGCGGGTGGATCACTCCGTGCTCGCGCGCCTACGGGGCGGGGTGGCGCGCCTGCTCGGGGTCCGCCCAGAGCTGCTACCGGCAAGACCGGACTACACGACCCTGCCCGCCATCTGGGAGTCGGTCATGCGGGACTGCCCGCCCAGCGTGCTGCGCAGTGTCGGGTGCCCGGTCCTGTTCATCAACGGTCAGTTCGATCAGATGCGGGCCGACGAGCGCCGCTATCTCGCTCGGGTGGAGGGCTCGGCGCTGGAGATCGTCCCCCGCGCCTCGCATTTCGCGCCGCTCACCCATGCGCCCGAGGTCGCCGAGGCGATCCGTCGCTTCGGGTTGTGAGCCGCTCCTGAAGGGCACGCGAGCCTGAGGCGCCCTGTGGTCCCCGGGCGTTGGCGCTGCCCAGGGATTGCGTGGGTGGAACTTGAGCAAATGAGATGGTTCGTCGTCGCGACACGCCGGGATAACAGCGTTTGGATTCGTTGACCCATCTCATTTGCTCAACTCCTCGCCTGCCAGGGGAGAGGGGCGGTAGCGAGGCGGACCGGGCTCCCCGGGCGGTCAGAGGTCGCCGAGGGTGAGAGCCCGGTAGCAGTGGTACGCCGGCTCCTCGTACGGGTGGGCGGCGAGCATGGCCTCGACTGCGCCCTTGGCCAGAGCGTCGTCGCAGACGCACTCGATGCGCACCTCGTCGACCACCTCGGGACGGCCGGGTTCGCCGAGGTACGGCTCTGCGCCCTCCTCGGGGCGGAACCGCCCCTCGCCGGACGCGGAGAAACTGCAGGCCGTGTAGTTGCCGAGGGTGCCCGCCCCGGCCGCGGCCAGGGCGGCACGGACCTCGTCGGCGTGGCTGCGGGGCGAGAAGACGACGATGACGATCATGGCCCCATTGTCCCGGTTCCCCGGATGTGACCAGGTTGGGCCGATGGGGAACAATGGCCCCGTGGCTAAGAAAGACGTCGTGCTCCAGGTCGAGAACCTCAAGAAGGCCTATGGCCCCGTCACCATCGTTGAGGGTTTCAGCATGAAGGTGCACGCCGGCGAGGCGGTGGCCCTGACGGGGCGCAACGGCGCCGGTAAGTCGACGGTGCTGCGCTGCCTGGTGGGGGCGGATCGGCCCGACGAGGGCACGGTCACCGTCAACGGCATCAAGGTGTCCGAGACCAACGCGCGCATCCGTCGTGACGTGGCCACGGTCATCGACGACCTCGACTTCTTCCCCGACCTCAGCGTGGTCGAGCACCTCGACCTGCTTGCCCGGGCGCACGGCCTGGAGGACCCCGACGATCTCGTCGACGAGGTGCTCGAGGAGGTTCAACTGGTACCGCAAGCGGGTCAGTTGCCCAGCACACTGTCGTCCGGCCAACGCCGACGGCTCGCCCTCGCCACGGCCTTCGTCCGCCCGCGCCAGCTGCTCGTCCTGGACGAGCCGGAGCAGAGGCTCGACGTCGAGGGCGTGCAGTGGCTGGGGGAGAGGCTGAAGTCGGATCTCGCCGGCGGCCTCGCCATCGTCCTGGCCAGCCACGAACCGGCACTCCTCGAGGCCATCGGCGCGCGCACCATCAGGCTGGGTATCTGATGACCACCGACCAACTCGGACCGATCGGCGTCGTCGACGAGAAACAACTCAAACTGCTGATGAGGGACTGGCGCCGGGGACGCGCCGACCGCAACCTCTGGCAGGCACTCTCCGACGCCTACATCATGGTCTTCGCCCTGCTGATGATCGGCGCCATGATCATCTCGTCGGTGGTTCGGGCCCAGCAGGTGGTGGCCGTCTGTGAGACCGACGGCTGCCTCGCCGCGCGGGGCCTGCTGCCGTGGGCGGCGGTGGCCGGGATCCTCGCCTCGACGCTCATCCTCGCCCGCATGTTCGGGCCCATCGTCGCCTCGACGGCGGAGGGCTTCTGGCTCATGGACGGCCCCACCGACCGGCGCAGGCTCCTGGCCGGGCGCCTCGTCGCGGCCGTGGCGCTGGCGCTGGTGCTCGGGGCCCTCCTGGGTGCCCTCATCGCCGCGCTGACCGGATCGCCGCTGACGCACGTCGGGATCTGGTCCCTGGCCGGAGGGCTGGGCTCGGCTGGTCTCATCGCCTTCGCCGCCGCCGAGCAGGGCGCGGACCGGCGCTGGCTGGTGGGGCTCGTGCAGTGGGTCATCGGCGCCGCGGCGATCGGCACGATGGTCATCCTCGTCGGCGGGGCGGCCGGGTGGTTCGATCTCGGCGCCGCCGCCCAACTGTCGGTTGAGCTCGCCTACATCGTCGCCGGTGTCGGGCTCCTGCTCATCGTGGGGGCTGGGATCATCGCGTTCCTGAGGCTCGGCAGGATCCGCCGGCAGCGGCTCACCTCCGGCGGCTCTCTCCTGAGCGGCCTCCAGGGCGCGGCCTTCGCGTTGGAGTTCGCCCTGATCCGCGACATCCTCGTCGAGGCCAAGTCCAAGGAGCGGGGGCATGTGCGCCCGACGCGAGGCTCCGGCTCGGGGATGCGGGCGCTCGTCATGCGGGACGTGCAGCGTCTGTGGCGACAGCCGCTTCCACTGCTGATTCTCGCCGCGACCGTCATCGTGCCGTACGCGATCCAGGCGCTCGGGCTGGCCGCGCTCAACCCGCCGATCTCGGCGTTGGTGCTGATGGCCGCCCTCATCCCGTTCATGAACTCGCTCAGGGTGCTCACCCGCACCCGAGGCCTCCAGCGCTGCTTCCCGTTCGACCCCGCACAGGTCAAGCAGGCGGCCATGGTGGTGCCGGCGCTCCTCGCTGCGGCGTGGGCGGGCGCGGCCTTCCCCGCCTTCCTCGGCGTCGGCGGGGGAGTGGTCGTCGATCCCGTCGCCGCCGGCTCTGCGGCGCTGGTGACCGGGCTCGCAGGCTTCCTGGCCGCAGTGCGCTGGGTGAGCGCGAAGCCCGCGGACTACTCGGGCCCCATCGTCGCGACCGGCCTCGGAGCCATGCCGCCGGGGCTCATGTTCTCGCTGCTGCGAGGCATCGACATGGTCGCCCTCGTCACCCTGCCGATCGTCCTCGGCTGGCCGGTGTGGGTGTCCCTGCTGATCGGCCTCATCGCCTTCTACTTCCTGCGCTCCGGACTCGATCGGGAAGAGCTCATGGCGCAGCAGGAGGAGCAGAAGCGACTCCTCGACGAGGAACGCGCGCGCCGCGCGGGCAACGCCCCCAAGCAGAAGATCCAGGTGCAGCGTAAGCGCTGACCCTTGACGACCGGCGCCGACTCGTTCGACGCGCGCGGTGGAGGGATCAGGCGAGCCCGAGGGCCTGCAGCATCGGCACGAACTTCGCGCCGGTCTCGGCGAGCTCGGCGTCCGGGGACGAGTCGGCCACGATGCCGGCCCCGGCGAAGAGCTGGATCTCGTCGGGGCACTGGGGCCGGACCTGGCCGCCGCGTAGAGCGATGGCCCATTCCCCGTCGCCCTCGGTGTCGACCCAGCCGACGGGCCCGGCGTACCGGCTCCGGTCGAGCGACTCCAGTTCGGCGATGATGTCGAGCGCCAGATGCGTCGGTGTGCCGCACACCGCGGCGCTCGGGTGCAGGGCAGCGGCCAGCGCCAGCGCGCTGTTCTCCGGCTTCGCCACGCCTGTGATATCGGTGGCCAGATGCATGACGTTCGGGAGCTTCAGCACCGACGGCGCCTCCGGCACGTTCATCGCCTGGCAGAACGGCGCGAGGGCCTGGGCGACGGACTCGACCGCGAACTCGTGTTCGCCGATGTCCTTGCTTGAGCGCGCCAACTCGGCTGCGCGCGCCAAAGGATCGGCGTCGGCGTCGTGAGAGACGGTCCCGGCGAGCACCCGTGAGGTCACGAGCCCACCCTGGCGACGCAGCAGCAGCTCCGGCGTGGCCCCGACGAGGCCGTCGACGAGGTAGGCCCACGTCGTGGGGTAGGAGTCGATGAGCCGACCGAGCAGGAACCGCAGGTCGAAGGGCTGGTCGGCGCGGACGCGGAGGTCGCGGGCGAGCACCACCTTGTGCACCTCGTCGCGCCTGATCAGGGAGACGACCTCCGCGACGATGTCGGTCCAGACGTCCTCGCCCATCGACCCGCCGAGCACCTCGAGGCCGGACGGGGCCCGCACCGGCTCGCCCCTGGGCGGCAGCGAGCAGTCGGTGTGGTTGGTGCCCAGACGCGTCAGCCAGGAGACGCCTCCGCGTCGCCCCAGGATGAGCTCGGGGACGGTCAGTACCGAGCGTTCCTCCGACCGGTCGGGGTCGAAGGTGAAGGAGCCAACCGCGATCGGTCCCGTGCCGAATTCGCCCGGCATCTCCGAATCGTGGTCAATCTGGGCCGAGATCTCGTCCCACCACACGTCGGCAGCCTCTGCCCGGTCGGTCTCGAACCGGGCCACCTCGCCCAGCGTGATGAAACCCTCACCGCGGCGGATGAACGCGCTGCTGAGGCCAGCCTCGGGGAGGAAGCGCTCCAGCGGTCCGGGGTCGTCGACGGCGACGGTCGTGGCGCGCATCCGAGCGCTCCCGAAGTCCAGAATCACCTACGCGAGCATAGCTGTGCGGTCGGCTCAGAGCCATTCTGCCCAGAACGGGAACCCTGTTATTTACGAAACATTCGGGTGCCTTAAATGCGCTGCGACTAGGTAATCTGCCCCGTGGGTAACGCGCCGGTGGGCTGGGTGGCCGAATTGTTCGGCCACCCCTAGACTGAGCCGGAAGTCTGATGACGGGAGCCGGAAATGTCGTTCGCCATGCCCGACGGCGCGGCGCCTGCATACCCGACGGAGGAGGCCGACGTCATCGTCGTCGGCGCCGGTCCCGCGGGTGCCACCACCGCGGCCTACCTTGCCCGGTACGGCCTGTCGGTCACCATGCTGGAGAAGTCGACCTTCCCTCGCGACAAGGTCTGCGGGGATGGGCTGACGCCCAGGGCCACAAGGGCGTTGACCAGGCTCGGCATCGATCTGTCCGACGAGACGCAGTGGCACCGCAACATCGGCCTTCGGTCGTGGGGTGTGCATCCCTACCCCTTTGAGTTCAAGTGGCCGGAGTTGACGGACTTTCCTCCGTTCGGCGTGGCGCGTGCCCGCAAGGACTTCGACGAAGTGCTGGCCCGGTTCGCCGTGGCTCAGGGCGCAGCTCTCATCGAGGGCGCGGCGGCAGAGTCGCCCATCCTCAACGACCGCACCGGCAGGATCGAGGGGGTTGTCACCAAGGACGGGCGGCGCTTCCGTGCCCCCTACGTCGTGGCAGCCGACGGAGTGAGCTCGCGCCTGGCGGTGGCCATGGGCATCACCAAGCGCGAGGACCGGCCGATGGGTGTGGCCTATCGCACGTACTACCGCACTCCGAAGGGCGACGACGACCACCTCGAGTCCTACCTGACGCTCTGGGACGGCGAGCCCGGCAAGTCGAACCAGATGCCCGGCTATGGCTGGATGTTCCCGCTCGGCGGCGGCATCGCCAACGTCGGCCTCGGCGTCCTCAACACCGGCAAGTCGGTTCAGCAGACCGATCTGCGCGGCCTGCTCAAGAACTGGGCGGCCAGCGCACCCGAGGCCTGGGGGTACCGCGACGCGGAGGAGATCGGCAAGATCCAGGGCGCCGCGCTCCCGATGGCGTTCAACCGCACCCCGCACTACGGACGGGGCCTGCTCCTGGTCGGTGACTCCGGCGGCATGGTCAGCCCGTTCAACGGTGAAGGCATCGCCTACGCGATGGAGGCGGCCGAGGCCGCGGCCAGCGCGGTTGCGGAGGCCATCTCGCGTGGCGTCGGCACCGGATCGGCCGAACGGGCCATGCAGGCCTACCCTGCGGTCATGAAGGAGAGCCTGGGCGGTTACTATCGCCTCGGGGTCACCTTCTCGAAGCTGATCGGCGATCCGCGCATCATGCACCTGTGCGTCAAGTACGGGCTGCCCCGCAAGACGCTGATGAACTTCGTGATGAAGCTCCTTGCGCACCTGACCGACTCCCATGACGGCGACGCCACGGACCGGATCATCAACGCACTCTCCAAGGCCGTTCCGTCGGTCTGATCGGGAAGGAACAACTACGCCATGAATCTCTACATCCCCATCGTGGGCATGGTGCTGCTTGCCACCGCCTTCGTCGTGGTGTCCATGGTGCTGAGCCTCGTACTGGGCCCGCGGCGCTACAACCGCGCCAAGTACGACAGCTACGAGTGCGGCATCCAGCCGACGCCGCAGCCCGTGGGCGGCGGCCGGTTCCCGGTGAAGTACTACATCACGGCCATGATGTTCATCGTCTTCGACATCGAAGTCGTGTTCCTCCTGCCGTGGGCGGTCGCCTACAACCAGTTGACCACGTTCGCCGTCGTCTCGATGATCGTCTTCATCGTCGCGGTGTTCATCCCCTACTTCTACGTCCTGCGCCGTAACGGCCTCGACTGGGAATGATCGGAAGAATCACATGGGAATCGAAGATAAGCTCCCCAGCGGCATCCTCCTGACGACTGTCGAGGGTGTCTTCGGCTGGCTCCGCAAGGCGTCGTTCTGGCCCGCGACCATGGGTCTGGCGTGCTGCGCGATCGAGATGATGGCCTACGGCACCCCCCGCTACGACGCGGGTCGGTGGGGCCAGGAGGTCTTCCGCGCGTCTCCGCGCCAGGCCGATCTCATGATCGTGTCGGGCCGCGTCTCGCAGAAGATGGCCCCGGTCATCCGCCAGGTCTACGACCAGATGCCCAACCCCAAGTGGGTCATCTCGATGGGCGCCTGCGCGTCCTCGGGCGGCATGTTCAACAACTACGCCATCGTGCAGGGCTGTGACCACTTTCTGCCCGTCGACATGTACATCCCGGGTTGCCCTCCGCGGCCCGACATGCTCATCGAGGCGATGTTCAAGCTGCGCGAGCAGGTGCAGCACCGTCCCATCGGCGCCAACGAGACCCTAGCCATCGAAGAGGCCGAGGCCGCAGCGCTGGCGGCTCCCGCGAAGTACGAGATGAAGGGGCTCATGCGATGACCGAGCAGGACCCGCGCCGCGCCGTCGAACCGACGACGTCGACTCCCACCCCGCGATCGAACTTCGCGAGCCGCAAGGGCATGTGGTCGAAGGGGGCCGGCGACACGTCCGGCTACGGCGGTCTCCAGCGTGACCTGGCGATGCCGGGCCTCAGCGAACCCCCGTTCGACGACGAGCACGATGCCATCCACGGGCGCGCCCTCCAGGTGCTCCCGGGCCTGACCGGGGCACGCTTCCTCTTCGACCGCGGCGAGCTCACCATCTACGTCCCCCGCGAGCAGCTGCCGGAGACAGTCCGCGCCTTCCGCGACGACCCGCATCTGCGGTTCGAGGTCTGCGTCTCGGTCTCGGGCGTGCACTACCCGGAGGAGAAGGGCGCGGAGCTCCACGTCGTCTACCACCTCCTGAGCTACACCCACAACCGTCGGGTCCGGCTCGAGGTCACGTGCTCCGACGACGACCCGCACGTGCCGTCGATCGTGGCCACCTACCCGATGGCGGACTGGCACGAGCGCGAGACGTGGGACATGTTCGGCGTCATCTTCGACGGCCACCCGTCGCTGACCCGCATCCTCATGCCCGACGACTGGCGCGGCCACCCGCAGCGCAAGGACTATCCGCTGGGCGGCGTCGACATTGAGTACAAGGGCGCGAAGGTTCCCGCCCCCGACAACCGGAGGACCTACTCGTGAGCACACACGCAGCATCCGAAGACGTCTTCGCCGGCACCGCTGAGGACCAGGCCGACCGGGTCTACCTGGCCCAGGGCGGCGACTGGGCGGACATCGCGTCCGAGCAGGCCGAGCGTGGCGACGAGACCATCGTCGTCAACATGGGTCCCCAGCACCCGTCGACCCACGGCGTGCTCCGCCTCATCCTCGAGATGGACGGCGAGACGGTCGAGTCCATCCGCCCGGCCATCGGCTTCCTGCACACGGGCATCGAGAAGAACATGGAGTACAAGACCTGGACCCAGGGCGTCACGTACGTGACGCGCATGGACTACGTCGCGCCCCTGTTCAACGAGGCCGCCTACTGCCTGGCCGTTGAGAAGCTGCTCGGGATCACCGACGAGATCCCGGAGCGCGCGACGATCATCCGCGTCCTGGTCATGGAGCTCAACCGCATCGCCTCCCACCTCGTGGCGATGGGCACCGGCGGCATGGAGATCGGCGCGCTGACGGTCATGACGATCGCCTTCCGCGAGCGCGAGATGATCCTCGACTTCCTCGAGGGCCTGTCCGGCCTCCGCATGAACCACGCCTACATCCGGCCCGGCGGCGTCGCCAACGACCTGCCCGAGGACGGGCTGGCGCACCTGCGCACCGTCATCGACTGGCTGAAGAAGCACCTGCCCGAGTACGCGACGTTCTGCAACGAGAACCCGATCTTCCTCGGCCGACTGTCCAACGTCGGAGTCATGAGCCTCACCGCGGCCACCATGATGGGCATGTCCGGCCCGCCGCTGCGCTCCACCGGCTACGACTGGGACCTCCGCAAGACCCAGCCCTACTGCGGCTACGAGACCTACGACTTCGACGTCGTCACCTGGGACTCCGAGGACTCCTACGGCCGGTTCCGGATCAGGCTCCAGGAGTGCTGGGAGAGCCTCAAGATCGTCGAGCAGTGCTACGAGCGCCTCGAGGCGACGCAGGGGCAGCCGGTCATGGTCGCCGACCAGAAGATCGCCTGGCCGGCCCAGCTGTCCGTCGGTCCCGACGGACAGGGCAACTCGAACGAGCACATCAAGCACATCATGGGCGAGTCCATGGAGGCGCTGATCCACCACTTCAAGATCGTCACCGAGGGTTTCAAGGTGCCGGTCGGCCAGGTGTACCAGGCCATCGAGTCGCCCAAGGGTGAGCTCGGCTGCCACGTCGTCTCCGACGGCGGCACCCGGCCCTACCGCGTGCACTTCCGCGACCCCGGCTTCAACCACCTGCAATCCGTTCCCCTCATGTGTGAGGGCGGCATGATGTCCGACGTCGTGGTCTCGATCGCGAGCCTCGACCCCGTCCTTGGAGGTGTGGACCGATGAGCGGCCACTTTGCCAGCCACTTCCCCGATTCCGGCTCGGTCGACTACAGCGATCAGTCGAGCAACATCGACGACACCACCATCGCCGAGCTGCGTGAGCTCGCGGCGCGCTACCCGCAGCCGCGTTCGGCGCTGCTCCCGATGCTTCACCTCGTGCAGTCTGTCGACGGTCGCGTCAGCCCCCGCGGTATCGAGGTCTGCGCCGACGTGCTCGGCATCACCACGGCTCAGGTGTCCGGCGTGGCGACGTTCTACACCATGTACAAGCGCCGTCCCGCGGGCCAGCACCACCTCGGCGTCTGCACCACCGCGCTCTGCGCCGTGATGGGCGGCGACATCCTGCTCGATCGCGCCAAGAAGCGCCTCGGCATCGACGAAGGCCAGACCACCCCTGACGGCAAGGTCTCGCTCGAGCGACTCGAATGCAACGCCGCCTGTGACTTCGCGCCCGTGGCCATGGTCAACTGGGAGTTCTTCGACAACATGGACCCGGCCAAGATGGACGACCTCATCCAGCGCCTCCTCGACGGGGAGGAGGTGGTCTCCTCCCGCGGAGCCACCATCACCTCCTGGAGGGAGGCCGAGCGGGTGCTCGCCGGTTTCCCGGATGGGCGCGCCGACGAGGGACCCTCGGCCGGCCCGGCGTCCGTGCTCGGTCTGGAGATCGCGCGTGAGAATGACTGGACCGCACCGCCCGCCGACGCCAAGCCGGCCGAGCAGAAGCCGGAGGAGGGCAAGTGACCGACCTGCTGACCCCCGTCCTCAGCGCCCACTGGGGCGAGGACAACTCGTGGAAGCTCTCCCGCTACGAGGCGACCGGCGGCTACCGCGCGATGCGCAAGGCGCTGGAGATGGAGCCCGCGGCCATCGTCGACCTGGTGAAGGAGGCGAACCTCCGCGGTCGCGGTGGCGCAGGCTTCCCGACCGGCATGAAGTGGTCGTTCGTCCCGCAGGACAACCCGAACCCGAAGTACCTCGTCGTCAACGCTGACGAGTCGGAGCCCGGCACCTGCAAGGACATCCCGCTCATGATGGCCTCGCCGCACACGCTGGTCGAAGGCATCATCATCTCGTCGTTCGCCATCAACTGTCACACGGCCTTCATCTACTGCCGCGGCGAGGTGCTGCACGTCATCCGCCGCCTGCAGCAGGCCGTGCGCGAGGCATACGCGGCCGGTTACCTCGGCAGGAACATCCTCGGCACCGGCTACGACCTCGACATCATCGTCCACGCCGGCGCGGGCGCCTACATCTGCGGCGAGGAGACGGCGCTGCTCGACTCGCTGGAGGGGCGCCGCGGCCAGCCGCGACTCCGGCCCCCGTTCCCCGCGGTGGCGGGTCTCTACGCCTCGCCCACCGTCGTGAACAACGTCGAATCCATCGCGTCCGTCCCGGCGATCGTCGACAACGGCGCCGCCTGGTTCCAGTCGATGGGGACCGAGAAGTCGAAGGGCTTCACGATCTACTCCGTGTCGGGGCACGTCAAGCGGCCCGGACAGTTCGAGGCCCCCATGGGCATCACGCTGCGCCAGCTCATCGAGCTGGGCGGTGGAATGCGTGACGGGCACGAGCTGAAGTTCTTCACGCCGGGCGGCTCGTCCACCCCCATCCTCACGGCGGAGGGGCTGGACATCCCACTCGACTACGAGGGGATGGCGGCGGCCGGCACGATGCTCGGCACCAAGGCGCTCCAGGTCTTCGACGACACCACGTCCATCGTCCGCACGACGCTCAGGTTCGTCGAGTTCTACAAGCACGAGAGCTGCGGCAAGTGCACCCCGTGCCGGGAGGGCTCGTGGTGGCTCGTCCAGCTTCTGATGAAGTTCGAGGCGGGGACCGCTGAAGAGGGCGACGTCGACAAGCTGCTCGACATCTGCGACAACATCGGCGGGCGCTCGTTCTGCGCCCTGGCCGACGGCGCCGTCGCCTGCGTCACCAGTGCCGTCAAGCACTTCCGCTCGGAGTTCGAGCAGGGCTACCACACGCCCGCCTGGGAGCTGTTCCCGTACGAGAAGAGCGCACTGTTCGCTGTGGAAGGAGACCCGCGATGACTGTCGACGCCAAGACGACCTCCGGTGAGGTGGCGCCGAAGCCTGATCTGGTCACCCTGACCATCGACGGCGTGGAGGTGAGCGTTCCGAAGGGGACGCTCATCATCCGAGCCGCCGAGATGATCGGCACGGCGATTCCGCGCTTCTGCGACCACCCGCTGCTCGACCCGGTCGGCGCCTGCCGCCAGTGCATGGTCGACATCCCCGACGCCGGCAACGGCCGCGGTTTCCCAAAGCCGCAGGCGTCCTGCACGATGCCGGTGGCCGAAGGCATGAAGGTCAACACCCAGGTGACCTCGCCCGTCGCGGCGAAGGCGCAGGAGGGCATGATCGAGTTCCTCCTCATCAACCACCCTCTTGACTGCCCGATCTGCGACAAGGGCGGCGAGTGCCCCCTGCAGAATCAGGCCCTGTCCAACGGGCGTGCAGAGAGCCGGTACTACGGCGCGAAGCGCACCTTCCCGAAGCCGGTCAGCATCTCGGCCCAAATCCTGCTCGACCGCGAGCGGTGCGTCCTGTGCGCCCGCTGCACGCGCTTCTCCGAGCAGATCTCCGGCGACCCGTTCATCGCCCTGGTGGAGCGCGGCGCGCTGCAGCAGGTGGGCAGCTACGAGCAGGACCCCTACGACTCGTACTTCTCCGGCAATGTGGTCCAGATCTGCCCCGTCGGTGCCCTCACCTCGGCCGCCTACCGGTTCCAGGCCCGTCCCTTCGACCTCGTGTCGACGACGACCACCTGCGAGCATTGCGCGGCCGGCTGCGAACTGCGCAGCGACCACCGTCACCATCAGGTGAAGCGCCGCCTGGCCGGCAGCAAGCCCGAGGTCAACGAGGAGTGGAACTGCGACAAGGGTCGCTTCGGCTTCATGTACGGCCGCGGCGACGACCGCATCCTGCGCCCGCTCGTGCGGCGTGACGGTGTGCTCCAGCCGGCGTCCTGGCCAGAGGCCATCGATGCCGCCGTGCTCGGGTTGCGCGCGGCCGGCACGTCGGTGGGTGTGCAGACGGGTGGCCGGCTGACGGTGGAGAACGCCTACGGCTACTCCAAGTTCGCCCGCGCGGTCCTCGGTACCAACAGCATCGACTTCAGGTCGCGCCCCTCCTCGGCCGAGGAGGCCGACTTCCTGGCCTCCACCGTGGCCGGGCGCACACTCGAGTCCTCGGTGACCTACGAGGCGCTGGAGGCCGCCAAGCACGTCGTGCTGGTCGCCTTCGAGCCCGAGGACGAGTCTCCGATCGTGTTCCTGCGGCTCCGCAAGGCGGTCCGCACGGGACTGAAGGTGACCACGTTGGCCCCGTTCGCCTCTCGCGGCTCGGAGAAGCTCAAGGCCACCCTCGTGCCGGTCGCTCCCGGTGAGGAGGCCGGGGCGCTCCGCGGCCTCGACGGGCTCGATGCGGGCACCGTCATCCTTGTGGGGGAGCGCGCCGCTGCTCTGCCCGGCCTGCTGAGCTCCGCTGCCGCAACGGCCGCCGCCACCGGTGCCCGCCTGGCGTGGATCCCACGCCGCGCCGGCGACGTCGGTGCGGTGGAGGCCGGCTGCCTGCCGACGCTGCTGCCCGGCGGGCGACTGGTCTCGGACGCCACGGCGCGGGTCGACGTCGCTTCCCACTGGGGCGTCTCGTCGCTCCCCGGAGAGCCTGGGCTCACCGCCGACGAGCAGTTCGCCGCCGCGGCCGACGGTTCGCTCAAGGCCCTCGTCGTCGCCGGCGTCGATCCCTACGATCTGGCGGACCCTGCCGCCGCTCTGGCGGGACTGGAGAACGCCGAGTTCGTCGTCAGCATCGAACAGCGCGCCTCCGCGGTCACCGAACGGGCCAACGTGGTCTTCCCCGCGGCGCTGCTCGAGGAGCAGTCGGGCTACTTCTACAACTGGGAGCACCGCCTCGGTCGGGTCCGCATCGTCAACAAGGCGACGACGTCGCCGATGACGGATCTGCGGATCCTGGCCGCGCTGGCCGACGCCATGGGCTCCGACCTCGGCTTCCGGGCGTCGAAGCAGGCCTTCGCCGATTTCGTGGAACTCGGGGCCTGGGACGGACAGCGAGCTGCGGCTCCGTCAGTCGAGGCGGGCGAGGTTCCCGGAGGCGTGATCGCCGCCGGCTGGCGCGAGTTGCTGGACGCGAGCCAGGGCAACGACTACGAGCTCGCACTTCGCGCGACGGCACGTCCGCCCGCCGCCCGCGTCTCCGCGGAGACTGCGGAGCGCCTGGGCCTCACCGAGGTGGCCACGGTCACGACGCCGAGCGGCACCATGGTGCTGCCCGTCGAGATCACCCACCCGATGGTCGACGACGTCGTGTGGGTCCCGCTCAACCCCAGCACCACCGAACGGATCACAGTGACGCCCGGCGCCGCGGTCTCCGTGTCGGCCGTCTCTGTGGACGAAGGAGAGTAAACGGACATGGACATCTTCTTCCAGGACCCCTGGTGGCTGATCCTCATCAAGGTGGTGGCGCTCTTCGTCATCCTGCTGGTGTGGACCATCTTCAACGTGTGGTACGAGCGGCGGCTGGTCGGCAAGATGCAGCACCGCCTCGGCCCGATCATGAACGGTCCGTTCGGCCTCGGGCAGGCCCTCGCCGACGGCGCCAAGCTGCTGGCCAAGGAGGACTTCCGGCCGAAGAACGCCGACAAGTGGATCTTCAACCTCGCGCCGATCCTCACCGGCGTCGCCGCCTTCACCGCCTGGACGGTGATCCCGTTCGGTGGGGAGGTGACCATCGCCGGGTACACCACGCGGCTGCAGGTCGCCGATCTGCCGGTGGCCACGATCTTCATCCTGGCTGTTGCGTCGATCGGCATCTACGGCATCGTGCTGGCAGGCTGGGCGGGCAACTCCACCTACTCCTTCCTCGGCTCGATCCGCTCCACCGCCCAGATGATCTCCTACGAGATCTCCATGGGGCTGAGCATCGTCGCTGTCCTGCTCATGGCGGGCACGATGTCCACCAACGGCATCGTGCAGCGACAGGCGGAGACTCTCCCGCTGGGCATCCCCTTCACCGACATCCAGTTCGATCTGGGCATCACCGGCTGGTACGCACTGCTGCTGTTCCCGTCGTTCATCATCTACGCCATCTCGATGGTCGGTGAGACGAACCGTGCGCCGTTCGACCTGCCCGAGTGTGAGTCGGAGCTCGTCTCGGGCTACCTGACGGAGTACTCGGGCTTCCGCTACGCCATGTTCTTCCTCGCTGAATACATCAACATGGCCACGGTCTCCGCGGTGTGCACCACGCTCTTCCTCGGCGGCTACCTGCCGCCGTGGCCGCTCAACCTCATCCCGTTCCTCAACAACGCCTGGCTCGGGCCGATCTGGTTCATCATCAAGGTCCAGCTGCTCATCTCTGTGTTCGTCTGGCTGCGCGGCACCCTGCCGCGTCTGCGCTACGACCAGTTCATGAACCTCGGCTGGAAGGTGCTGATCGAGGTCTCGCTCGTGTGGATCGTGATCGTCGCCGTCGTGGCGCGCACGTCGTTCAGGAACTCGACGATCCTCCTGGGCGTCGGGCTCATGGCAGCCCTCTACTGGTTCTTCTTCATCCACCGCAAGAACCGCGCCATTGAGAAGCCTCTCGAGCGGGAGTTCGCCATGGACGACGTCTTCGATCCGTTCGCGGGCGGCTATCCCATTCCGCCCCGTCCGGGACAGACGCTGCCCGAGTTCGCCTCAGTGGTGACCGGCGCTGAACCGCAGGTCGACACCGACACCAGCGATACGACCACCGAAGGGAAGGAGTTCTGATGGGACTGCTCGACCCGTGGGCCGGCTTCGGCATCACCCTCAACACGATCTTCCGTAAGACGTTCACCCAGTCCTACCCGCACAAGAAGGGCGCGGAGAAGGTCACCATGCCGCGCTTCCACGGCCGCCACCAGCTGAACCGCTGGCCGGATGGACTCGAGAAGTGCGTGGGCTGCGAGCTGTGCGCCTGGGCCTGCCCCGCCGACGCGATCTACGTCGAGGGTGCCGACAACACCGACGACAACCGTTACTCGCCCGGCGAGCGCTTCGGCCACGTCTACCAGATCAACTACCTGCGCTGCATCTTCTGCGGTCTGTGCATCGAGGCGTGCCCGACGCGTGCGCTCACGATGACGAACGACTTCAAGCTGTCCAACACCACCCGCATGAAGATGATCTACGAGAAGGAAGATCTCCTGGCGCCGCTGCTGCCCGGGATGGAGCAGCCGCCCCACCCGCGCCGCCTCGGCGACGACGAGCAGACCTACTTCCTGGGCCTGCCGGAGACCGGCACGCCCGACACCCGTACCGCAACGACCTCAGGAGGGGCCCAATGATGCCTCTTGTCCCGCTGGTGACCGCGGGGGAGGTGGCCTTCTGGGTGTGCGCGCCGATCGCGGTGCTGTGCGCGCTCGGCTTCCTCCTGTCGCGCAAGCCGGTCCACTCCGCCATCTTCATGGCGGGCGTGATGATCTCGCTCGCGGTGCTCTACGCCGCGCAGGACGCCCCGTTCCTGTTCGTCATCCAGATCGTGGTCTACACGGGCGCGATCCTGATGCTGTTCCTCTTCGTCGTCATGCTGATCGGCGTGGACTCAACCGACTCTGTGGTCGAGACGATCCGGGGCCACCGAGTCACCTCGGCGCTGGTCGCTGTGGGCGTCGGTGTGCTCCTCGTCCTGGCCGTCGGCCAGAACGCCGTCTACGGCGAGCCGGCCGGACTGGCCGCTGCGAACGCCGAGTACGGCGGCAACATCCAGTCGATCGCGGCGCTGCTCTTCTCGAAGTACGTCTTCCTGTTCGAGGCCACCGCGGCTCTGATGATCACCGCCGCGGTCGGCGCCATGCTGCTCGCACACGGCGAGCGACTGAAGCGCAAGCGCAACCAGATCGAGACCCTGACCGATCGTGTCCGCGCGTACGCGGAGACCGGCGAGCACCCCGGCCCGCTGCCCAACTCGGGCGTGTTCGCCCGGCACAACGCCATTTCCACCCCGGCCCTGCTGCCGGACGGCTCAGTGGCTGAGAAGTCCATCTCCAAGACGCTCGCCATGCGCGGCGTGATCGTCGACGTGAACGAACTCCGTGCGCCGACCAACGCCGCCTACGCGGTCGTGGAGAAGCGGACCTCCGAAATCGAAGGAGACGACGAATGAGCCCCGAGGGGTACCTGATCCTGTCGGCGATCCTGTTCACCGTGGGCGTGGCGGGCTTCCTGTTGCGACGCAACGCGATCATCGCCTTCATGAGCATCGAGCTGATGCTCAACGCCACGAACCTGGCCTTCGTCTCGTTCTCCCGCTACCACGGCAACCTCGACGGTCTGATCGCGGCGTTCTTCGTGATGGTGGTGGCGGCAGCCGAGGTCGTGGTCGGCCTGGCGATCATCGTCGCTGTGTACCGCGCCCGCCGCTCGGCCTCGGTCGACGACGTCAACCTGATGAAGTTCTAAGAGGTCAAGAAACGTGCAACTCCTCGAATCCGTTTCCGCCGTGTCGGGCACGGGCCTGATGGTCTGGCTGCTCATCGCAGTGCCACTCGCGTCCGCGGCGTTCCTGCTGCTCGCGGGCCGCGCCACCGATGCCTGGGGCCACTACCTCGGCACCTTCGCCCCGATCGTGAGCTTCGTGCTCGGTCTTCTCCTGTTCCTCCAAATGCTGGGTGCCGCCGAAGAGTCCCGGCCCATCAACGTGCAGCTGTACGAGTGGATCGCCACCGGCGACTGGTCGATCAACATCGGGCTGCTCGTCGACCCGCTGTCGATCCTCTTCGTGCTGCTCATCACCGGAGTGGGCTCGCTCATCCACGTGTACTCGATCGGCTACATGGCGCACGACGAGCGCCGTCGCCGGTTCTTCGCCTACCTCAACCTCTTCATCGCCGCGATGCTGACGCTGGTGCTGGCGGACAACTACCTGGTGCTCTTCCTCGGCTGGGAAGGCGTTGGCCTGGCCTCGTACCTGCTGATCAGCTTCTGGGCCCACCGCCCGTCCGCATCCGCGGCCGGCAACAAGGCGTTCATCGTCAACCGCGTCGGTGACCTCGGGCTCAGCATGGCCATCTTCTCGATGCTCGCCATGTTCGGCAGCGTCCGCTTCGAGGACGTCAACGCCGGAGCCGCAGACCTCACGCCCCTGTGGGCGACGCTCATCGGATTCCTCCTGCTCGTCGGCGCGTGCGGCAAGTCCGCCCAGGTGCCGCTGCAGTCCTGGCTGCTCGACGCGATGGAGGGCCCCACCCCGGTGTCGGCCCTCATCCACGCCGCGACGATGGTCACCGCCGGCGTCTACCTCGTCGTCCGCTCCAACGCCATCTACGCCCAGACGGAGGTCGCCACGACGGCTGTGGCCATCGTCGGTACCGTGACGCTGCTCTTCGGTGCCTGGATCGGTACGTCGAAGGACGACATCAAGAAGGTGCTGGCAGGATCGACGATGTCGCAGATCGGCTACATGATGCTGGCCGCCGGGCTGGGTCCGGTGGGCGCGTCGTTCGCGATCTTCCACCTGCTGACCCACGGCTTCTTCAAGGCCAACATGTTCCTCGGCGCCGGATCCGTCATGCACGGGATGAACGACGACGTCAACATGCGCCACTACGGAGCCCTGGCGAAGTCGATGAAGATCACCTTCTTCACCTTCGCCATGGGCTACCTGGCGATCATCGGCTTCCCGTTCACGTCCGGCTTCTACTCGAAGGACCACATCATCGAGGCCGCCTTCCACGAGAACACGATCATCGGCGTGCTGGCACTCATCGGCGCCGGCGTTACCGCGTACTACATGACGCGACTGATGATGATGACGTTCTTCGGCGAGAAGCGCTGGGCCGACGACGTGCATCCGCACGAGTCGCCGCTCGTGATGACGGTCCCGCTCATCGTGCTGGCCGTGTTGTCCATCGTCGCGGGCCTCGCGATGAACGGCTGGATCCAGGACTGGCTGGCCAGCTCCACCGGTCAGGAGCCGCACAACACGCCACTGATCAACTTCACCACGATCGGGCTCATCACGCTCGCCGTCGTGGCGGTGGGCGTGGCCCTGGGCTGGTTCCTGCACAAGGGCCGCATCCCGCGCGACGAGCCGGCCACCCGCAACCCGCTGGTCCTCGCCGGACGCAACGACCTCTACGGCGACGCGTTCAACGAGCACGCCATCATCCGCCCCGCCAAGGGGCTGGCCGCAGGGCTGACCGCGTTCGACCGCGGCGCCGTCGACGGTGCCGCCATGGGCAGCGCGTCGATGGCACTGGGCCTGGGGGAGTGGCTGCGTCGCGCGCAGAACGGGTACGTGCGCAGCTACGGCCTCACGCTTGCTGTCGGCGTCCTCATCCTGGCCGCCGTCGTCATCGTCGGACAGCTGGGCTAAGGGAGTTACGAGAAAGACATGACTTTGCCTCTTTTGACCATCCTTGCCCTCGTGCCCATCGTGGGTGCGCTGGTGCTCTTCTTCCTCAAGGGACACACCGCGCGCCTCGTCGGTCTCGGCATCGCGCTGACCACGACCATCCTCGGTGTGCTGGCGTTCGTGCTGCACGCCGGCGGCCAGGTGCTGGCCGAGGAAGTGCCCTGGATCCCGGCCGTCGGGGCCCACTACGCCCTCGACCTCGACGGCATGGGCGCCATCCTCGTGCTCATGACGGTGATCATCGTCCCGATCGTGCTGCTCGCCGAGTGGCACGTCGGTGATCAGCTCGACGCCAGGTGGGGCACCAACGTGTTCTTCGCGCTGGCGCTGCTGCTGCAGGGATTCGCCCTGATCGTCTTCATGGCCTCCGACGTCCTGCTGTTCTACCTCGCCTTCGAGGCGACGCTGATCCCCACCTACTTCCTCATCGGTGGGTTCGGCGGGCCGGCCCGGCGGGCAGCTGCCATCAAGTTCCTCATCTACTCGCTCGCCGGCGGACTGGTGATGCTCGTGGCGGTGGCCGGCGTGTACGCCGCGTCCGCAGCGCAGGGCGGCCCGAGCTTCCTCATCGGCGATCTCGTCGATCTGGAGATGTCCACCGGGATGGGCCGCTGGCTCTTCGCCGGGTTCTTCTTCGCCTTCGCGGTGAAGGCCCCGCTCGTCGGCCTACACACCTGGCTGCCCGACACCGCCGAGCAGGCCACCCCGGGAACGTCGACGCTGCTCGTCGGCATCCTGGACAAGATCGGCACCTTCGGCATGATCAAGATCTGCCTCCAGATGTTCCCCGAGGCGAGCCAGTGGGCAACCCCCGTCATCCTGGTGTGGGCCATCGTCTCAGTGCTCTACGGCGCCTTCATGGCGTTCGGCGCGAAGGACCTGCTGCGCCTGGTGTCCTACACCTCCATCAGCCACTTCGGCTTCATGGTGTTCGGCATCTTCGCGCTCACGTCGCAGTCGCTCAGCGGCTCGATCTTCTACATGCTCAACCACGGCCTCTCGACCGCCGCCATGTTCCTCGTCGTCGGGTTCCTCATCCGCCGTCGCGGCTCGGCGCACATCGACGCCTTCGGTGGCGTGCAGACGGTGGCGCCGGTGCTGGCAGGCGTGCTGCTGATCTCGGGCCTCTCTGCGTTGGCTCTGCCGGGCATGGGCAGCTTCGTCTCGGAGTTCCTCGTCATGGCTGGCGCCTGGCAACGCTTCCCGATCCACACCGCCGTCATCACGCTCGGTATGGTTCTGGCTGCCGTCTACGTGCTGCGGATGTACCTGCGCACGATGACCGGCCCGGTGACCGAGCAGGTCGCCACCCACGTCACGACCGACGTCACCTTCCGGGAGAAGGCGGTCATCGCGCCGCTGCTCGTCCTGTTGGTCATCTTCGGCTTCTTCCCGAAGCCGCTGCTGACGGTGGCCGATGACGCCGCCCAGCGCACGATGGCCGTCGTCGGTGTCGACGATCCCGCCCCCCAGGTCAAGGAAGGCAACCGATGATCGCGCTCCTGGAGACTCTTCCCCAGCTCCCCCTCCCCGAGCTGGAGTGGATGCTGCTGTCGCCACTGCTGGTCCTCTTCGCGGCGGCCTGCCTGGGCGTGCTGCTCGAGGCCGTGGTGCCCCGGGACTACCGCTACATCGTCCAGTCGGGCGTGGCCTTCATCGCGGTCATCGCCGCTCTGGGCCTCACCATCATCAACTGGATCGAGGGCCAGCAGCAGCTGGTCGCGATGGATCTGCTGGCCATCGACGGCCCCGCCTACGTCTTCTGGACCCTGCTGCTCATCGCAGGGCTCGGCGGAGTCGCGCTCTTCGCGGAGCGAGGACTCGGAGGGGGACAGTCGGCCTTCGCCTCGTCGGCGGCCACCGTGCCCGGATCGCCGCTGGAACGTGAAGCCGATCGGATGCGCCGCGAGCACACCGAGATCTTCCCGCTGCTGCTCTTTGCGCTGTTCGGGATGATGATCTTCGCCTCGGCCAACGACCTCCTGACGCTCTTCGTCGCGCTGGAGATCTTCTCCCTCCCGCTCTACCTCATGACCGGCATGGCGCGACGTCGCCGCCTTCTCAGCCAGGAAGCGGCCCTCAAGTACTTCCTGCTGGGCTCGCTCGCGTCGGCCATCATGCTGTACGGCATCGCGATGCTCTACGGGTTCGCCGGGGGCTTCGCGCTGGCCGACATCGACCAGGCGGTCGTCTCCCAGACGGCCTCCTCGCACTCGTGGCTGCTGCTCATCGGCATGCTGCTGCTGTCGGTCGGTCTGCTCTTCAAGATCGGTGCGGTGCCCTTCCACGCCTGGACCCCGGACGCCTACATGGGCGCCCCGTCCCCGGTCACGGGATTCATGGCCGTGGCCACGAAGACCGCCGCCGTTGCCGCGCTGCTGCGCGTCTTCTACGTGGCGCTGGCCGGGCTCGCCTGGGACTGGCAGCTGCTGTTCGCCGTCGTCGCCGTCCTCACCATGCTGCTCGGCGTCACCGTCGCCCTGGCGCAGAACGACCTCAAGCGCCTCCTGGCCTACTCATCGATCGCTCACGCCGGGTTCATCCTCGTCGCGGTGGTCGGTGCCGTGGCGGCCGGCGAGAACGTCTACGTGTCCAGCGTCGGCTCGATCGGCTTCTACCTCCTCACCTACGGGCTGGCCACGCTCGGCGCCTTCGCCATCGTCATGATGGTGCGGCGCTCGGGCGGCGAGGCCAACGGGATCGACGCCTGGCGAGGCCTCGGCCGACGTAACCCGATCGTTGCCGCCCTCATGACCCTGTTCATGCTGAGCTTCGCAGGCATCCCGCTCACCGCCGGGTTCATCGGCAAGCTGACCGTCTTCGCGGCGGCCTGGGCCGGCGGATACGGCTGGCTCGTGCTCGTCGCCGTCGTCATGAGCGTCATCGCCGCCTTCTTCTACCTCAAGGTTGTCGTGGCCATGTGGTTCCAGGATGCCGACGACGCGACCGTCGGGACGGTCGAGACGCCGTCCCTGTGGACGTGGTCGGTGCTCGTCGTCACGGGTGTGGCTACGCTGGTCCTCGGCCTGATCCCGGGCGGGGTGCTTCAGCTGATCGCGGATGCAGCCCAGTTCATTCGCTAATAGGAGTTGAGTGTCGTGGGCGAGTCCCCACTCGATGAGCAGCTGAGCATGCTGCTCGAGACGTTCGAGGAGCAGTTGGTCACCGCAGCGGTGGCCGACTCCCCGTTCGTCACTGAGGCGGCGCGCCATCTGGTCGCGGCCGGGGGGAAGCGTTTCCGTCCGCTGTTGGTATTCCTGGCGTCGCGCTTCGGCGCGGGTGCCACCGAGGGCGACCTGATGCGGGCGGCCATGGTGATGGAGCTCACCCACGTGGCCAGCCTGTACCACGACGACGTCATGGACGACGCCGACCTGCGCCGCGGCGCCCCGTCGTCGAACCGACTATGGGGAAACTCGGTGGCCATCCTCGTCGGCGACTTCCTGTTCGCCAGGGCATCGACACAGGTGGCCGAGCTGGGCGTCGAGTACGTCAAGCTTCAGGCCGAGACCTTCGCACGCCTCGTGCAGGGTCAGATCGCGGAAACCAAGGGGCCCGGTGAGTTGGAGGATCCCCTGGCGCACTACATCCAGGTGATCGCCGACAAGACCGGCTCGCTCATCGCCGCCTCGGCGCTGTTCGGTGGAATGGTGGCCGGTGCCGATCGGCAGACGCTCGATGCGCTGGCGGCCTTCGGGGAGGAGGTCGGGCTGGTGTTCCAGTTGAGCGACGACCTCATCGACATCACCTCCGAGACCACCGGTAAGACTCCCGGGACCGATCTCCGCGAAGGCGTCCCGACCCTACCGGTGCTGATGCTTCGGGCCGAGAACAACCCTGCCGATGCGGAGCTGCTGGCGCTGATCGACGGCGACCTCGCTTCCGATGAGGCGCTTGCGAGGGCGCTGGAGGGGCTCAGCGCCCATCCGGTGATGCAGCGGGCGAAGGCCGAGGTCGAACGTCGCGCCGAGATCGCCCGCGGCCACCTCGACCCCTTGCCCGACGGCGAGGCCAAGGACGCCCTGCTGCGCGTGTGTGCCGACCTGGTGGACCGGACCAACTGACCCTCACTGCTCCCTGAGCAGGCCCGCTGACGACGTCAGCACTCAGGAGAGCGTCATCACCACCGCGATTTCCTTGTCTGTGGGGCACTGCTTCAGGTCCTCGGCCGCATCCTCGCCGATCAGGCCCGACACTTCGTCCAGCCCGAGATAGCCGCCGCCAGCGTTGACCTGGTCGCCCGCAGGCCGCAGTGGAGACGAGCGCGACGATTGGGCCCGCCAATCGTTTGTGCAGCTTTCTCATGGAACTCTCCTTCGCCGGGCCGAATCACCAGATCGTGACCCGATCCTGCTCGTCCAACCACAGCGCGTCGTCCTCAGTCACTCCGAACGCTTCGTAGAAGGCGTCGAGGTTGCGCACGATCTGGTTGCAGCGGAACTCGTCGGGGGAGTGGGGGTCGGTCCCCAACTGCACCTTCAGCGCCTCCGGGCGGCGCTTGGTTCGCCAGGCCTGGGCCCAGCCGGTGAAGAACCGCTGGGCCGGGGTGAGTCCGTCGATCTGCTCGCCGTCGGGGTCCCCACCTGCCAGGAGCCACGCCTTGTACGCGATGCCCAGGCCGCCGAGGTCGCCGATGTTCTCGCCGACGGTGAGCTTGCCGTTGACCGACGCCCCTTCCACGCCCTCGGGCACCAGGCCGTCGTACTGCTGGACCAGGCTCTCAGCGAGCCCCTCGAAGGCCTCGCGGTCGGCGGGCTGCCACCAGTCGCGCAGCCGCCCCTCGCCGTCGCAGGTGGAGCCCTTGTCGTCGAAGCCGTGGCCGATCTCATGGCCGATCACCGCGCCGATCGCGCCGTAGTTGACCGCGTCGTCGGCGTCGGCGTTGAAGAACGGGGGCTGCAGGATGGCTGCGGGGAAGACGATCTCGTTGCGCAGCGGGTGGTAGTAGGCGTTGACGGTCTGGGGGAACATGCCCCATTCCTCGCGGTCGATAGGGCCCCCAGCCTTGGACAGGGTGTAGTCCAGCTCGAATGAGTTGGCCGCCAGCACATTGCCGACGAGGTCGTCTCGAGAGACGGAGAGCGCCGTGTAGTCGCGCCACTTCGACGGGTAGCCGATCTTCGGTGTGAAAGCCGACAGCTTCTGAAGCGCCTCCTCGCGGGTCTCATCGGTCATCCAGCTGAGCTCCTCGATGGAGTTTCGATAGGCGGCCAGCAGATTGGCCACCAGCGCGTCCATCGCCTCCTTCGCCGACGGGGTGAAGTGGCGCTCGACGTACAGTTTGCCGATGGCCTCACCGAGCACTCCCTCGACCAGGGCGACGCCGCGCTTCCACCGGGGGCGCTGCTCCTCGTTGCCGCGCAGGGTCTTCTCGTAGAAGTCGAAGCTGGCCTCGACGAACTCGGCCGATAGGTACGGCGACAGTCCCGCGATCGCCTTCCACCGCGCCCAGGAACGCCACTGCTCCAGGGGTGCGTCCTTGAGCAGGGACGCAGCGCCCTCGAGGAACGACGGCTGGGCGACGATGACCTCGGCCACCTTGTCGTGTGGGATGGCCGCGCCGTCGAGGTAGGCGTCCCAATCGAAGCCGGGGGAGAGGTCGCGCAGGTCGGCCAACGTCATGGGGTTGTACATCGCGCGCAGGTCGCGGCGCCGCACCACGTCCCAGTGGTGAGATGCGATGGCCGTCTCCAGCTTCATGACGGCGTCGGCCTGGTCCTCAGCGTCGGTGAGGCCGGCCAGCTCGAAGACGCGCCGCAGGTGGGAGCGGTAGGCGTCCCTGACGTCGGCGTGGTCGTCGAGACGGTAGTAGGCCTCGTCGGGCAGCCCCAGGCCGCCCTGCATCGCGAACAGGGCGTACCGGCTCGGCTCGCCGGGGTCGGCATCCTCGCTGAAGTGCACGAGCGGGCTCAACCCGTGCCGGAGTGACCAGCCCAGGTGACGGGCGACGTCGCTCGGTTCGGCGAGTTGGTCAATGGAGGCGAGGATCGGCCGCAACGGCTCGGTGCCGAGCGCCTGGATGCGGTCCTCGTCCATGAAACTGGCGTACAGGGCAGCCACTTTGCCCGAGTCCGTCGTCGGGTCCCCGTCGACGGGCTGCTCCTCGATGATGATTCGCACGTCCCGCTCGGCCTGGTCGACGAGGTCGATGAAGTTGCCCGCGGCGGAACGGTCGGGGGCGATCTGAGCGTTCGCGAGCCACGTGCCGTTGACGTGGCGGAACAGATCGTCCTGCGGGCGAACGGCGGGATCGGAGTGCTCGAAACTGATGGCTGTCATGCAGCCCAGCCTAGTCAGCTTTTCGACTCGTCCTTCTCGTCCGGGTCGGAGGAGGCCCCGGCGGTCAGCCGCAGCTCGCGGGCCTCCGCGACGGCCTCGCGAGCCTTCTTCTGCTTCTTGATGGCGGCCTTGTCGTCGCGCATCGGCAGCTGGATCTCCTTCTCGGCGGCGATCCCGCCCTGCAGCTGCCGGCCGCGCTCCAGCTCGGCGTCGATCTCGGCCCCGAAGAGCAGGACGCTGTTGATGATGTTGACCCAGAACAGGAAAATGATGACACCAGCCAGGGTGCCGTAGGTCTCGTCGTAGGAGCCGAAGTTGCTGACGTAGAACGCGAATGCGAGCGAGGCCAGGATGGTGCCGATGATGGCGATGCCGGCGCCGATCGTCAGCCAGCGGAACTTGGGCTGCTTCACGTTGGGAGTACCCCAGTAGAGGATGCTCACGATGAGGATGACGATGACCAGGAGGATCGGCCACTTCGCGTAGTTGAACACCGTCAGGGCGGTCTCGCCCAGGCCGATCAGGCTCCCGATGCTCTCGGCCAGGGGACCCGACACGGTGATGAGCACGAGCACCAGCGCGAGGAGGGCCAGCATCCCGGCGGTGAGGGCGTACATGCTCGCGTTGAACTTGACGAAGCCGCGACCCTCGGGAATCTCGTAGATGCGGTTCATGGCGCGGGAGAAGGCCTTGACGTAATTCGAGGCCGTCCACATGGCCACCAGAAGGCCGAGGATGAGACCTATGCCGGGCGCCGGGGTCTCCAGCAGCGACTCCATGACGGGCATGATGACGTCGAGTGCGTCAACGGGGATGGCTCCGCGGTCCTGGAGATCGGTGATGAGGTTGCGCAGCAGATCGCCGCTCTGACCGAACAGGCTGAGGATCGACACCAGCGCGATGATCGCCGGGAACAGCGACAAGACCGTGTAGTACGTCAAGCCGGCAGCCGCGTCCGACAGGCCGTCGTCGCCGAATTCCCGCGCGGCATTCTTGAACACGAACTTCCAGCTCGGCGGCTTGATGTCGGTCGGGCTGTCGGGCTTGCTCGAATGCTCCGGATGTGGCGTGCTGGTGGTCGACATGCATAGCTCCTAGTCAGTGGCGTTCGTCTCCACTATAGGGGGTCCGGCCTGCCAGGTCGCTGAGCTTGGAGGCGCTTCCTCCCGCTTCGATCCCCATGGTGCCGGAGGCTCGCCCTGAGATAATGCGCCTCGAGGACGCTCTGGGTCCCTGGCGCGTCATTTCTTCAGGACGAAAGTGAATCGCCTGACGTCACTCGGGCCGATCGCTCGCCTAGGCGGGGCGTTCGTGTGCTTCCCAGGTGGCCGACCCGGCGATCACCGACTTGAGGGCCGCCTCGGTGTCGTCGGCCTTCACCGCCGCGATCTGGTCGCGGACGAGGTCGTCGTAGGTGGGGCGCTCGACGCGGCGGAAGATCCCGATCGGGGCCTGCCGCAACACGCCCGGCTCGGTGAGCCGGGACAGGGCGAAGGCCTGCGAGGGGTCCGTCCGAGTCTCGTCGTGCACCACGATGTGGGAGGGGTCGACGTCAGCCGTCGGGGCGACCCGGATCTCTCCCTGCGCATCGCGGATGACGCAGTATTCGCCACCGCCGAAAACGATGGGTTCCCCGTGGCGCAGCGAGATGAGGACGCCGTCGGGACCCTTGAGTGTCGCGAACGCGTCGTCGTTGAAGATGGGGCAGTTCTGGTAGATCTCCACCAGCGAGGCTCCCCGGTGCTCTGCCGCAGCCGTCAGCACCTCGGCCAGGTGCTTGCGATCGGAGTCGATCGTGCGCGCCACGAAGGTCGCCTCCGCCCCGAGAGCCAGCGAGACCGGGTTGAACGGCGTGTCCAGCGAGCCGTAGGGAGTCGACTTGGTGACCTTCCCCAGCTCGGACGTGGGGGAGTACTGGCCCTTGGTCAACCCGTAGATCCGGTTGTTGAACAGCATGATGGTGACGTTCACGTTGCGCCGCAGCGTGTGCATGAGGTGGTTGCCGCCGATGGAGAGCGCGTCCCCGTCGCCGGTCACCACCCAGACGTTGAGGTCGGGCCGCGAGATGGCCACGCCGGTTGCGATCGACGGCGCGCGACCGTGGATCGAGTGCATGCCGTAGGTGTCGACGTAGTACGGGAAGCGTGATGAGCACCCGATGCCGGAGATGATCACGGTGTTCTCCCGCTTGATCCCGAGGGTGGCCATCATCGACTGGAAGGTCGCCAGGACGGCGTAGTCGCCGCAACCGGGACACCACCGCACCTCCTGGTCGCTGGTGTAGTCCTTCTTGGTGAGCGGCTCCAGGCTGAGCGGCACACCGGCGAGGCCCTGGGTCATCAGTTCTCCTCCTTGAGGGAGTCAATCTCGGCGTTCAGGTCCACCTCGAGCTCGCTGAGCGAGATGGGGAGGCCTCGGACACGCGAGTAGCGGGTGATGTCGACGAAGTAGCGGGCCTGGAGGACGACGGCCAACTGGCCGAGGTTCATCTCCGGCACGATCACCTTGTCGTAGGAGCGCAGCACATCGCCGAGGTTGGCGGGCATGGGGTTGAGATGCCGCAGATGGGCCAGAGCGACGTCGCGGCCACCGAGACGCACCCGACGAGCGGCCGCGGTGATGGGGCCGTACGTGGAGCCCCAGCCCAGCACCAACACCCGGGCCCGCCCGCTGGGATCGTCCACCTCGATGTCGGGGATGTCTGCGACGATCCGGCGCAGTTTGTCGCGCCGGGTCAGCGTCATGAGCTCGTGGTTGTCGGGGTCGTAGGAGACGTTGCCCGTCCGTGCGGCCTTCTCGATGCCGCCGATGCGGTGTTCGAGTCCTGCGGTCCCGGGCACGGCCCAGGCGCGGGCCAGCGTCTCCGGGTCGCGCTCGTAGGGCAGGAACACGTCCTTGCCGTCGGCGCCCTGCCCGTTCGGCCCGGTGGCGAAGTTCGGCTCGATGGGCTCGATGGAGTCGAGGTCGGGCAGCTTCCACGGCTCCGCGCCGTTGGCGAGATAGCCGTCGGACAGCATGATGACCGGGGTGCGGTACTTGACCGCGATCCGACACGCCTCGAGCGCAGTATCGAAGCAGTCGGTGGACGACTTCGCCGCCAGCACCGGCAGCGGCGACTCGCCGTTGCGGCCGTACATCGCCTGGAGCAGATCTGCCTGCTCGGTCTTGGTCGGCATTCCCGTGGACGGGCCGGAGCGTTGGACGTTGATCACGACGAGGGGCAACTCGGTCATGACTGCCAGACCGATCGTCTCGGCCTTGAGCGCCATGCCGGGGCCCGACGTCGTCGTCACTCCGAGGGATCCACCGAATGAGGCGCCCAGTGCCGCCCCGACGGCCGCGATCTCGTCCTCGGCCTGGAACGTCATGACGCCGAGGTCCTTGCGGCGCGAGAGCTCGTGCAGGATGTCCGAGGCGGGGGTGATGGGGTAGGAGCCGAGGAAGAGTTGGAGCCCGGCCTTGTGCGCGCCGGTGATGAGGCCGTAGGCGGTGGCGAGGTTGCCTGAGATCTGGCGGTAGCGCCCCTCCGGCATCGGGGCGGGGTCGACCTGGTAGCGAACCTCGAAGGTCTCGGTGGTCTCGCCGTAGGCGTGCCCGGCCTTGAACGCCGCTATGTTGGCGTCCCGGATGGTCGGATTCTTCGCGAACTTCTCGGAGAGGAACTTCAGCGTGCCCTCGACGGGCCGCGAGTAGAGCCAGCTCAGGAGGCCGAGCGCAAACATGTTCTTGCTGCGCGACGCGTCCTTCCGGCTGAGATCGAACTCGGCGACGGCGCCCGTGGCTAGACCGGTCAGGTCGAGGGCGTGCACCGAGTAGTTGCCGAGCGACCCGTCTTCGAGCGGATTGTGGGCCCAGCCGATCTTCGCAAGGTTGCGCTTCGTGAAGTCGGCGGTGTCGACGATGATGACCCCGCCCTTGCGCAGGTCGCGGAGGTTCGCCTTGAGGGCGGCCGGGTTCATGGCCACCAGCACGTCGGGCGCATCCCCGGGGGTGACGATGTCGAAGTTCGCGAAGTGGAGCTGGAAGCTCGACACCCCTGGCAGGGTGCCCTGGGGCGCGCGGATCTCCGCGGGGAAGTTCGGCAGCGTCGCGATGTCGTTGCCGAAGCTCGCCGTCTCCGCGGTGAAGCGGTCGCCGGTCAGCTGCATGCCGTCGCCGGAATCGCCGGCGAACCGAATCACAACTCGATCGAGGGAGAGCTGATCAGCCACGTGTGGGTACCTCAGGGTTCCTAGAGAGCATCGTGGCCATTCTAGGCACCCGACCTGAATCCATCGATTCCCCGCTGCCAGGCGCCGTCCTGCAGGAAGCCTGACGTGGTCGATCAGGCTCACGGCGGACTCGGTCCGGTGCTGCGACTACGCGACCGCTCGGCGGATCCAGCCCAGCGAACGGGCTGCTCGCTTGCCCCGGGTCAGCGGCTGGCCACCACCGCGATGAGGCTCAGTTGCGACTGAGAGGTGGCCTTGAGCGAGTAGAGGCTCGTCTCGAGGCCGACCATGCCCACGAGCCGCCCGTCGTCGTCGATCACCTGGAGGGTCTGATTGACGTGGCCGCCCGCCCGCGCGGGCATCGTGTAGTCGGCAGTTTGAGTGCCGGCCTGCTTGCAGGCGTAGGACGACGCGTCGGTGCACAGGCCGTGGCGCTCGGCCACCAGCGGACTCACCATGTGATGCCACGCCATCTTGCCGTCGCTGCCCAGCGGGCAGAGGTAGGAGTGCCAGCCATAGTCGATGCGGCTCCGCACCGCCGGCTCGGTGGCGATACAGCCCGGGTTGCCCTGCGTGGGGACGTACTGGCGGAACCGGAAGTACTGGGGGTGGCCCGGCAGGGCTGAGCTGCCCAGCGACTGCACCCACAAGGACTTGTCAGCACCCCCGGCGGGAGAGGGGAACAGCGCCTGGTTGACGTGGGCCGGGTTGACGGAGCGCGGCGGTAGCCACTCGGCCAGCTGCTGGACCAGCGGTGCCAGGGACTGGCCGACGGTGGGTGCAGTGGTGGAGCCGAACAGGAAGCCGATCGAGTTGATCGCCCCCGGATGTGTGTGGGCCGACAGCCGTAGTTCGCTGTACGCCCGTCCCGGGTCGGAGGCATCGAGGTAGGTCTCGGTGACGGAACTGCCCTCGAAGAAGAGCTGGATCCGGTTGCCCGTCGCGCCGGAGGAGGCGTGATATGTGCCGGTCCGCACGGTCGGCGCGCCCAGGAAGGTGCGCGCCGCGCGTACGTCGCAGGCGCCGGGTGGCAACGGGGGCAGTCCGATCGACGCGCGGTCGGCGGTCTCCCTGCTGCTCGTGACGCACCCTGAGGGAAGGTTCGCGAGGGTGGCGCGGAACTGGCCGAAGTCGTATTCGCCAGCGGCCATGTCCATCGAGTACGTCCAGTAGTTCTCCCGGAACGTGCCGACCTTCCCGCCCGGATCCAGCTCGATGTTGGACAGACGCGCGTGGCCCTTGGCCTGCGTGCCGACGTTTGCCTGGGTCACGATGAGGCCCAGCCGGAAGTGCGTCCGGCCCTGGAGGAACGACGGCGCCTGCGTCATCGGGGGAGCGGTCGGGTAGCTCGGCGGTGCGGTGCTGCCGAAGCGGACCATGCTGTTGAAGATCTCTTTCGTCACCCACCGGTACCCGGAGCCCGAGGCCTCGATGACCGAGGCGACGATGACCGAGGCGACGATGAACGAGCGGCAGCCGCCGTTGCCGGTCAGCGGCGTGTCGCACTCCGTGCGCCAGGTGCGTCCATCGGTGCCGGTCCAGGTGGCGGCTCCGCCCACCTTCCCGTAGGCGGCCAGCGGGTTGGTGGTCCACAGGCCGCGCGGGGAGGCGGCATAGGTGAGGTTGTTGAAGGCCCATCCGTTCGAGGCGCTGAACCGGCCACCCTCCTGTCGGATCACCGTCGCCCAGATCTCAGTGCGGCATCACCTCGTCTGCGAGTAGGGCTCGCAGACGGTCCTCCACTGACGCCCGTTGTGGAGGTGTGTGCCCTCGGTGACGTACACGTCGAGCGCCGAGGCCGGAGACTGGGATGAGGGCAGCACCAGACCCGCCACCGCGAGGATTGCGGCCAGCAGGATGACATGGACGTGCTTCATGGAGTGCTCTCCAACTCCCGCGCTCCGATGCGCGCGGCAGCCACCCTATCTGCCCACCCGGTCAAGACCGGTGCCCGCATCTGCGTCAGTCGAGCAGGCCGCGGATGTCGTCGGCGGTCAGCGGGGCCGCGACGTTGGCGGCGCGCCCGACCACGGCGTCGAAGAGGTGTCGCTTGGACTCCTGCAGCGCCATGACCTTCTCCTCGATGGTGTCGGCCGCCACCAGCCGGTAGACGTTGACCGGCTTGTCCTGGCCGATGCGGTGGGTGCGGTCGATGGCCTGGTTCTCGGCGGCGGGGTTCCACCAGGGATCGAGGATGAAGACGTAGTCGGCCTCGGTCAACGTGAGCCCGAACCCGCCTGCCTTGAGGCTGATGAGGAACACGGGGTCGGTCCCGCCGCGGAACTCGGAGATCCTGCGGGCCCGGTCGCGGGTGCGTCCGTCGAGGTACTGGTAGCCGATCCCCTCCGCGTCGAGGCGTTGCTTGACCAACGCCAGGAAGCTCGTGAACTGGCTGAAGACCAATGCCCGGTGCCCCTCCGCGATCGTCTCGGCGAGCATCTCGATCAGCGCGTCGACCTTGGCCGACACGACCGGGTAGCTCGCGTCGACCAGCGCGGGCGACAGGCTGAGTTGGCGGAGCATCGTCAGCGATCGGAGGATCGTGATGCGGTTCTGGTGGAGGTCCGAGACGAGCCCGAGGACCTTCTGTCGCTCCCGGGCCAGGTGTCGGTCGTAGATGCGACGGTGCTGGGAGGACAGTTCCACCGGCACCAACTGTTCCTGCTTCTCGGGCAGTTCGGTGGCGACGGCCGACTTGGTGCGCCGCAGGATCAGGGGACGGATGCGACGGTGCAGGCGTTCCAGCGCGGTGGCCTCGCCTGACTCGATCGGCTTGCGGTACGCCTCGGTGAACGCGCGGGGGTCCGGGAAGAGCCCCGGCGCAGTGATCGAGAGGAGCGACCACAGGTCCATGAGGTTGTTCTCCAGCGGGGTGCCCGTCAGCGCGATCTTGTGCCGCGCGCGGAGCTTGCGCACCGCCTGGTAGGCCTTCGAGGAGTGGTTCTTGACGAACTGGGCTTCGTCCAGGAGCACCGTGGACCAGGCGATGTCCCTGTAGTCGTCGGCTTCCAGCCGGAGCAGGGTGTACGACGTCAGGACGATGTGGGCGTCCTGGATGGCTTCGCCGAGGTGTGCGCCGCGCCGGGCGCCGGTCTCCGTAATGATGGCGACGTTGAGATCCGGAGCGAACGCCGCAGCCTCCGCGGCCCACGTGCCGATCACCGACGTGGGCGCCACGACGAGAACCGGGGCCTCCAGCTCGTCCGCCTCGACGGCCGACTGGATCAGAGCCAACGCCTGCATCGTCTTGCCTAGGCCCATCTCGTCAGCCAGGATGCCCCCGAGCCGCGAGCGCCACAGGAACCGCAGCCACTCGAATCCGGTCTGCTGGTAGGGGCGGAGTTCGGCGCGGAGCCGCTCCGGCGGGTCAACCGCGGGTAACTCGTCGACGTCGAGCAGCGCAGCCACCGCCGACTGCCACGCCGCAGACTGTTCGGCGACGACGCCGAGCGCGCTCAGCTCCTCCCACAGGCCGGCGTGCTCCGGCCGCAGCCGGAACTGGCCGGGGCCATCCTCCTCGACCATCGCGCGGGCCTCCGCGACGAGGGTCTTCAGCTGGGTCAGCTCCGGGCTGTCGAGGGAGAACCAGGTGCCGGAATCCAGCAACAGGAACTCGTCCCCGGCGCTCAACGCACTGAACAAGGCCAGGAAAGGTACCTCCTCGCCGTCGACGGTGACGGTGACATCGAGGTCGAACCAGTCCCCAGTCCGGGAGTCGCCAACCGTCAGGCTCACCTGGGGCGCCTCGTCCGCCTCCCGGAACTCGGGGGCGTGCCGGAGACCTCAAGCGCAACATCCTCACGACGCTCCAACGCGGGGAGGCCGGATGAGACGAAGTCGATGAGTTGACGCCCGCTCAGCCGGACGGTGGCCAACGACTCGCCCCAGGGCCCGTCGCGGAGAGAGTGGGCGAGTAGCTGCTCCTCGTGGGGCTGGCGGACCGGAGGATCCTCGTTGGTGGGGATCAGGCCCACGTCGTGGACCTCCGCCCCGACGCGATAGCGGTAGCCCCAGCTCACGGTGGCGTGCAGCGCGTCGAACGTGATCCGCGCGAGCGCCCGGACCGGCTCCACCGTGGGCAGGTCGATGCCGTCGGCCACGTGGACCGAGAGCCGTCGGCTCAGGTTGGGCAGGAAGGCGGACGCGAAGACGGGAAGATCGGACTCGGGCACGACCACCTCACCGGTCCCGAAGAGTGCGTGCTCCGCCTCGCCCAGTGCCACGCGCAGGGGACCCAGGAGGAGACAGTCGTCGAGCCGCAGCGCCACACCGTGGGCCGGATAGCCGAGCAGGGAACGGGTCGACGGCGGGAGCTCCTCACCATCCACCTCCAACAACGGCAACACGCGGGCACCGTCGTTAGTCTCATCGACGCGAATCACCGCGGTGACCGGGTGCTCGGCCAGGCGGACTGGCGGCAGAACTCGGCCGCCGAGGTCGTGACCCGGGATCAGCTCGACCCCCGCCCGCACCGCGTCGGCCAGGTGGCGCCACCCGTCAACCCGCATGCGGTCGAGCGCGAAGGTGCCCCCGCCCGTCGCGCCACCGAAGCGGTCGGCCTGCCTCGTCTCGAGGAGTGCGAGCAGGGCTGTGCGGTGTTCCGCGTGGAAGACGACCGGTGAGGTTCTGACGTCATCCCAGGAGGCGCCGGACCGGATCCACGGCTCACGATTGCCGGGGCGGAGCGGGCGCAGCGTGAATCCCTCGACGGTCTGATCGACCGACAGCGCCAGCGGAGTGCGGCCCGTCGGGGCCGCGGACGGTGCGAACCGGGACAGGGCGCGCCTCCAGTCGGCACCGGCGGTGCTGTCGCGCATGGTCACCAGCAGCGCGACGGCATGCTTGCAGTTCCGTCCGACCGGGCAGGAGCAGTAGCTGTGCGGTGTGCCGTCGTGGGTGCGCCAGAGCGTGGTCTCGTAAGTGCGCATCGCGTTGCCGCGGACCGTCGCCCTGGCTCCATCCGCGGTCGTACTGACGCTGGTGACCCGGTTCATCGCGGCATACTGTCGCCCTCGCACCAGGGTCGCTGCTCCGAACGCCCTCAGCAGGTCGCCGTCGGTGAGCGTGCGCGCCCAGGTGGGGATGTCAGTCATGAAGGGTTGATTCTAGCCCCCCCGCAGGGGGGCGCGGCTTCGTCGCGGTCCGGCGTAGACTGCCGCGCATGCACGCCACAGACTGGTTCGACGACGGCTCGGTCTTCGTCGTCGATGTGCCGTTGGCCTGCTGCGCGTTGGAGACGCAGGCGGCAGCCCAGGGTCGGCGCGCCGTCGATCTCGAGCAGCTACCCGCAGGAGCCGTGGTGGTGGTGACGCTGTCGGGGACGCTCACCACGGCGGCGGTGCCAGCGGTCAGGCATGCGCTGGATCAGCTGCCGGCGGACCCGACGGTGGTCGCCTTCGGAGCGTGCGCCTGCGTCGGAGGACCCTACTGGGACTCCTACTCGGTGGTCGCAGGCGGCGGGCAGATCGTCGACGTCGACCACTTCATCGCCGGGTGCCCGCCTCCTCCTGATGCGCTGCACAGCTACCTGGAGGAGGTGCGTCGTGCCGGTCACGTGGCGGGCTGAGGTCGAGGCGGCGAGGGAGGCTGGTTTCACCTTCCTGGCCAACCTGACGGCCGTGGACGAGGTGGGTCACTCCGACCACATCAGGGTGCTGCTCTGGCTCGAGCGCCCGGACGACGGCGAGCCAGCCAGGATCGAGGCGCTCGTCGATCGAGACCGGCCGTCGCTCCCGGACATCGCCGACATCTTCCCCGGTGCGGCCTGGCTGCAGCGTCAGGTTCACGATTTCTTCGGTGTCGAGTTCAACGGGGGCGACAACCGTCCGCTCATCCACCACGGTGGCGGCGCTCCGCTGCGCAAGGACGTCCTCCTCGAGCAGCGTCAGGAGGTTCATTGGCCCGGGGCCCTCGAGCCGGGTGAATCCGACGCCGCGCCGGGCCGGCGCAAGCTGGTGCCCCCGGGCGTCCCCGATCCGAGCCTCCTCGCCGACCCGGCCGCCACGGCCGCCGACATCGCCCTGTCGGCCACGGGGGCAAGGGTGAGGAGGGTGCGATGATCCACGGCTCCATCCGCCTCATCGAGGACCGCTGCACGTCCTGCATGATCTGCGCGCGGGAATGCCCCACCTGGTGCATCCGGCTCACCTCCCATCAGGAGCAGACGGTGCCCGCCCCAGGGGCCCGACCCCGGACCCACAACGTGCTCGATACGTTCACCATCGACTGGTCGCTCTGCATGTACTGCGGGGTCTGCATCGAGCAGTGCCCCACGGACGCGCTGGAGTGGGGCGATTCGCACGTCCCGTCGGCCGACAGCCTCGTGGATCTGGTGCACCAGCGCGAGCAGCTGGCGCCGGATGCGTAGCCTCGCGTCGGAGGTCGTGCGAGGGCTGGCGCAGGCGGGGCGGACCCGTGCGGTGTGGACAGGCTTCCTGGGCAGCGTCGGCATCCTTATCGGTTCGCTCAGCCCCGCCTACCTGCCGCAGGCGTCCCCGGTGTGGGACACGCTCCGCACGTTCGGCATCGACGGGCCCACCACGCGGTGGATCGGCACCATCGCGACCCTCGTGGGCCTCGCACTCCTCTTGGAGTCGTGGTTCCGGCTGCGGCCGTCGCGACGCCGGGCGCGAGGGCGTCCACAGCTGCGGCACTGGGCGGTGCTGGCGATCGTGTCCGCCCCGCTGCTCCTCGGCCCCCCGATCTTCTCGCACGACGCCTACTCCTACGCGGCGCACGGATGGCTCATCCACAACAACCTCAGCCCCTATCAGGTCGGTCCCGGGATTCTGCCGGGCTACTACGCCGACCAGGTGGCCTGGGTCTGGCGCGAAACGACGGCCCCCTACGGCCCGCTGTCGCTCTGGCTCAGCCACGGCATCGTTCAAGCGGCCGGGTTCGATCCGTTTGTGTCCGCCCTGCTGATGCGGCTGCCGGCGCTCGCCGGGGTCATCCTCATCGGCATCCTCGTGCCGGCCATCGCCCGACGGGTGGGCGCCGATCCGGCGGCCGCCAGCTGGTTCGCGGTCCTCAACCCGATCCTGGTCATCGACTTCATCGGCGGAGCCCACAACGATTCACAGATGACCGGGCTCATGCTGCTCGGCATCTGGCTGACGATGCGGTACCGGGCCTGGTGGCTCGGAGCGCTCGTCATCGGGGTTGCGGCCGCCATCAAGCAGCCCGCGTTCCTGGCGGCCGTGGCGCTGCCGTTCCTCGTCACACCCTGGTCGTCGTGGCGACCCCGGCCTTTCACGATCGCCATGTTCCGGGCGCTGGGATCGCTGGGCCTGTCGGTCGCGGTGTTCGCCGCCATCTCGCTTGGCAGCGGCCTCGGTTTCGGCTGGGTCAATGCGATCAACGTGCCGGGCATGGTCGACACCGTGTCTCCGTTCACGGTGTTGGGGCACCTCGTCCAGTTCCCCTTCAACCTCGCGAGCGGCGACATGACCGGACGCGGCTGGGTGACCACCTTCCGCGGGATCGGGGCCGCAGCCGCAGTGCTTGGCATGATCTACTTCGCCGTGCGCCACCTCGGGCAGCGTCCCTTGACCTTCATCAGTTGGTCGCTGATCTGGTTTGCTCTGTGCGCGCCCGCGATCCACTCCTGGTACCTGCTGTGGGGGGCGGTGCTGTTGCCCATGACGCACCCTTCGCAGCGGCTACTGCGCGGAGCCATCGTCGCGACGGTGGTCCTGCTCGGGTTCAACGCCATGAACTTCGGGCTGCGGAACGGCTGGTGGATGCTCGTCCTGCTGCTGTTCGGCGCCACCTACTGGATCATGCACTCGCACGAGCTCAGCCAGCCGATGGACCCGGACGAGCCGGCGCCCGAGTTGGCGCAGGATCAGAGGCGATAATCCGCCAGCACGGGGGAGTGGTCGCTCATCCGGAGGTCGTAGGTCGCCTCCCTGGCCACCCAGGACGCCGACGCTGAGCGTGCGAGCCGGGGAGAGGCCAGGTGGTAGTCGATCCGCCACCCCGTGTCCTGAGTGAAGGACTGGCCGCGCCACGACCACCAGCTGTAGGGACCGTCGGCTTCCGGGTGCAGTCGGCGGGTCACGTCGACGAGGGTGCGAGGGCTGAGGATCGACGCGAACCACTCCCTCTCCTCGGGGAGAAACCCCTCCGATCGCTGATTGCTGCGCCAGTTCCGCAGGTCCTGCCTGGTGTGGGCGATGTTGAAGTCGCCCATGATGAGGAACTCGCGACCCTCGGCGGCGGCGTCGCGCCGTGATGCGGTGAGCTGGCGGGCCAGCCCCTTCAGGAAGCGCATCTTGCGGCGGTACTTCACCTCCGCGCCGTCGTCGAACGGCCACGCGGCGCCCTTGGGCAGGTAGAGCGAGGCCACCCGAAGCGGTGCGTCGGCGAGGTCCACCTCGAGGTAGCGACCTTCGTCGGCGAAAACGGCCAGATCCCGGTTCACGATGCGCTCCGCGGCCAGCGCCGAGGTCGCCCGATCCGACGCGATTGCGGTGACGGCGCCCGACAACGATCGCACCCGCACCGGCGCTTGGCGCGTCAGGACAGCCACCCCGTTGCGGCCGGCGAGCTGCCCCGCGTCGAGGCTGACGTGGAAGCCCTCGAACGCGTCGAGCGGCAGGTCATCCACCCGGCAGCGCACCTCCTGCAGCGCCACCACATCAGCACCAGAACCGTCCCAGTAGTCGCGGAAGCCTCGACGCAGTGCCGCGCGGATGCCGTTGACGTTATGGGTGCCGATGCGCAGGGTCATGGCGCCCGATGCTACCCAGTGACCTTTTGCACCCAGTGCCCGACGGCGTGGAGGATGGCACCCATGAACGTCCGAAAGACAACAGCGAAGCTCGCCGAACGCGCAGCCCTCGGCGGCATGAAGGCAGGTTTCCGGCTCGGGGAGCGGCTCGCGCCCCGTCTGACGGCCAGGGCGGCCTCCGCGCTGTGGTTCCGCGTGCCTCCGGCGCCACCTCCGACGAAGCGCGATCGAGGGGTTCGTCCGGGCGAGCGTCTGGACATCGCAGTCAACGGACGACCGATCGCGGCCTACTCCTGGGGCGAGGGGCCGACGGTGTTGCTCGTCCACGGCTGGTCCGGGTGGTGGCAGCAGTTGGGTGTCTACGTGGAGCCCCTCGTGGCCGCGGGGCACCGGGTCGTGGCGTCGGACGCACCGGCCCACGGTGACTCGCCCGAGGGCATCTTCGGTCGGGGACGCTCGGGAATGCCCGAACTGAAGGACGCCATCGACGCGGTTGCGCAGTCCGTCGGAGAGGTCCACGGGCTGGTCGCCCACTCGGGCGGCGCCATGGCGGCGTCGCTCGCGGTGGCGGAGGGGCTCGACGTTGCTCGAGTGGCGTTCATCGCCCCCTCGGTGCTTCTCGACGACATCCTGGAGCTGTTGGGAGGGCGACTCGACTGGGGCCCCCGGACGGTCGGCGAAATGCTCGCCGCTCTCGAGCGTGACTACGGTCTCCACGCCGCTGACTTCGACGTGCCTGCGGTGCTGGGCCGGCGTGACCTGCCGTTTCCGCGGGCGCTGTTCGTCCACGACGAGGACGACACTGAGACACCGGTGGCGGGGTCCGATGTCCTGGCGGGCTCGTGGCCCGGCGCGCGTGTCCACCGGACGTCGGGGCTGGGCCACTACAAGGTGCTGTGGGCTGAGCCTGTCGTGCGGGAAGTGACCGAGTTCCTGACGGAGTGACTGCTACTTTCGGATAGGCGGATAAGGGGGGTGCCGTCACCCGGTCGTCTGCCCCCGGGCGTGAGGCCGGTCGGTCCGGTGCGGACGTGACGGCGGTGGCCGGTCAGCGGTAGTTCACGTACTGCACCGCGAAGTCGTAGTCCTGCTCCTTGATGAGCGCCTGCACGGCCTGCAGGTCGTCGCGGCTCTTGCTGGAGACCCGGAGTTCGTCGCCCTGGATCTGGCACTTGACGCCCTTGGGGCCCTCGTCGCGGAGGAGCTTGGAGATCTTCTTCGCGTCCTCCTGCTTGATGCCCTGTTTCATGGACGCGGTGATCTTCCACAGCTTGCCCGATTGGCGCGGGTCGCCGGCGTCGAGTGCCTTGAGGCTGACGCCGCGGCGGGCGAGCTTCGACTGGAACACGTCGAGCACCGCCTTGACGCGCTCCTCCGAGACCGCCTCCATGTCGATGTTCTCCCCGGACCACGCGATCTTCGCGTCGGTGCCCTTGAAGTCGAAGCGCTGGCTGACCTCCTTGGCGGCCTGGTTGAGGGCGTTGTCGACTTCCTGGCGGTCGACCTTGCTGACGACGTCGAATGAGCTGTCTGCGGCCATGGTGTCTCTCCTGGTGACTGGACGATCTGCGCCTGGCACGCAGTGGGTCGGATTTGCGGACGATCATCCGGGCGGATGGGTCGGCCCGCGCGCGCCAGGCTCCTGCTGCTCATTGTGCCAGCCGGCCGGCACTAGGGTGTCGCCCATGGAGCTGGAGATCATCGTCGCGGTCGGGTTGCTGATCGGACTGTCCGCCATTCTCTACAGCTCGGTCGGCCACGGCGGAGGGTCGGGTTATCTCGCGGTCATGGCGCTGTTCTCCGTGACCACGGAGGTCATGCGTCCGACGGCTCTCGTGCTGAACATCGCCGTCGCGGCCATCGGGTTCGCCGCGTTCTACAGGCGCGGCGCCTTCTCCTGGCGGGTGCTGTGGCCCTTCGCGGTGACGGCCGTCCCGATGGCGTTCGTCGGGGGGCTGATCCATGTCCCGGGCGTGGTGTACAAGCCGCTTCTCGCGGCGGTGCTGATCTACTCGGCGGGCTACCTCTTCTGGCCCAAAGCCGATCCCGCCGATGATCCGGGGATGCGCCCCCCCGTCCTCCCGGCTCTTGCCATCGGCGCATTCGTGGGGTTGTTGTCCGGCGTTACGGGCATCGGAGGCGGGATCTTCCTCAGCCCGATCCTGCTCTTCAGGCGCTGGGCCGACACCAAGACGACGGCCGGCGTCGCGGCGGCGTTCATCCTGCTCAACTCGGCGTCCGGCCTGGCCGGTCAGCTGCAACTGCTGGACTCGATCCCGCTCGACGCCATCGCGGTGTGGGTCCCGCTCGCGGTGCTGGGCGGCTTCCTGGGATCCCGGTACGGGTCGCGGACCCCGCGCAACATCCACATCCAGCGTCTGCTCGGGGTGGTGCTGCTCGTGGCGGCGGGCAAGATGTTGCTCACCATCGGTGACTGAGCCTGGATCCACCGGGTGGGTCGCACAGGCCCTTGGGTTGACCGGAGCAGGGGCTCTCCCCAGGAAGCGTGGGAATCGCCAACCGGCGCGAACGAACGCCAACAGAGAGGGCCCAACGCCAACGGGGAGATGCCCAACGCCAACCGGGAGGGCCCAACGCCAACCGAGAAGCGTGAACGCCAATGGTCAGCTTCAAACGCCAACGGACAGGTCGGAACGCCGACGAGTCGCAGCGATGCCCGTGGGATATCGCGGGCGTCGCTGAGTCTCGCGGGCGACACCGCGTGGCGGTTGGCGTTCGGCGTTGCCGGTTGGCGTTTGCCGCCATCCGTTGGCGCTGCGCCCGGGTCTTTTTGTGGCCGTGCGTGGCCGCTGCTATATTTCCACTCGCTGGCAACAGCATGGCAGGTTGCCCGAGCGGCCAAAGGGAGCGGTCTGTAAAACCGTCGGCGTAGTCCTACGTTGGTTCAAATCCAACACCTGCCACCAGGCCTCGGATCGGATTGATTCGAGGCCTAACTTCTTTCCGACCAGCGAAAGGTGCCAATGATGGCAACCCCCCACATCGCCTGCGAACCCGGCGACATCGCCCCGCTCGTCATCATGCCCGGCGACCCGAAGCGCGCCGAGCGGATCGCCAAGACCCGGATGGAGAACGTGCGCCTCGTCTCTGACGTGCGCGGAATCGGAGCCTGGACCGGCACGCTCGACGGCGTCGAGATGACCGCGATGGCCTCCGGCATGGGCATCCCGTCGATCTCCATCTACGCCACCGAACTCTTCTCGCAGTTCGGCGTCCGTCGGATCGTCCGGGTCGGGACGTGCGGGGGGATCTCCGACGACGTAAAGGTGCGCGACGTCATCGTCGCCGCCTCAGCGCACACGAACTCCGCGGTGTCCACCATCGACCTACCCGGCGTCACGCTGTCTCTGGCCGCGTCGTTCGACATGCTCCGCGCCGCCGTCGACGCCGCGCGCGCCGGCGATCGCGCCGTCCACGTCGGTTCGGTGTACTCGAGCGACTTCTTCTACAGCTCTCGGAGCGACATCATCCCGGCGCTCGACCAGTTGGGCACCCTCGGCGTCGAGATGGAGGCCGCTGGGCTCTACGCGTGCGCCATGAAGCACCGCGCCGAGGCGCTGACTGTCCTGACGGTGTCTGACCACCTCAAGGACGGCTCCGGCGACCTCTCCCCGGAGGAGCGGGAGACCCTCTTCCAGGGCGCGCTGGACGCCGCGATCGCCGGTCTCAACGCCTGATCCACCGGCGTCCTCCGTCGACCAGCCCCGATTTGTGGTGCGCCGAATCGCTGGTGTATGTTTGGTCGTCGGCTGGCCCCTATAGCTCAGTAGGCAGAGCGTCTCCATGGTAAGGAGAAGGTCTGCGGTTCGATTCCGCATGGGGGCTCGGTTCATCCCTGGGCTCCACCAGGGATGAACTCCTGACGGGGTAGCTCAGTCGGTAGAGCAAGCGGCTCATAATCGCTGTGTCGCGGGTTCAAGTCCCGCCCTCGTCACCACAACTTGCCACCCGCGCGCCGCGCAGCTAGCTAAGGAATGATTAATGGCCAAGAAGTCTCAGGACGTTCGTCCGAAGATCACGCTCGCGTGCACTGAGTGCAAGGAGCGTAACTACATCACGAAGAAGAACCGTCGAAACGATCCCGATCGTCTCGAGCTGAAGAAGTTCTGCCCGCGCTGCCGCACCCACCAGGCGCACCGCGAGACCCGCTGAACCCAGTCGCAGAAGACGGCCGTCCCTGTCCGGGCGGCCGTCTTTTCGTTGCCGGGACGCTACCCTTTACGCATGCCAATCACCGCCGAACACGTTGGGCGCCGGTACCCCGACACCCCCGAGTATGTGGTCAGCCGCGCGAAGATAGCGGAGTTCGCCGCGGCGCTGGGCGACGACAACCCCGCCTACGCGGGCGATCATCCGATCGCACCGCCGACGTTCGCCGCCGTCATCGCCGCCCAGGCCTGGGGGGCCCTCTTCTCCGACGCCGAGTTGGGCCTGGCGCTCAACCGCATCATCCACGGCGAACAGAACTTCACCTTTCACCGGCCGCTCACCGACGGCGACGCCGTCATCTCCCGGTTGACCATCGAGAAGGTCCGCAACCGTGGACAGATGGACTGGATCACGGTGCTGGTCGATCTGACAGTGGACGGGCAGACCGTCTGCGAATCCCGGTCAACCCTCATGCACACCCGGGAGGCATCCCATGACTGAAGCCGCCCCCGGCCAGGGCCTGCCAGAACTGCGTGTCCGCGTCACCCGCTCCACGGTCGTTCGGTATTCCGGTGCCTCCACGGACTTCAACGAGATCCATTTCTCCGAGCGCCACGCCCAGGCAATCGGCCTGCCCGGAGTGGTCGCGCACGGCATGTGGACGATGGGGGCGGGCCTGAGGGTCGTCACCGACTGGATCGGCGATCCCGCCCGAGTGCTGTCCTACACGGTGCGCTTCACCCGCCCCGTCGTCGTCCCTGACACCGACGAGGGCACCGAGGTCGTCTACACCGCCACCGTCACCGATGTCGTCGAAGGCACCGCGAAGATCTCCATCACCGCATCGTGCGACGGCGAAGCTGTCCTCGGCGCAGCCAGGGCCGAGGTCCGGATTGACTGAGTGCAGAATCGACCGGCTGAGCGCGGATCCGACCACCACGGCGGTGCCTGACTCCACGCTGCTGGCCGACCACACCACCCTCCGGGTCGGAGGGCCGGCCGGACGTTTCGTCGTGGCGACCACCGAAACCGAACTCGTCGAGACGGTCACTGACTGCGACAGTCGTGGCGAGCCGGTCCTCGTCCTCGGCGGCGGTTCGAATCTCCTCGTCTCCGACGATGGGTTCCCCGGCACGGTGGTCCGCGTGGCCATGACCGGGCTGCAGGCCGATGTCTCCGCCTGCGGCGGGGCGTCGGTGAAGGTCGCGGCGGGGGAGAACTGGGACACGTTCGTCGCCTACGCCGTGGAGCAGGAGTGGACCGGGATCGAGATGCTCTCCGGCATCCCGGGACTGGTTGGCGCCACCCCCATCCAGAACGTCGGGGCCTACGGGTCCGACGTGTCCCACACCATCGATTCGGTGCGCACCTGGGACCGCCTGGAGCGCAGGCAGCGAACATTCGCGCTCGCGGACTGCGGCTTTGGTTACCGCACTTCGCGGTTCAAGCGCGAGCCCGGCCGCTACCTCGTGCTGGAGGTCGGTTTCCAGTTCCAACTCGGCGCACTCGGGAGCCCCGTGGCCTATCCGGAACTGGCGCGACACCTCGGAGTCGAACTCGGCACCCGGGCGCCCGCTCGCGCCATCCGCGAGGCCGTCCTGTCCATTCGCGCCGGCAAGGGCATGGTGCTCAGCCCCACCGACCCCGACACCTGGAGCGCAGGCTCGTTCTTCACCAACCCCATCCTGAGCGCCGACGAAGCCGCAGCGCTGCCTGCCGACGCCCCCCGATTCCCCGCAGAGGGAGGCCTGGTCAAGACCAGCGCGGCCTGGCTCATTCAGCACGCCGGGTTCCAGAAGGGCTTCGGCACCGAGCGGGCGTCGCTGTCCACCAAGCACGTGTTGGCTCTGACGAACCGCGGCGGGGCGAGCGCAGCGGACCTCGCCGAGTTGGCCGGGCAGGTCCAGCGCGGCGTTGCCGATCGCTTTGGGATCCAGCTGGTGCCCGAGGTCAATCTCATCGGGCTGACCACCTCAACCTCAGCTTGAGAAACTTTCAGCGTCGCCGTCTGCGGCGATAGCCTCACGGCAACAGTTCAGGGAGGCACAGATGCGCTGGTTCAAGCTCGCCGTGGTGGTGGTCCTCATAGCTCTCGCCACGGCCGCGTCCGTGACCAACCCAGCGCGTGCCTCGGTGCAGCAGGACTTCATCGCCAAGCTGGTCGAGGGCGCCCGCGAGAACGAGCGTCGCACCGGCATCCCCGCGTCGGTGACGATCGGCATGGCTGCGCTGGAGAGCGGCTGGGGTCGCTCGACGATGGCCGGCACCATGACCGTGAACGGCACCGTCTACAAGGTCAACACCCTGTTCAACATCAAGTGCACCTCGACGCCGTCGCCCTACCAGACGGGGTGTGTGCCGGTCTCGTCCTACGAGTACCGGGCCGACGGCACGAAGTACCTGAAGGTGTCGAACTTTCGCACCTATGCGAGTTGGGCGGATTCGATGCTCGACTTCGGCAGGTTCCTGACCACCTTGTCGCGGTACGCCCCTGCGTTCGACTACACCCGGTATCCCGATCAGTTCGTCACCGAGGTGCGCAGGGCCGGGTACGCCACCGACCCGAAGTACTCGGAGCTGGTCATCTCGATCATGCGCAGCTACAGCCTGTACCAGTACAACGTCTCCGGGGCCGGCCCGGGATATCCGAGCGGAGCGGATACCGATACGCCGGTGGTGGTGGACCCTGTGTTCAAGTCCGGGTCAGACTTCCCGGCGCTGAGCCGCGGCAGCCGCGGGACCGTGGTGGAGAGCCTCCAGACGCTGCTCAACGCAGCTGGGAGCACGCTGCTCGTCGACGGCAGCTACGGCGCGCTCACCGAGGGTGCCGTCAAGACCTATCAGTCGTCGCAGGGACTCCCGGCCACCGGCGCCGTCGACGACCAGACCTGGTCCCGGCTGCTGCCGTCGCTGCGCGCCGGGGACTCCGGGGAGCGTGTCTCAGCGCTCCAGCTCGAGCTCAAGGCGGAAGGCCTCGCCGTCACCGTCAACGGGACGTTCGACCCGGCGACGGAGGCGGCCGTGCGAAGCTTCCAGGAACGGCAGCGGATCAAGCCCAACGGTGCGGTGGGCCTGGCGACCTGGGCCCGACTGCTCGGCTGAGTTGGCGCCTCGCGGCGACTGATCAGTGGTTCCCTAGAGCAGCATTCCGGCCGCGGCCACATAGCCCGCGGCCATGGTGTGTGCCGCGAGTTGGAGCGCCTCGCGCCCGGGCAGGAACGCGCCGTGGTGAAGCCCGATGCCGTCGATCCGTCCGGTGCCCACGAAACACATGACTGACGCCGTCGCCAACCCGTACTCGGCGAAGTCGTCCGAGCCGCACGACCGGAAGGGTGTCTCCGCAACGGTGATCCCGAGGGAGGACAGTTCGCGATCGACGCGGTGTGCCAGTCCCGGGTCGTTGACCAGCGGGGGACCTCCGCGCACGAACCTTGTCGTCGCCAAGGCGCCCCTGCCGAGCGCGATCGACTCCGCAGTGCGCGTGATGGCCTCGTGCAGCAGGTCCCGGTCGGCCTCCGTGAAGGTGCGGATCGTGCCTCGGCAGCTCGCCTCGTCGGCGATGACGTTGGGCGCGGTCCCACCGCTGATCTGACCGACCGAGATGACGGTCGGACGGATGGGATCGATCACCCGGGTCGGTAGGCCGCTCAGCGCTCCGACGATGTCCGCCAGCGTCGTGATGGGGTCGATGGCGATGTGGGGATACGCCCCGTGGCCTGGCCTGCCCTTGACCACGATCTCGAAGGAGTCGTAGCCGGCGTTGACTGCCCCGGTGCCGGTGGAGACGACCCCACGCTCGACGGCCGGCTGCACGTGCACGCCGATCATGGCCTCGATCTGTTCGTCCTCGATCAGCCCGGACGCGACGACGTCGCCCGCCCCCGGCGGTGTTATCTCCTCGCGTGGTTGGAGGATCGGCACCAGCCCGACCGGGAGGTCGACGTCGCGGGCTGCCTCCGTCAGTGCCCACAGGGCGGCCAGGTGGAGATCGTGCCCGCAGGCGTGCATGACTCCCGCGACCTTGGACTCCCACTCCACCCCGGTGGACTCATTGATGGGAAGTGCGTCGAGTTCGGCGCGGACCCCCACTGCTGGTCCGTCCGGCCCCATCCGGGCCCACGCCCCGGTGTGGGCAACTTCCCGCCAGTGCAGATGGTCGGCGGCGTCGATGAAGGCTGCACGAGTGGGCTCCTCATGACCGCTGAGCGACGGGTTCGCGTGGATCTCGCGCCGCAGGGCTGCGGCGTGGGGCAGAGCGCGGTCGATCCCGGCTACCAGCCCCCGGAGCAATTCACCCGTCATAGACGCTCAGACTACTGCCAGTCTGAGCGGCCCCCGGTGCTCAACAGCGCAATGGCCCTGCGCGATTCGACGCGAAACCTGTCGGGCCGATCGACGTCACCGTAGTTTCGGCCCAAACGCGATCACCGCCGATCTGAGGAGACCCGATGCGCTTAGTCCACCGTGCGAAGACGATGAGGGCCGCCGTCGCGGCCGTGAGCCGTATTCTCAGACTCAGGGGTTCCGCACTGATATCTGGGCGTCTGTGGTGAAGCGGTCGGGTACTTCGTACTCGATTGAGCGTGGGTGGGCGTTCAACAACCTCACCTACCTGCCGTTCATGACCCGGGCGCAGTGGTCGGCGAACCCGCTGGGGTACGCGAACTCGTGGAAGGCGTCGGATGAGTCGCTGTGGCGCACTGAGTGTGACACGGAGGTGACCGGCTCGAACGCGTGTCGGTCGTACGGGTGGACGACGGTGTATCACGCGTTGCCGAAGCCGGGTGGTGGGTACACGTTCGGTCAGGACAACCAGTGGGTGTTCAACAACATGGTGATGTTCCGCCGCTGGTGAGGCGCGCCGTGTAAAACAGGTGTGGGCCCCGCCGAATCCCCCAGTTCGGCGGGGCCCCTCCGCGTCCCGGACCGTCTCCCCGGTCGGGGTCCGTCGCACTTGGTCCCTGAGCAGGGCCGGCTTGCTCTGCGAGCAGCCCGTCCGTCGAAGGGTAACGGCCGCAACTGTGGGCGCCGCCCTGTTGTCGGGGGCGGCGGTAGGGATCGGGGCCGTAACCCTTCGACAAGCTCAGGGAACAGGAAGCGACAAGCTCAGGGAGCAGGAAGCGACAAGCTCAGGGAACAGGAAGCGACAAGCTCGGGGGCCGAGGGGGTTTGTCACCTGACTTGGCCGGGCATAGGGTTCTCGGGTGCTCAACGCCGGATCCCGCCCTCCCCAGCTGGCCTCGGCGCGCCCCGGACGTCCCAACGTCGTCCGGTTCCTGCCCTACATCCGGCCCTTCTGGCGGCAGTTCGCCCTCTCCTTCACCATGGCACCGATCGGGGTTCTGCTGAGCATCACCATCCCGCGGCTGCTCGGCGACGTCGTCGATGGGCCCATCCGCAACGGTGACGCCCGAGGGGTGCTCTGGTACGCGTTTCTCCTGCTGGTGGTGGGCGCCGCGGAGGCTCTCATCTCCCTGATCCGCCGATGGATCATGTCGCGGGCGACCTCGCACATCGAAACCAACATCAGACTTGACCTGTTCGCCCAACTCCAACGGCTCCCGATGAGCTTCCACAAGTCCTGGGAATCAGGGCAGCTCCTCAGCCGCGTGATGAGCGACCTCGGACTGCTCCGGCGGTTCATGTCGTTCGGACTCGTGATGCTGTTCATGAGTGCCCTGCACATCGTGGTCGTCCTGACGATCATGGTCACCACCCTCTGGCAGGTCGGCGTAGCGGTGCTGGCGCTCGTGGTGCCGGTCATCATCGCGACCTACCTGCTGCTCAGGCGCTTCGGGCCGCTGTCGCGCACGCTGCAGGACGACACCGGGGATGCTGCGTCGGCCGCGGAGGAATCGCTGCACGGAGTGAGGGTGATCCGGTCGTTCGGGCGTACGGCGTACGCGTTCGAGGAATACGACAAGCGGGCCACGACGCTGGCCCAGTCGGGCATCCGCCGCACGAACCTTGCCTCGGTGCTGTGGACTCTCCTCGAGGTGTTCCCGTCGGTGCTGCTGATAGTCGTGCTGATCGGCGTCAGCTTCGGCGTGTCCGCCGGGACGCTCACGCTGGGAGGGGCGGTCACGTTCGTCACCCTGCTGCTGTCCCTGGCCTGGCCGGTGGGAGGGCTGGGCTTCCTGCTCTCCTTCGCCCGCGAGGCCGCCACGGCTGCTGACCGCGTGTCGGAGGTCTTCGACGCTCCGGCGACGATCACCTCCGGCGATGCGGTCATCGCCGACCCGCGGGGCGCCCTCAGCCTCCGCGACGTCACGTTCCAGTTCCCGGACGCGGATCAGCCCACCCTGGATGGGCTCGACCTCGACGTCGCTCCGGGGGAGACCGTCGCGCTCGTGGGGGGCACGGGCTCAGGCAAGTCCACCCTGGTGTCGCTGATCCCGCGCCTCGTCGACGTGACGGGCGGCCAGATCCTTCTCGACGGCGTAGATGTGCGGGATCTGAGCCTCACCCAGCTCCGCAGCCTCATCGGGACGGCCTTCGAGGACCCGATCCTGTTCTCGATGTCGGCGCGGGAGAACCTCACCCTCGGCAGGCCGGACGCGAGCGAGGCCGATATCGCCGACGCCGTCCGGGTCGCGCGGGCCGAGTTCGTCTACGACCTGCCCTGGGGGCTCGACACCAGGCTGGGGGAGCAGGGGCTGAGCCTGTCCGGAGGGCAGCGTCAGCGACTCGCCCTCGCCAGGGCGATCCTCGTGCGGCCCAAGGTGCTCGTGCTCGACGACACCCTGAGCGCGCTGGACATCCACACGGAGGCGGAAGTCGAGGCGGCGCTGAAGTCGACTCTCGTCGGAGTCACCGGCATCGTGGTGGCGCACCGGGCGTCGACGGTGATGCTGGCCGACCGGGTCGCCATGCTGATCGAGGGCCGGATCGCGCACGTCGGGACGCACTCCGAACTGCTCTCGACAGTTCCCGAGTACCGCGAGCTGCTGAGTGCGGACTACAGCATCCAGCCGGACCTGGGAGGTGAGGCGTGAGCACCGATCCCAACGACCAGTGGCGCGGCGTGAAGCAGGAGATCTCGGAGGAGACCGACGCGACCGTCGGGCTCCGCGCGCCGAGCCGTCGTCTGCTCTCCGACCTCGTGCGTCCTCACCGGACCTGGCTGTTCATCCTCGTCGGAGTGGTCGTCGCCGAGGCGGCCGCGCGCCTGGTCATCCCGCTGCTGGTGCAGCGTGTTCTGGACGACGGTCTCGGCGGCCCCACCGCCGGGGACACTCTGTGGCCGTCGGTGTTCCTCATGGCCGGGGCCGTCGCCACCCAGACCATCGCGCGCGTCATCTTCGTCCGTCGCTCCGGGCGCGTCGGTAACGCCATCCTCCTCGACCTCAGACGCAGGTTGTTTCGCAAGTTCCAGAAGCTGAGCATCGGGTTCCACGACCGCTACACCTCGGGACGCGCCGTCTCGCGGATGACCAGCGACGTCGAGGCCGTGCAGGAGCTGGTGCTGCAGGGGCTCGATGTGGTCGTCATCGCGCTGCTCACGATCGTGGGCTCCTCGATCCTCATGCTGACCCTCGACTGGCGGCTGGCGCTGGTCGCCTTCCTCTCCTACATCCTGCTCATCGCGCTCATGCGCTGGTTCGCCCGGGCGTCGACGAGGGCGTTCCGCACGGTCAGAACACACTCGGCCATCGTGATCGTGCAGTTCATCGAGACGATGACCGGCATCAAGGCGGTCCAGGCTTTCCGTCGCGAACCCCGGTCGATGGAGATCTTCGAGGGCGTCGCGTCGGCCTACCGCGACTCCAACGTCCGCGCCATGCGCATCTTCGCTCGCGCGATGCCCGGCATCCAGTTCATCGGCAACTTCGGCGTGGTGCTCGTCGTCCTCGCCGGTGGATACCTTGCGCTCGACGGTTCAGTGAGCGTCGGCACGATGGCCGCCTTCGTCCTGTACCTGCGGATGTTCTTCGACCCGATGCAGGACCTCAGCCAGTTCATCTCGACCCTGCAGTCGGCTCTCACCGCGCTGGAGAAGGTCTCAGGAGTCATGGCCGAGGACGATGAGGTCGCCGACCCGGAGCATCCCGTGGAACTCCCCGTTGCGGCGGGGCGGATCAGCTTCGACAGCGTCGAGTTCAGCTACGTGGAGGGCAAGACGGTGCTTCCCGGGCTCGACCTGGAGCTGGAGCCGGGGACGACCGTCGCTCTCGTGGGCACCACCGGGGCGGGGAAGACGACCATCGCGAAGCTCATCGCGCGCTTCTACGACCCGCAGCGGGGGACGGTCAGCCTCGATGGCATCGATGTGCGCGACCTGGCCGACGAGACGCTGCGTCGGCACGTCACCCTGCTCACCCAGGAGAACTTCATCTTCGCCGGATCGATCGCCGACAACATCTCGTTCGGGCGGCCCGACGCCACGCGCGAGGAGGTCGTCGCGGCCGCCCACGCCGTCGGCGCGCACACCTTCATCGAGCAGATGCCGGCGGGCTACGACACGGATACCGGGAAACGTGGGTCGCGCTTGTCCGCCGGCCAGCGCCAGTTGGTGGCTTTCGCCCGTGTCGTGCTGGCCGATCCGAGGGTGCTCATCCTCGACGAGGCCACCAGCTCGCTGGACATCCCCACCGAGCGTCTCGTCCAGGCGGCACTGTCCACGATCCTCGCCGACAGGACCGCCGTCATCATCGCCCACCGACTCTCCACGGTGGAGATCGCCGATCGGGTTCTGGTCCTGCAGCACGGCCAGATAGTCGAGGACGGGCGACCGAGTGACCTCGTCGGAGGTGAGGGCCGCTACGCGGACCTGCACCGGGCCTGGATCGCCTCCCTGGCGTAGGGGACCGCCGTCCGAGACGCCAACCGTTACGGCCACTCGCCAACCGGACCCAGTGACGCCCGCGAGATGTCGGGAGCGTTGCTGAGTTTCGTCGGCGAGCGCACGTCATCGTTGGCGTTGCGGCGGAGCCGTTGGCGTGTCGACGCGCATGGGACACGACGGTCCGCGGGCGTGCAGCCGGATGGGCCGGCGCTGGGCGCTGCAGATCGGGGAGGCCGCCGACCTGCGGATTCCGGGTGAGCGCCGGTTCGACTCAGCGCTGGAAACGGCCTATAGTTTGGTGTCCCGGTACAAGTTGCCAAGGTCGGAGCGTGCACAAAACCCACGTTTCTTCCTGGTGATCCAACCGCCAAAGGGTAGTAGCTCAATTGGCAGAGCAGCGGTCTCCAAAACCGCAGGTTGGGGGTTCGAGTCCCTCCTGCCCTGCTAGGTAGTCGTATCAACGGCCGCCTCGTAGGCCTACCGGCCATAGGCCGGCAGGCGTTTTATTTGTCAAGCGAAGGGAAGTTCTCACGTGAGCGACAAGTCGCGCGACGTTGAGCCGGATCACGATGAGATCGTCGACCGCGATCCCGACGCGACCCCAGAGGACGTGACCCCTGACGGCCTCGTTGACGAGCCCGAGGATCTGGCCGCCGCCGAAGCAGCCGTCTCGGACCCGGAACTCGAGGGGGATCCCCAGCTCGTCGGTCGGGTGGGCGACCACGCCGGGCCCGAGGCGCGCGATACCACCCGCGAGGACGACGAGCGCATCGCCGAGCTCGAAGAGGACTTCACCCCCGAGGAGCAGGCAGCCGCAGCCGCGGCGCCCGGGATCGCCCGCAAGACGGCCAAGGCTCCCGTCCGCCGCAAGGACGCCCCGACCCGGCGCCGCAGTGCCGCACTCGCTGAGGAGGAGGATCCCTACAAGGCCTCCAACCCGGCCGAGTTCGTCGGCCAGTCGGCGGCGGAGCTGAAGAAGGTCGTGTGGCCCACCTGGCCGCAGCTCACGCGGATGTTTGCCGCGGTGCTGATCTTCGTGCTCATCATCATCACCATCGTCGCGCTGCTGGACCTGGCCTTCGGCTGGGCTCTTCTGCAGCTGTTTGGAAACTGATCACCATGACTGACAACACCAACGACGACTTCGAGATCGACCTCGGCACGTTCGAGGAGACCGAGAACGACGACGTCGAGATCGACCTGGGCCTGCTCGGCGAGGAGTCCAGCAGCGACGAGGACACCACCTTGACGCTGATGGAGGAAGAGCCCGCGGACGAAGAGGAGCTGGAGGAGGGCGAAGTCAGCAAGGACGACGCCCTCGCCGCCGCTCTGGCCGAACTCCGTGAGGAACTCGAGTCCAAGTACGGCGAGTGGTACGTCATCCACACGTACTCGGGCATGGAGAACCGCGTCAAGCAGAACGTCGATTCCCGCGCCCAGTCCCTCAACATGGAGGACTTCATCTTCGAGACGGTGGTCCCCACCGAAGAGGTCGTGGAGATCCGCAACAACACCCGCAAGACCGTCACGCGATGTGTCCTTCCCGGGTACGTACTGATCCGCATGGAGCTCACGGACGACTCCTGGAGCGTCGTCCGGCAGACCCCGTCGGTGACCGGCTTCGTCGGCCATGGACAGCAGCCTGTGCCGCTGTCGATCGACGAGGTCATCAACATGCTGACCCCCTCCATCGTCGCCAAGGTCAACGCCGCTCAGGCGGGCGCCGCGGTGGCTCGGAAGAGGAAGGTCGAGGTGGTCGACTTCGCGGTCGGCGACTCCGTCATGGTCATCGACGGGCCCTTCACCGGGGTTCACGCGTCGATCACCGAGATCAACGCCAACACTCAGCGGCTCAGGGCCCTGGTCGAGATTCTCGGCCGGGAGACCCCTGTCGACCTGGAATTCAAACAGGTCGAAAAGGTCGTCTAAGATTGAGCGCCTGCCCAGTTCATCTGGGCTCATCCAACACAACAGGTAAAGGACCCATCCATGCCTCCCAAGAAGAAGGTCGCGGCCCTCGTTAAGGTCGCCCTGCAGGCTGGCTCTGCCACCCCTGCGCCGCCGGTCGGTACCGCCCTCGGCCCGCACGGCGTCAACATCATGGAGTTCGTCAAGGCGTACAACGCCCAGACCGAATCCCAGCGCGGAAACGTCATCCCCGTCGAGATCACGATCTACGAGGACCGTACGTTCACCTTCATCACCAAGACGCCCCCGGCGGCTGAGCTGATCAAGAAGGCCGCCGGTCTCAAGAGCGGCTCCGCCAACCCCTTGAAGGACAAGGTCGGCAAGCTCACCAAGGACCAGGTCCGTGAGATCGCCACCACGAAGCTGCCCGATCTCAACGCCAACGACGTTGAGGCCGCCATGAAGATCGTCGAAGGTACCGCCCGCTCCATGGGCGTCACCGTCGAGTGATCTGACCCCACCCCCACAACACATCACTGGCAGGGGAGTGCTCCCCACACCAGAACTGGTGGACCGGTCTTCGGGACCGGCTGAAAGGAACCAGCATGAAGCACAGCAAGGCTTACCGCAGCGCCGCTGAGAAGCGCGACGACGCACAGCTCTACACCCCGGAAGAGGCTCTCCGCCTCGTTAAGGAGATGGCGTCGGCGAAGTTCGACGAGGCCATCGACGTCGCCGTCCGCCTGGGCGTCGACCCCCGTAAGGCAGACCAGATGGTCCGCGGCACGGTCAACCTTCCGCACGGCACTGGCAAGACGGCACGGGTCCTCGTCTTTGCCGCCGGTGAGAAGGCCGACGCAGCCCGCGAGGCCGGAGCCGACGAGGTCGGCACCGACGAGCTCGTCGAGAAGGTGGCCGGCGGCTACCTCGACTTCGACGCCGTCGTCGCCACCCCCGACATGATGGGCAAGGTCGGCCGCCTGGGCCGCGTGCTCGGCCCCCGCGGCCTCATGCCGAACCCGAAGACGGGCACGGTCACGATGGACGTGGCCAAGGCTGTCTCCGACATCAAGGGCGGCAAGATCGAGTTCCGAGTGGACCGTCACGCCAACCTGCAGTTCCTCATCGGGAAGGCGTCGTTCCCGCAGGAGCACCTCGTGGACAACTACTTCGCCGTGCTGGAGGAGATCCTGCGACTGAAGCCGTCGTCCTCGAAGGGCCGCTACCTGCGCAAGATCGCGGTGTCGGCGACGATGAGCCCGAGCGTCCACGTGGATCAGTCGGCCACGAAGCCGGCCGAGGACTGATCAGCAGCTCTCTGAACGGGGCGGGAACCATGGGTTCCCGCCCCGTTTTGTCTCTGGAGCCGGACATCTACCCGTGGCAGGGTGGAGGCATGAAGATCCTCCTCACCGCCTTCGAACCGTTCGGTGGAGACACCGTCAACGCCAGCCTCGACGTGGCGAGAGCCGTGCGGGACCTGTGGGCCGGACCGGGGGAGTTGGTCACCGCCACCCTGTCCGTCAGTTTCGAGCGGGCGCCCCGGGAACTGTTGACCGCAATCGAGGAGCAGCGCCCCGACGCTGTGGTCTGCCTCGGAGAGGCGGGCGGCCGCGATGTGGTCACCCCGGAACGGTGGGCTGGGGCCGTTGCCGATGCGCGCATCCCCGACAACGACGGTTCGCAACCCCGGATGCTGGCCCTCGATGACGGCCCGGACAGGATCGGATCACGCCTCGACACCGATGCCCTCGTGGTGGCGCTGGTCCGCGCAGGCACCCCTGCGCGCGCCTCCGACGACGCCGGTCGGTTCGTCTGCAACGCCGTCTACCGCGCCGTGTTGCGGCACTTCGAGGGCCCCGCCACCTTCATCCACGTCCCAGCCATCCGCCCAGATCACACGACCGCCCTGGTCGGGGCCGAGACGGATGAGGGCGGCTCGACCCGACGGGCGACGATATCGACGTCGGTCGTCGCCGCCGGTATCGCCGCTGCGCTGGCGGGTCTGCAGATCGCCCCCGGGTAGCCAGTTGGCGGGCGGTCCGCTCAGACTGGGCCACCGCCGCCCGGTGGGGTGCGGGGCCAGTAGCCTGGCGACCATGGGAACAGTGGATGTCAGCAGACACGGCAGCATCGCCGTCGTCACCCTCAACCAGCCGGGTAAGCGCAACGCGATGACCGACGACATGTGGCGGGCGGTGCCCACCGTCATGGCC